>JAZNPF010000017.1:0-75298 GCA_045589495.1 Clostridia bacterium
ACCGCTATTACGCCTGCCAATATAATATCAAGTATCATATATATCTCCTCCCTTTTAATGTATATTCACATAATTACTTCATATTTACAATTTCTGCGTTGTTTCCTGATGCAATAAGAACATCCCAGCCATCTAAAAGCACTGCTTTTTTAACATCTTTATTAACATCAAGTTTTGAAAGTTCGTTACCGCGTTTACTTACAAGAGCAAGTTTTCTGTCCGATACAACCAAAACCTGACCATCTGCACAATCTACGCAATTTATGGCACCGTTTGCCATATACGTACCTTTTTCCTTAAGGTTACTGCTTAAAATCTTGATTTCAGTATCATTCAAAACAGAGTCACTTTCATTAAGAGCAAGTACAATTGAATTGTCTTCGCCTATATCATAATTTGTAAGGCTTTTTCCGGAATACGAATATTCATACTTTTTCTCGCCAAGGCTGTTAAACACGACTGATGCAACATCACCAACAGCAAGCAAAGAATCTTTGCCTGTGTATTCAATCTGCATAATCAGGTTATTTTCAAGAACCTGACCGGCAAAAGGTTTTTCCTGAGAAAAATTAAAAAGCATTAGTCCGCCCGATGCGGTGTTTTTAGAAAAATCAGCAGTAGCAACCGCTAAAGTACGATTATCGTGCGAAATGGCAGTATCAATTATATAGTTGTCAGCACTGTGCCACTTATAGAGAACTTCCCCATCAGGTGAAAAAACGATAATCTGTGCCTTATAGCCTTTTTCTCGGGTAACAAGTGCACAGTAGCCGTTTTTATTGACGCTTCCTCCGATAATATGATTTTCAACTGCAAATTCAATTGAATCGCCGCCCTTTGTAAGAACTGCCCCCGGAACGTCAAAACTGTATGTGAGAACATACTTGCCGTTTGTTTTAATAACAGGTGCGGCATTGTTTTGATTGATTGTCCAGATATTGTTCATGTTGCCGTCCACACACGAAACAGTTGTATTACGTGCAACGATGGCATTACCGTTGAATCCGGCCAAAGCATAATCTTCAGTCTTTTCAAAGTCAATAAACGTTTTGTTTGACAAATTTATTCCGACACCGGAAAAAGCGCTGTGCAAAAGCGGATTATCTATATTCATATAAAGGGTAAAAGCGCAGGATATTACCAAAATAAGTATTATCACAATCAAAAATCTGTTCTTTTTTGCGTGACGTTTTTTCTTTCTTTGTTCTATCTGCGATTTATCAACTGGTTTAATATCGCTCACGGATACTCCTCCCAATGGTCATAATATACATAAGTATTATAACATATATCATTTTTGTATGCAAGAGTTTAGAGCAAAATAAAGGTAGGATATGTGCTGAGAAAATATTAAAATTATAATGAAAAACCCGATAATATACACATTATCGGGTTTAAATGGTTTAATCAGGAAATAGGTTCAAAATCTGATGCACCGTGTTTACATAAGGGACATATAAAATCAGCGGGAAGAGTATCGCCTTCGTAAACGTAGCCGCATATTTTGCATACAAAACCTTTTTTTGTGGTCTTTTGGGGCTGAGGTTTAACGTTTTTGTGATAGTAACTATATGTCATTGTAGGTTCGGAAGAAATATTTTCACATTCTTCAACAGAACAGATAAACATACCGTGAGTGTCAATATCGATGTATTGTTCCACTTTCAAAGAAATATATGAATTTGCATACTCGCTTAATATTGCAAGTCCATTGGCAGAACGTGTGAAATTCCAACCATCAAATTTGTCAACGTTTTTTCCGCTTTGGAAACCGAAATTCTCAAACACTTTAAACGGCGTTTTTTCAGACAAACAAACGATGTTCATAAGCCCTGTGTTTTTTATTATGTCGTGAGAATAGTTTTCTTTGCTTATTGTTACTGCAACACGGTTAGGTGTGTTTGTAACCTGACACACAGTATTGACTATTGCACCGTTATCTTTGTTCCTGTCTTTTGAAGTAACAAGGTATAAACCGTATGAAATGTTAAAAAGTGCTGTTATATCCATATAAATCATTCCTCCATTGAAATAATTTCTTTAATAGTTTCAATAGCACGTTGGCTTATTGCCAGATTCTTTTCTTTTTTGTTTTTGATTTTCCGTCCTAAAGACTCCATGATACCGAAGTTGACATTCATAGGTTGAAATTTACCGGTTGCACCACCGCTGATGTAATGAGAAAGAGCACCTATAGCGGTTGTGATGGGAAATTCAATCATATTTTTTTCGTTTAAAAGTCTTGCAAGATTAAAACCTGCCATAAGTCCTGATGAGGCAGATTCTATATAACCCTCAACACCTGTTATTTGACCAGCAAAAAACACTCGTTTATCTTTTTTTGTGCGGTAGTAACAATCAAGAAGTTCGGGGGAGTTAATAAAAGTATTTCTGTGCATTACACCGTAACGGACAAAAGATGCATTTTCAAGTCCCGGTATCATAGAAAAAACGCGTTTCTGTTCACCGAATTTCAATCTTGTCTGAAATCCCACAATATTATAAAGTGTGCCTGATGTATTATCCTGACGCAACTGTACTACGGCGTAGGGGAGTTCGCCTGTTTCGGGAATTTCTAATCCAACGGGTTTAAGAGGTCCGAAAAGTAAAGTATCTTCTCCGCGTTTTGCCATAGTTTCTACCGGCATACATCCTTCAAAAACACTGCCTTCATCAGCACCGTGCACAGGTGCGGTTTCAGAGGATATAAGATTATTGTAAAAATCAGTATATTCGGCTTTGGTCATAGGGCAGTTGATATAGTCTGCACCGCCCTTGCCGTATCGCGCGGCAAAATATGCTTTTGACATATCAATGCTTTCTCTCTCTACAATAGGTGCAGCGGCATCAAAAAAATGCAGATATTCACCGCTGAAAAAATCACGGATATTATCATAAAGTTCACCATCTGTAAGAGGTCCGGTTGCTATAATTACATATCCGTCGTCAGGGATTTTGTCAATTCTTTCGTTTATAACTTCAATGTTAGGGTGTGCGTGGATTTTGTCGCTGACCATTTTGGAAAACAATTCTCTGTCAACTGCCAAAGCACCGCCGGCAGGAACTTTTGTTGCATCAGCACATTCCATAATGAGTGATCCTAAAATACGCATTTCTTCTTTTAAAAGACCAACGGCATTTTCAAGACCTGCGGCACGCAGAGAGTTGGAACATACCAGTTCTGCCATAGTCGGCATAGTATGTGCAGGGGAGTAAGATAACGGTTTTTGCTCGTATAATGTTACTTTGATACCTGCATTTGCAAGTTGCCATGCGGCTTCACAGCCTGCAAGACCTGCACCTATAACTTTAACATTCATATCAGTTATCCTTTTTTGTTTCTTTAATATCGCATTGCGGACAGTATTTCTTTGAAAAACGTCCTATTTTCTGATACATCATACTGCCGCATTTATCACATTTTTCGTTGAGTGGTTTATCCCACGATGTGAAATCGCATTGCGGGTAATTGTCGCATCCGAAGAATAATTTTCCGCGTTTGCTTTTTTTCTCAATTACATTTCCGCCGCATTTGGGACATTGAACGCCTGTTTCTTTTACAATAGCCTTTGCGTTTCTGCATTGCGGATATCCGGGACAGGCAAGAAATTTGCCGAACCTGCCGTGTTTGTAAACCATAAGTCTGCCGCATTTTTCACATACTACGTCAGACACTTCGTCTTTTAATTCAATTTCACCGATTTTTTCTTCTGCTTTTTTAAGGTCTTCTGAAAATTTAGGATAAAAATCAGCGATTACCTTGTTCCATTCAATATTACCAATTTCAATTTCATCAAGTTGGTCTTCCATGTTTGCAGTGAATTTTTCGTCGACTATATCAACAAAATGTTCTTTCATTAAATCGGTAACAATCATACCAAGTTCTGTTGGAACAAGCAGTTTTTTATTTCTTACACAATAACCGCGCGCAATTATTGTTGCAATTGTAGGAGAGTAGGTACTTGGTCTGCCGATACCTTTTTCTTCTAATGTTTTAACTAAAGATGCCTCAGTAAAACGCGACGGTGGCAGTGTGAAGTGTTGTTCGGGAATAAGTTCTTTGAGAGAGGGAGTATCACCGACTTTAAGTTCCGGAAGTGAAGACTCTTTTTCTTTTTCACCGTCTGTACCTTCAACATAAAGAATGGTGAATCCCGCAAATTTAAGAGTGGAACCCGTTGCTTTAAATGTGTGTTTTTCTGCGTCTATTGATGCGGAAACTGTGTCATATACAGCGTCACTCATCTGGCTTGCCATAAAACGTTCCCATATAAGTTTGTATAATTTGTACTGGTCGTTTGAAAGATCGTCTTTAACTTTGGCAGGTGTAAGTTCTGCCATTGTAGGACGTATAGCCTCGTGAGCATCCTGTGCATTTTTCTTTGTTTTATATTTTCTCGGAGTTTTGGTAATATATTCAGCCCCGTAGGTATCTTTTAATATATTACGTGCAAGTGCCTGAGCATCTTCAGATATTCTTAAAGAGTCTGTTCTCATGTAAGTGATTAACCCCACAACACCCTCACTGCCAACTTTTACGCCTTCGTAAAGTTGCTGTGCAACACTCATTGTTTTCTGTGTGGTAAATCCTAATTTTCTGCCTGCTTCCTGCTGAAGAGTACTTGTTGTAAACGGCGGGGCAGGGGATTTTTCTCTTTTACCGGTTTTAACCTCTTTAATTGTAAAAGTTGCACCTTCAAGATCATTGATTATGGCATCTGCCTCTTCCTTGGTTGAGGGTACGAACTTCTTTCCGTTTTTGCCATAGTATTTAGCGGTAAATTTCTTTTTGTTCTGTAAAAGATTAGCATCAACCGTCCAGTATTCTTCAGGAATAAATGCGTTTATTTCGTTCTCTCTGTCGCATATAAGGCGGATTGCAACGGACTGCACACGTCCTGCGGAAAGGCCTGTTTTAACCTTTTTCCAGAGCAAGGGACTTATTTTGTAGCCCACAATTCTGTCAAGAACACGTCTTGCCTGCTGAGCATCAACAAGGTCTTTGTCAATTGCTCTCGGCTGTGTAATAGCAGCTTTAACTGCGGGTTTTGTAATCTCGTTGAAAGTTATACGGCACTTTGAATCTTCTGGAATTTCCAGAAGATTTGCAAGATGCCATGAAATAGCCTCACCTTCGCGGTCAGGGTCAGTTGCAAGGTAAACTTTGTCACATTCTTTGGCGGTTTTTTTAAGACTTTTAACAAGTTCTCCCTTGCCGCGTATTATAATATATTTAGGTTCAAAATTGTTTTCGGTGTCAATACCTAAACGGCTTTTGGGCAGGTCTACCACGTGACCTACACTTGCTACAACATCGTAGCCTTTGCCCAAGTATTTTTTTATAGTAGTCGCCTTTGACGGGGACTCCACAATTACCATTTTCTTTGACATTTATCAAAAACCTTCTCTCTAAAAATTATCAGTTATTCGATTGTTTTGCTGTACTTTCCGGACGGGTGTGTCATTATTGTTCCTGAAAGTTCCATCATCAGAAGTGCCGTGTTAATTTGAGGAATATCAATTCCTGTTAAAGTGGAAATTTCGTCAATGCTTATCGGCTCGGCGGTAAGTATTTTTGATATTGCATATTCAATATCATTATTATCTGCCGTGTATGACGAATATTCTTCTATATGAGATTTTTTACTGTAAAATTTTGATTTCACATACTCTAACTGTGTAGAGTAGAAAAAAGTTATATCTTCGGCACACGTTATAAGATGTGCACCGTCTTTGATAAGTTCATTTGTTCCAACAGACGATGGACTGTTGATATGACCGGGAACGGCAAATATGTCTTTGCCCTGTTCAGCAGCGCAACGTGCCGTTATCAGCGAACCGCTTCGTTTACCTGCTTCAATAACTGCAACACCGTTGGATATTCCGGAAATGATTCTGTTTCTGTCAGGAAAAGTATACTTGGTTGCTGAATAGTTAACGGGATATTCACTTATCACCATTCCGGTTTCCATAATCTTTTTCATAAGATTGTGGTTGGATGGGGGATAAACAATGTTTACTCCGCAGCCGAGCACGGCGATGGTCGGCATACCTGCATCAAGTGCACCTTCGTGTGCGGCAGAATCAATCCCCGTTGCCATACCGCTTACAATAACGGCACCTTCCTTTGCAACATTTTTGGATATGATTCTTGCACATTCGTGACCGTACTGTGTGCATTTGCGTGCACCGATTACGGCAAGAAGCACATTTTCGTTCATGTCAATAAATTTACCCCTGCAAAAAAGACCGTGCGGAGCGTCTTCAATATGAAACAATGCTGACGGATAATCTTCGTCAAGCGGAGTTATGAATCTTGTATTGTTTTTTTCAATATATTCAAGATACTTGCTTGCAAGTTCATATTCTTTTCTGCAAAGAGCGTCTTTTTCATCATCATGCAAGAACTTGTGTGACCTGATTTCAGATTCGGAAATATTGTATACAGCCTCTGCTGAACCATATATATCAAGTAGTCTGGATATGGCGGATCTGCGTAATTTTGCAATCGCAATAAGCCACAGACGATATACTTTTTCCAATAATCACACCTTCTTTTAAAAAACTCACAATAAATACACTACTACAAAAAAAATGATTTGTAAATACCCTTTTTAAAAAATTTCTTCATTATATATCTGGCACGAGGGATTGACAATTCAAATATTTTGTAGTTTAATATATAATGGTGTTTAAAAATAAATAACATTATCAAACTTTAATTATATACGGAGGTAAGTCGATATGTCAGGACATTCCAAATGGTCTAACATTAAACACAAAAAAGAAAAATCTGATGCACAGAAAGCAAAGATTTACACTAAAATCGGCAGAGAGATAGCCGTTGCTGCAAAAGCGGGCGGTGCTGATCCTGAGATTAACAGACGTTTGAAAGACGTTATAGCAAAGGCAAAGGCAAATAATATGCCTAATGATAATATTCAGCGTTGCATCAAAAAGGCTGCAGGTGAGCAGGATCTTGCAAATTTTGAAGATATTCAGTATGAAGGATACGGCCCCAACGGCGTGGCAGTTATCGTAAAAGCACTTACAGATAACAGGAACAGAACAGCAGGTGATTTGCGTCATTATTTTGATAAGTTTGGAGGCAATCTTGGTCAAACAGGTTCTGTCGGTTGGATGTTTGACAGAAAAGGTATCATTATTATAAATAAAGATAACCTTGATGAAGAAACCGTTATGATGGATGCGCTCGATTGCGGTGCAGAAGATTTCGGAGTAGAGGATGATTATTTTGAAATCTCTACCGAGCCCGATAGCATGGGTGATGTGCGTGATGCTCTGGAGGCTAAAGGTTATGCGTTTGCATCTGCCGAAGTTGATATGATTCCGCAGACAACCGTAACATTAACTGACGAACACGATTTGCTTATGATGGAAAAACTTATCGATGCTTTAGAAGATAACGATGACGTTCAGGAAGTTTATCATAACTGGGACGAACCCGAAGCGTAATAAAAGTAATAATGTACAAATAAATTATAAAAGCAAAATAAAATTTGTACTTGTTAAATTCGACAAAGTATGGTAAAATATTAACAATGTAAACTTTTAATTTTATGAAAGGAGATACATAAATGATTTACAGTGCAGAAGATCAGAATATGTGCGCATTGAAAAAAGGCGCAAACCATGGTCCTGCTCCTATTCCGCAGGAGGGCAAATGGGTTAAATCAAAAGAAATCAGTGATATTTCAGGTCTTACACATGGTGTGGGCTGGTGTGCTCCCCAACAGGGTGCTTGCAAACTCACTCTTAATGTAAAAGACGGTATTATTCAGGAGGCTCTTGTAGAAACTCTTGGTTGTTCCGGTATGACACATTCGGCTGCTATGGCATCTGAAATACTCCCCGGAAAAACAATTCTTGAGGCTCTTAATACTGACCTCGTTTGTGATGCTATCAATACTGCTATGAGAGAACTCTTCCTCCAGATTGTATACGGAAGAACACAGACTGCTTTCTCTGAAGGTGGTTTGCCGATCGGCGCAGGTCTTGAAGACCTCGGTAAAGGTTTACGCAGCCAGGTTGGTACTATGTACGGCACATTGGCTAAAGGCCCCAGATATCTGGAAATGGCTGAAGGATATGTAACTAAAGTTGCAGTTGACGCTGATGATGAAATCATCGGTTATGAGTTTGTAAACCTTGGCAAAATGATGGATGCAATCAAAAAAGGTACAGATGCTAACGAAGCTTTGAAAGGTGCTACAGGCACTTACGGCAGAGTTGCAGATGCTGCTAAAATGGTTGATCCCCGTCACGAATAATTTATAAGGAGGATTAGTTACAATGGCATTGTTTGAAAGTTATGAAAGAAGAATTGACAATATAAATAAAGTATTGAATGCTAACGGTATTGCTTCAATCGAAGATGCACAGAAAATCTGTGCAGACAAAGGCATTGATCCTTACAAAATCGTAAAAGACATTCAGCCTATCTGTTTTGAAAATGCTGCATGGGCATACGTTGTAGGTGCAGCTCTTGCTATTAAACGTGGTTGCACAACTGCTGCTGATGCTGCAGAAGTTATCGGTGAAGGTCTTCAAGCTTTCTGTATTGATGGTTCTGTTGCTGATGACAGAAAAGTTGGTCTTGGTCACGGTAACCTCGGCGCGATGCTTTTAAGAGAAGAAACAAAATGTTTCGCATTCCTCGCAGGTCACGAGTCATTCGCTGCTGCTGAAGGTGCTATCGGTATTGCAAAAAGCGCTAACAAAGTAAGAAAAGAACCCTTGAGAGTAATCCTTAATGGTCTTGGTAAAGATGCAGCACAGATTATTTCAAGAATTAACGGCTTTACTTACGTTAAAACAGAATTTGATTATTCTACAGGTAAAGTAAACGTTGTATCTGAAAAAGCATATTCAGATGGTGAAAGAGCAAAAGTAAGATGCTACGGTGCTGACGATGTTCGTGAGGGTGTTGCTATTATGCATCTTGAAGGTGTTGATGTATCTATCACAGGTAACTCCACTAACCCCACACGTTTCCAGCATCCCGTTGCAGGTACATACAAAAAAGAATGTATCGAGCAGGGTAAAAAATACTTCTCAGTTGCTTCAGGCGGCGGTACAGGAAGAACTCTCCATCCCGATAATATGGCAGCAGGCCCCGCTTCTTACGGTATGACAGACACAATGGGACGTATGCACTCTGATGCTCAGTTTGCAGGTTCATCTTCAGTTCCTGCTCACGTTGAAATGATGGGACTCCTCGGCGCAGGTAACAACCCCATGGTTGGTATGACCGTTGCAGTAGCCGTTGCTGTGCAGGAATGCATGAATAAATAATTTATCTTAATCTAAAAAGACAGTTCAAATGAACTGTCTTTTTTGGTTTTACTTCTTGCGTTAAAAACGGTTTTATGGTATAATTGTTAAATCATATAATACTGGTGGTGAGTTATATCAAAAGTTCATTTAAATTTATAGATTTGTTTGCAGGGATAGGTGGTTTTCATCAGGCAATGAAAAATCTCGGCGGTGAATGTGTTATGGCTGCAGAGATTGATGAATTCGCTATAGATACATATAAAAATAACTATAATATTGATCCGGCCTGTGATGTAAGAGAACTTGATGTGACAAAAATCCCCAAATATGATGTTTTGTGTGCAGGATTTCCGTGTCAAAGTTTTTCAAAAGCCGGTAACCGTTTGGGTTTTGAGGATGAAATAAAAGGAACTTTATTTTTTGAAATCGTCAGGATACTTAAACATACAAAACCTAAATATATTTTACTGGAAAACGTAAGAAACTTACTTACCCATGATAATGGTAATACGATTACAGTTATAAAAAAATCTCTTGATGATTTAGGATATAACATAAAAATAGTTGTTATGAGCCCCCATCAATTGGGAATACCACAGTTAAGAGAAAGAGTTTATATAACCGGAATCAGAAAAGATATTTATAGTGGTGAATTAAATATAACCATTCCTGATTCTGAATGTACATTTGATATTTTTGATTCAAATATCATAGACAATTATGCCGATGATAAATATTATATCAGTGAGCATGAAGAACGGGTTTTAACATGTTGGGATGAATTTTATAACGGTATAAAGGAAAAAGTTATTGGCTTTCCTATATGGTCGTTTGAATTTGGACAGACATATTCTTTGGATGAATATCCTAAATGGAAAGCAGATTTTTGTATTAAAAACAGAAATTTATATTTAAATAATAAAGAATTTATTGATAAATGGCTTGATAAATGGAATTATTTAGAAGATTTTACCCCCACTGAACGTAAATTTGAATGGCAGGCGGGAAATAGTATAAAATCTATCTGGGATGGTTTTATTCAATTTAGACCATCAGGGATAAGGGTTAAAAGACCAACTTATTTTCCAACTCTTGTTGCTATTGTTCAAATTCCCATTATTGGCAGATATAAGCGCAGAATAACGCCAAGAGAAGCAGCAAGATTACAAAGTTTTCCTGATGATTTTATACCTAATTCTAATGATCGCTGTTCATATAAGCAATTTGGAAATGCAGTTAATGTGAACTGTGTTGAATACCTTGCGAAGCAATTGTTTTCACATGCTGATGGAAAGGAACTACTTATGGAAAGAGAACAGGTTTTCAAAAGTGAACAGATATTACCTAATATGCAAATGACTGTTGATTATGATCAACCTATATGCAAGCCTGCAGATATTTTAGATGTATATAAGTATGCGTTGGATGATAGTTGTAAGATAGAAAAATTTAATAAAACAAAAAATGTTTATACTTATGAGCATAATGGTATTAAAGAGTATTTTCTTACATCTTCTATTACGTATTTAAGTAATCCACATCCAATATTTAAAAAAAGATGTCAATTAAAACCGTGGTTTAAAGATTTTTATAAGGCACATAAAAACGACGCAAATACCAATATACGTCTTATGGGCATTTACCATTATGAAGGACTTGTTGTTTTTGTTGAGTTTAAATTGGAAGACTATATTTTTAGAAAACTGAATTCAAGTGCGGCTCATGTTTATACTAATGACATTTTTCAGGCTGTTACTCACGGTGTTTTTGAAAAAATTGATTGCAGAGGAAATCATGTTACTTCTGTTTTGGGTAAAAATTTCAAAAAATATCTTGATGGAAATGCCGGCGGTAATTCTGTGTTTGATATTTTTAAGTCTTTTAATAATAAATTCTCATTCAATGAATGGATTTTCGCAGATGACGCGATTGCCGAAATGAAAGATGCTTCATGGTATCAATGGAAAGGTACAGAATGGCCCGGATGGAGTCTGGAATATAAATTTGCTGCTTTTGTTGAAGAAAATAAGTGCCAGGATCAAATTAGATATATAGGAAATCTAAAAGATTCTAATATGTTGGATTTTGATCTGATATTTCCTAAAAGCAATTTTTACGGCGATTTAAAGGCGAGTGATATTAGTAAACACGAAGCTCCCGGAAATGATCAGGAAAGTGTTCTTGATGCCATAGCAAAATATGGGAAGTTATGGTATATAATATATGAACATGAAACGATTAAAGATTCAGATATGGGTAATGAAATGGCAAAAAAAAGGATGAAATTATTAGGTGAACCATATATTGAAGGTGGAAAAATTTCTTATGCTTCTCGTATGAAACACTCAGTCAGGTTTAAAAGAATGCGTATTTTTGAACTTAATCGCGTTAATATGAATCAGGCTCTTTCTGTATTTAACCAAGGACATCAGCCAAATGGCGATGCTCGTAAAGCCAAGTTTTTGATTAACAAACAAAACATTGACAATTGTATTGTGTTCTCTTATGATGCATAAAAAAGACAGTTCGGCTGAACTGTCTTTTTTTATTGACTTAATAGTATAATATGTGTTACAATATGAATATATTGCGTCGAAGTTAAATTTTTATATAAAGGAGAATGGGTACTATGAAAATGATTAAAGATAAAGAAATCGTTGTTGGTGCAGATTTTGCTGGATTTCCTCTTAAAGAGGCTGTTTGTGAGCATCTTCGTGAAAAAGGCTGGAAAATAACTGATATGGGTGTAAAAGTGGATTCTGACCCCGATGATACAGATTTGATGTTTCACAGAGTAGGACTTCGCGTAGGTTCTATGATTTCTGAAGGCGAGTTTGAACGTGCACTTTTGTTCTGCGGTACAGGTATGGGTATACATATTGCGGCAAGCAAATGCCGTCACGTTCATGCAGGGGTTGTGGAAAGTGTTACTGCGGCACTTCGTGCAATTACAGGCAACGGTGTAAACGTTCTTGCGATGGGTGCTTTCTATGTTGCTCCCGCTATGGCGTGTGATATTGTTGATGCATATCTTAATGCAGAACTCGGTACAGGCTACGAGTGGTGGAAAAATTTCTATGAGTTCCATAAACTTGCTATAGATGAACTTGAGGCGTTTGATTATGAAGAATATAAAGCAAACGGCTTCAAAGTAAACAAACTTGGTGATTATCCTTTAAAACTTGAGAAAAAACCCGAATAAACAACAAAAAGACAGTTCATGCGAACTGTCTTTTTAGTTTGTTTAAATAATAAAAAATTCAGTAACAAGTACAACCGAGCAACATATAATTGCAACTTTAAACAAGTCTGCACCAAACCAGGCAGCAAGTATTCCGACAAGTAATGCAATGGTTCCTGACACCTGTGACTGAGTTGCGTTTGTAATAGCAGGGAAAGTCATAACTGCCAGTGTTACATAAGGAACGTAATAGAGGAAAGACTGTATGAATTTATTCGTTATTGGTCGCTGTATCAGTGTCATAGGCAAAACGCGTATCGCAAATGAAACGGCCGCCATAATAAATATGTATATATATGTATTCATTGTTTTTCAGACTCCTTTGGAAATAAGAATGCTGCCACTGATGACAGGACAATCGTTAAAATTATTGTACGTGTTCCGTCTGATAAAGAAGATACATACGGAAGATTAGCCGCTGACCAACTTGCTGCGAAGCAGACAAGTATAAGAATGGTTAAAATTCTGCTTTTTCGTGATGGTGGAATAATAACTGCCAGAAACATTCCGTACAACGCAACACTGAAAGCACTTACAAGGCAAACAGGAAGCATATTTCCTGCAATATTACCCAACAGTGTTCCAAATCCCCACATAGGTATAGTGGAAAGCATGGCACCATACATATACAATGGGTTGATGTATCCCTTGCGTGATATGTTTATGGCAAAAAGTTCATCGGTTATATCGAAAGCAATAAAAAATCTGTGGAAAAACGGCATTTGCGGGTCAATCCGCTGGCTCATCGCACAACTCATAAGCAGATACCGTGCGTTTGCAATCAGCGTAATAATTGCAATCTCCAAATATGCGGCGTTAGCAGCGATAATGGTGAATCCTGCGTATTCTCCTGCTGAAGCATTGCACAAAATACTTGCAAGCATAGACTGAAACGCAGTAATGTTAGCATTTTTTGCAGCAATACCAAGAGAAAATGATACTGCAAAATACCCCAATCCTATCGGAAAGCCATCAACAATACCACTTTTAAAAACACTTCTGTTTGATTTTGATTTAAGAGAATATTTCATATCATTACCTTCATTTTTAAAAAGTTGAAATCATTATATCACATTTTTTTCGATTTGTAAAATATTAGTGTAAATGTTTGGTTATAAACTTGTATTTTTTTGAATACTAATATTGTAAGACAAACGAGAGGAGTGTAGAAATTGATTTCAGACAGCACTAATAATGAAGTATATCTTACAGGTACGGTAGATAGTGAACTTACATACAGCCATGAGGTGTATGGTGAAGGATTTTATTCGTTTTTTATTAAAATTTTCCGCTTGAGTAATATGTGCGACAGAATAAATGTTACAGTTTCAGAAAGACTGATAAAGGATTTTGAATTATATGAAGGTTGCGAAGTATCTGTTACGGGTCAGTTCCGTTCGTATAATAATTACTCTCAGGAAGGGAACAAACTTATTCTGACTGTTTTTGCAAGGGATATTTCGTTGGGGATTTCAGACACGGAAAAAAATCCGAATCAGATATATTTAAATGGTTTTTTGTGCAAATCACCCGTATACCGTACCACACCATTCGGCAGAGAGATAACAGATCTTTTGCTTGCGGTCAACAGAGCATATAACAAATCGGATTACATACCATGTATTGCGTGGGGAAGAAATGCACGTTTTTCGTCAACGCTTAATGTGGGAGATAACATAAAAATCTGGGGCAGAATCCAAAGCCGCGAATATCAGAAAAAAATAAGCGAAACAGAGAGTATTACAAAGACGGCTTACGAAATTTCCGTATCCAAAATGGAAGTGGCTGAAAAAGAAAATCTTGAAATTGAAATTGTTTAATTTTACCTGAATAAACATTTGTTATTATCACAAAATATAATTGCAAGTAAGTTTTGAAACTTGTGTAAGATAAAAATTAAGGAGAGAATACAAATGTCAAACTCAAATTCAAATTCAAATGCAAAAAAAGAAGCAAAAGCTGCTTTGAATAAGTTCAAAATGGAAGCTGCCAGCGAAGTTGGAGTAAACTTGAAAGAAGGTTACAACGGTGATTTAACATCAAGACAGGCAGGTTCTGTTGGTGGCCAGATGGTTAAAAAAATGATCCAGGATATGGAAAGCAGAATGCAGTAATTGCGTTTAGCGATTACAATAAAAAGAGGCTGTAAAACAGCCTCTTTTTATTATTTCAATATTATACATAAATTATGTTGACATTTGACGTTGCGTTTGTTAAAATAAAATTCCCTGTATAAATTTATAAAAAAATGAACGGAGCGTTTTAATGAGAAGTACAAAAAAAAGAGAGATTGGTCTTGGTGATAATCTCTATGGTATTCCTCTTGACGATATAATGACACCTGAAGAAATTAACAGTATGAGAAAAGATACGTCAGCCACAAGCAGACGAAAAAGAAGAGAACGCAAAAGGAAAGCCGAGTCGAAAAAACCTGATTTTAACAAAATAAAACTTCCTCAAATAAAATTTACAGAAAAAACAACATATATAATTGCAGTAACGGCAACACTCGTGCTTTTGTTTTTGATATTCAAAAATCCAATAATCGCAAGATTTGCACCAAAGGTATACATTGCTGATGCGTGGGGTGAAACGGTATCGTCCGTTGAAGATGAAACGGAAAGAATAATAAAGAATTTTTTCGGTTTTGATTTGTTTGATAAAAAAGAACTTTCTGTTTTGGCAAATGGTTCAGTTATCTCTGATTCTTTAGAAGTTACTGACGGAATATCGGTTGATTTTGAAAGCGGTTTTTCACAGAAGAACAGAAATGCTATTGCAAGATGGCGGTGCGTACATAACAGTGAAGAATTCTTTTCAACTTCTGCTTATATGAATGAAGAAGAAATCGGCATTAGTATTCCGCAACTTTTCGGAGAATACTGGGTTGCACCGGCAAAAACATTCGGTAAGGAATGGAATGAAAGCGGCTTGAGAAAAGTTTTGTATGCTGATTCTTTAGGAGAAGATGCAGATTTTTCGTTTTCAAATACATTCGGAAGAAAAGTATTTATTTCAAAACAAGGTAAGAAAAAAGCTGAATGCCTTACAGAAAAATTCATATCTTCTGCAAAGGCGAAATATAATGGCAAAACAGAAATTGCAGTTAACGGAAATAGCAAATTGGCGCAATCGTTTTTGTTTGAGTTCAGGCAGCAGGATATCGTTGAATATATAACGGAAATGATGAGCCTTGTAACTCGGGATAATGAACTGTCCAAAGTGATTTCATCATCTGGAAAAGGCGAACAATTAAAACTGATGTTCAACGATTTTTCAAAAAGACTGGAAGAAAGTATTGTTATCAGCGATGCACATCTGATATTTTCTGTATACAAAGGTGCGGTAAGAAGTGTTGAACTGGATATCACATATTCCGAAAACGGACAATCGCCACGTATTGTTGGGTTGGTTTCCTCAAGTAATCTTAAAAATATAACTGATGATATAAACTTGAGTTTAAACGTATCCGGTAGTGATAAAGATTTTTCATATACTTTGTCTGCAACTGGTAACCATAGCGGTGCAGATAAACAGTTTACTGATACAACCCTTGTATCGATATCAAAGGCAGGGTATGAATACAGTTTAAACAGTGATATTGCACTCGATTTTAAAAATGGAAGTGTAAATGGGAATATAACCGGTACAGACAACTTTTCTTCAAAAACATTAACATATAACGGTATATGCGCTAAAAAAGGCGGATTGAAATTGCAACTTGATGATGTTAAAGCGGATTTGTCGGGAAATCAGCCACGAAGCTTTGGCGGTAAACTGAATTTGAGTATTGTGCCTGATATGAAAACAGGGAAGATAAATACCGCCAACAAAAAACTTATACTTGATTACAGTAAAGCCGAAGCAGAAAATTATATTATGAGGCTTGAACAGACCGACAGTGCAAAAAAATTTATAGTTCAGATGAATACTTTGTTTAACAAGACAGAATAATCCAAATTCTGCCTTGTTTTTACAAAATAACAGAAAAAATTCTTTACTTTTTTTGCTTGGTGTGATATAATCTATTCAATGAATAAGATGTATCTTTAATTTGATGCGGGACATCAGCAGGATAATCGTATTTAGTGTGGAAGTGGTATTGCTTATGTCTTGTCGCGTATGCTGACAAGGCATTTTTTATTTTATAGGAAATTGCGCAAATTTCCTATAAAATAAAAAACATTGTAATCCCGTGCGAAATTTTTTCTCGCTATGCTCGAAAAACGCACATGGGTTAACAAAGCGTTATTTCTTCTTTGCCCGCCGCAGGCGTGCGTCGAAGACGCTTTGTTCTGCCATAAACACCCCGGTTTAAAGTGATTTTATTCTAAAACTTTTACGGAGGAGTAAAATATGAAACTTATTTACGATGTAAACGACAAACCTAAGTTTGGCAGATTGATAGTATTTGCCATTCAGCAGTTGCTTGCAATTATGGCGGCAACACTAGTTGTACCTGTTATTGTAGGTAACGGTATGAGTTCGGCTGCTGCCTTGTTCGGAGCAGGTTTAGGTACTTTGGTGTATGTACTTTTCACCAAGGCAAAAAGCCCCGTATTTTTAGGGTCATCCTTTGCTTTTATAGGCTCAATGGTTGCGGCATTTGCAGGCGGTGTATCTATGTCGCTCGGATATCTGGGATTGATTATAGGTGCTGTGTTTGCAGGCCTTGTGTATGTTGTAATTGCAATTATTGTTAAGTTTATAGGAGTTGGTTGGATTAACAAAGTGATGCCGGCAATTGTAATCGGTCCTACCGTTGCCATTATCGGATTGTCGCTTGCAGGTAACGCTATAGGCGATTTACAACTTGGTGATATTGCTACTGCATCACCGTTTCTTTGCGTTCTTTGCGGTATTATCACTTTGATTGTCACAACAGTATGTGCAACATACGGCAAAAAAATGGTTCGTCTGATTCCTTTTATAATCGGTATCCTTGCAGGTTATATTGTTGCACTGATATTCACTGTAATAGGGAATGTTGCCGGAATTGATGCTTTTAAAATTATAGATTTTGCCCCGTTTGCCGCACTTGTTGAAAACGGTGTCAATTTAAACACTTTTATTGCTGTTCCTGATTTTACGTTTGTAACTGCATTAAAAGGTGTGGGAGAACTTAATACATCATATATAGGCTCTATTGCAGTTGCGTATATTCCTGTTGCATTCGTTGTTTTCGCAGAGCATATTGCTGACCACAAAAACATATCTTCAATCATAGAAAAAGATCTTTTAGAAAATCCCGGTTTGTCAAGAACACTTTTGGGTGATGGTATCGGTTCTATGGTTGGTGCATTTTTCGGCGGATGCCCCAATACCACTTATGGTGAATCTGTAGGTTGTGTGGCAATTACCGGTAACGCTTCTGTTGCTACTATCATTGCTGCTGCAATCGGTGCAATAATTGTGGCGTTTATATCACCTTTCATTGCATTTGTTAATTCTATTCCGCCTTGTGTAATGGGTGGTGTGTGTATGGCGCTTTACGGATTTATTGCAGTAAGCGGTTTAAGAATGTTTAAAGATTTTGACCTTGACGATAACAGAAATTTGTTTGTAGTAAGTACCATTTTAATCTCCGGTATAGGTGGTTTGAGTCTTACATTCGGAAAAGTTACCGTAACTCCGGTTGCTATGTCGTTGATACTTGGTATCATCATAAACGTTATACTTTCTAAGAAAAAGGCGTAAACTAAACTGAAACGGAGGGATATAAAATCCCTCCGTTTTTAAAAAACACAGGAGAACAATATGAAAAACACACTTATAGTTGTAGATATGCAGAATGATTTTATTGATGGCAGTCTTGGTACAAAAGAGGCTCAGGCAATAGTTGAAAATGTAAAATCAAAAATTGAACAATATAAAAAACGTGGAGATGAAATAATCTTTACCCGTGATACGCACAGAGAAAATTATCTTGAAACACCGGAAGGCAAAAAACTTCCCGTTGTGCATTGTGTAGAGGGAACTTATGGTTGGCAGATTGCAGACGGGTTGGATGTTGACGGAGCAGTGTATATTGACAAACCCACATTTGGATATCTTGGCTGGTCGGGTATGAATTTTGAAAATATTGAACTGGTTGGGTTGTGTACGGATATATGCGTTGTTTCAAATGCACTTATATTAAAAGCGATGTTCCCCAATGCTAAAATAAGTGTAGATGCATCGTGCTGTGCAGGTGTTACTCCGCAATCACACAACTCCGCACTCGAAACTATGAAGATGTGCCAGATAGATATTATTGGATAATAAAACGTACAAGGAAAAATCCTTGTGCGTTTTTTATAATAACAATATCAAATAATTTATTGTATTGCATAAATATTTGTGGTATAATGTAAAAGTTTGAAAAAACCTTTGGGGGTTAATGAATTTGGCGAGAAAACTTTATTTATCGATGCTGGAGTTTATCCGTAAAAATATTGTTGCGTGTATCGCTGTTGTAGCGGCAGTGATTACTTCATTCGTGGTAAAACCAGACAGACAATATATCGACTACTTTGATTTTAAAACGCTTACGTGCCTTTTTTGTACACTTGCGGTTGTGTGTGCTTTTAAAAACATACATATATTTGAAATTACATCACGTAAAATTGTGAGTATGTTTAAAACTGTCAGGTCTGTTGTGCTTGCACTTGTTTATATTACGTTTATAGGCTCAATGGTACTTGCAAATGATATGGCACTTATTACGTTTTTGCCACTTGGATATTTTGTATTGAGTTCAACTAATAACAAAAAATATATGGCATTTACTTTTATTATGCAGAATATAGCCGCAAATCTTGGCGGTATGCTTACACCGTTCGGGAATCCTCAGAACTTGTATCTTTATTCATATTTTAATATATCAACTTCAGAATTTATTGGGATTATGTCATTGCCATTTGCAGTATCTGTAATTCTTATAACTGCGTGTTGCTTTCTTCTGGGAAAAGAGGAACTTGTTCTAAACAGTGAATCTAAAGAAACTTTATGTGTATGGCGAGTGATTGTGTACAGCATATTGTTTGTTTTTTCTGTAATGATAGTTTTTCGTACAATTCCTTATTATTGGGGGCTGATTATAGTTCCTGCATCACTTTTGATACTTGACAGAAAAGCACTTGTGAAAGTGGATTACGGACTGCTTCTGACATTTTGTGCATTTTTTGTGTTTTCAGGTAATATGGCACGAATTGATGTTGTGAACAACTTCCTTAACTGGCTTATATCGAAAAACACATTGTTGTATGGAGTCTTGTCTTGTCAGGTAATAAGCAATGTGCCGAGTGCAATACTTCTTTCTAAATTTACACAAAACTATCATCAATTGCTTGTTGCAGTAAATATAGGCGGGGCAGGAACTTTGATTTCATCGCTTGCAAGTCTTATAACTTTTCGTGAATATTCCAAACGCGCTCCGCACGAAATCGGAACGTATATAAAACTGTTTTCTGCATTTAACTTCGGAATCCTTATAATTTTGCTGATCGTAATGAGTATAAAATTTGCGTAATTATACAGAAATGCATAACAAAATGTATAATTATACACAGTTCTATGCAAGTGTGAATAATAACGGATAAAACTTGCACAAAACTATGATAAAAGCAAATATATATTTGTCAAAAACTGAAAAAAGTATATAAAAACGTAAAAATCACTTGCATAATAATTCATTATATGGTATTATTTCTGTATATTGATTCGAAAAACAATTTCAAACATTATTTTTATTATTGGAGGAAATGAAAATGAGTGAGAAAAAAATTAAAAAAATTGTGTTGGCTTATTCGGGTGGTCTGGATACTTCTATTATCATTCCGTGGCTGAAAGAAAACTATGATAATCCTGAAATTATTGCCGTTTCAGGAAACGTTGGTCAGGCTGACGAACTTGAAGGTCTTGAAGAAAAGGCTCTCAAAACAGGTGCTTCCAAACTTTATGTTGAAGACCTTACAGAAGAATTTGTTGAAGAACTTATTATCCCTGCAGTTCAGGCAGGCGCTAAATATGAGGAGTATTTACTCGGTACTGCTCTGGCACGTCCTATTATCGGTAAAAGACTTGCTGAAATTGCAATTGCCGAAGGTGCAGATGCTATCTGCCACGGTTGCACAGGTAAAGGTAATGATCAGGTTCGTTTTGAAATGGCAATTAAAGCATTTGCTCCCGGTATGAAGATTATCGCTCCATGGAGAGAGTGGGATATCAAATCACGTGAAGAAGAAATCGAATATGCTGAGTCACACAATGTACCTCTTAAAATAAATCGTGAAACTAACTATTCAAAAGATAAAAATATGTGGCACCTTTCACACGAAGGTCTTGACCTTGAAGATGCAGGTAATGAACCTTTGTATGAAAAAGAGGGATTTTTGGAGATGGGTGTATCTCCGATTCAGGCTCCCGATGCTCCTACATATATAACATTGGAATTTGAAAAAGGTAAACCTGTAGCATATAACGGCGAAAAAATGAGCGCAAAAGAAATAATTCTTAAACTCAACGAAGTGGGCGGTGCTAATGGTATAGGTCTTCTTGATATTATCGAAAATCGTCTTGTTGGTATGAAATGCCGTGGCGTTTACGAAACTCCCGGAGGAGAAATCCTTTACTTTGCTCACAACTATCTTGAAACAATGTGTCAGGATAAAGCAGTTATGCATAAAAAACAGGAACTTGCAATTACATTTGCTGATTTGCTTTACAATGGTCAGTGGTACACACCTTTGCGTGAGGCGCTTTCTGCGTTTGTTGAAAAAACACAGGAGCACATTACCGGTAAAGTAAGACTTAAACTCTACAAAGGAAACATCATAAAAGCAGGTGTATGGAGTGATTGGTCATTGTATTCAGAAGAAATTGCCACATTTGGTGAAGACGAAGTTTACGACCAGAAAGACAGTGCAGGCTTTATTAACCTTTGGGGACTTCCTGTATCAGTTCAGGCACAGGTAAATGCAAAAAACGCAAATAAATAATTTGGAGTAAGTAATGAAAAAGATTTTTATTGACGGTAAGGCAGGTACTACCGGCCTTAGGATATATGAAAGACTTCAGGGAAGAGAAGATATTGAACTTTTAACTCTTTCGGAGCAGGACAGAAAAGATCCTGCGTGTCGTAAGGCGATGCTCAATGCTGCTGATGTCGCATTTTTATGCCTGCCTGATGATGCTGCAAGAGAGTCTGTGTCTATGATAGAAAATCCTGATACGGTTGTTATAGACACATCAACTGCACACCGTACAAATCCTGATTGGACATACGGTTTTCCGGAACTTTTCTTAAATGGAGAAGACTGCATCGCATCCTCCAAGCGAATTGCAGTGCCTGGTTGTCATGCCAGCGGTTATATTGCTTTGGTGCATCCTCTGGCTGCACACGGTGTTATTGATAAGTCGGTAAACCTTGTTTGTCATTCTATCACGGGTTACAGCGGCGGCGGAAAGAAAATGATTGCTCAATACGAAGATTCGGAGCGTGATAATCTTTTGAACGCCCCCCGTCAATATGCGCTTGCCCAGCAACATAAACATATCCCTGAAATGGTTGCATTGACAGGAATAAATGCACCGATTTTCTGCCCTATAGTTGCTGACTTTTACAGTGGCATGGCTGTTACTGTGGGACTTTTTGCGTCAGATATCAAAAATGGTGCAACGGTAGAGGATATCAAAAATATATACCGTCAGCGTTATAACAGTAAAATCGTTTCGTATGCAGATATACCTGATGAAGACGGACTTTACTCTGCATTAGGACTTGGCGGAACAGACCGTATGGAAGTCTCTGTTTTTGGAAACGATGAAAGAATACTTTTAACTGCCCGTTATGATAATCTCGGAAAAGGTGCTTCCGGTGCAGCAATAGAGTGTCTTAATATTGTTTTGGGCGTAGATAAGACTACAGGTCTTGAACTTTAATATTTTTCAAAAATTCGGGTTTCAGATTTTCTGAAATCCGAAGATTTGTTTTAAACTATAAGAAAAAGTATAAATGGAGTGAATTTTTTAATGAAAATCATAAACGGCGGTGTATGTTCGGCAAAAGGTTTTACTGCTAACGGCGTACATTGCGGAATAAGAAAGAATAAAGAAAAACGTGACCTTTCACTTATATTCAGTGAAATCAACGCAAATGCTGCATCTGTATATACAACTAATCTTGTAAAAGGTGCACCGCTTCTGGTTACTAAAAAACATATTGCTGACGGAAAGGCACAGGCGATTATCTGTAACAGCGGAAACGCAAACACTTGCAATGCCAATGGTATTGAAATTGCCGAGCAGATGAGTGATTTGGCTGCAAAACAACTGGGTATTTCGCCTGATGATATAGTTGTTGCATCTACCGGTGTTATAGGTCAGCCGTTGGATATTGAACCCATAGCAAATGGAATAAAACCGCTTGCAGACGGCCTTGGTGATTTCAGCGACTATGCGGCAGAAGGTATTATGACAACTGATACAGTTAAAAAAGATATTGCAGTAAGTTTTGAAATAGGCGGAGTAGAGTGCAGAATTGGCGGTATTGCAAAAGGCTCCGGTATGATTCATCCGAATATGGCAACAATGCTTGTATTCATCACAACTGATTGTGCTATCAGCAGTGAAATGCTTCAGAAAGCACTTTCGACAGACATAAAAAACACATTCAATATGGTAAGCGTTGATGGTGATACATCTACGAACGATATGGTGACAGTTCTTGCTAACGGTATGGCAGGTAATAAAGAAATCACTTGCGACGGCGATGATTTTGATACATTTATGAAAGCGCTTAATACCGTTACTGTACATCTTTGCAAATCTATTGCCGGTGACGGTGAGGGTGCAACAAAGATGATTGAGTGTACTGTTGACGGTGCCAAAGACGAGCAAACTGCAAAAACAGTTGCAAAAGCGGTTATTTGTTCTTCGCTTACAAAAGCGGCAATGTTTGGTGCAGATGCAAACTGGGGCAGAGTTTTGTGCTCAATAGGTTACAGCGGTGCAGATGTTGATGTTGATAAAGTTGATGTGTCGTTTATATCTGCAAAAGGCGAAATACTTGTTTGCAAAAACGGAGCAGGTGTAGATTTTTCGGAAGATATTGCAAAAGAGATTTTGCTTGAACGTGATATTACCATAAGCATAAAACTCAATTCCGGCGATGGAAAAGCAGTTGCGTGGGGTTGTGACCTTACGTATGATTATGTTAAAATTAACGGCGACTATCGTACTTGATAGGAGGAAATGAAATGAAAATATCAAATGCAGACCGTGCACAAATACTTGTAAGTGCACTTCCGTATATTCAAGAGTATAATGGTAAGATTGTTGTCATCAAATACGGCGGAAACGCAATGATAAATGAAACTCTTAAAAACTCTGTTGTACGCGATATCGTTCTTTTGCGTCTTATTGGTGTAAAAGTTGTTCTTGTTCACGGAGGCGGTCCTGAAATTACCGATATGCTTGCAAGAGTGGGCAAAGAAACACAGTTCATTGACGGATTGCGTGTTACTGACAAAGAAACAATTGAGGTTACTCAAATGGTTCTTGCCGGCAAAATCAATAAAAGTCTTGTTAATCTTATTGAATGTTGCGGAGGTAAATCCATAGGATTGTCGGGTATTGACGGACACATGATACATGCCGAAGTAAAAGACGAAAAACTTGGTTACGTAGGTAAAATTACGGAAATCAACCCGCAACCCATTTTAGATGTACTTGAAAAAGATTATATTCCTGTTGTGTCTACAATAGGTTGTGATGAAAAAGGCAATGTTTATAATATAAATGCCGACACTGCTGCTGCAAAGATTGCAGGTGCACTTAAAGCGGAAAGCCTTATTTCATTAACGGATATCAGCGGTATCCTGATGGATAAAGATGATCCAGACACACTTATACCTCACATAACTGTTAAAGGTACAGAAGAACTTATTGCAAAAGGTTTTATATCCGATGGTATGATACCTAAAGTAGAATGTTGTACTGATGCTATAAAAGACGGTGTTAAAAAGGTGTTTATCATTGATGGAAGAATTCCTCATTCAATTCTTATAGAAACATTGACAGACGAAGGTATAGGTACTATGTTTGAGGGGGATGGCAATGACTGATGTAATAGCGCTTGATAAAGAGTACGTATCAGGTTCGTATGCGCGTTTTCCTATAAATATAGTAGGTGGAAAGGGCAGTGAACTTATTGACAGTACCGGTAAAAAGTACATAGACCTTGGCAGTGGTATTGCAGTAAATACTTTTGGTATTGCTGATGATGAATGGAGTGCCGCTGTTAAGGCACAACTTGATGTTTTTCAGCATACATCGAATCTTTACTATACAGAGCCTTGTGCTTTGCTTGCAAAAAAACTTTGCGAAAAAACGGGCATGAAAAAAGTGTTTTTTTCAAACTCAGGTGCAGAAGCTAATGAAACTGCAATAAAAGCGGCAAGAAAATATGCATCAGATAAAAAAGGCAAAGATGTATATAAAATCATAACTCTTAAAAACAGTTTCCACGGAAGAACGCATACAACACTTGCGGCAACCGGACAAGATGCTTTTCACGAGCATTTTCTACCGCTTACAGACGGATTTATACATATAGAGCCTACTGTTGAGGAACTTTATAATGCCGTTGATGATAAAACAGCAGGCATTATGTTTGAAGTTGTTCGCGGTGAGGGCGGAGTGCTTCCTCTTGAAAAAGATTTTGTAGATGCAATGGTTAAGATTGCAAACGATAAAGATATCATTCTGATTGCAGATGAAGTTCAGGTTGGCAACGGCAGAAGCGGTATGCTTTACGGATATATGAACTATGGCTTTATGCCTGATGTTGTCACTACTGCAAAAGGTCTTGGCGGAGGACTTCCCATCGGTGCTACAATGCTTGGAAAAAAAGTTGAAAACATATTTACACCAGGCTTAAACGGCTCCACATTCGGAGGAAATCCTGTTTGCTGTGCAGGTGCTGTTAATATTATAGACCGACTTGATGATAAACTTTTAAATGAAGTAAAAGAAAAGTCTGAATATATTTTCAACACCTTAACCGGTGCAGAAGGTATAGAAAGTGTAACAGGACTTGGACTTATGATAGGAATTAAAACTGTAAAACCTGCAAAAGACGTTGTGACACAGTGCATTGAAAAAGGGGTACTTCCTTTGACTGCCAAAGACAAGGTAAGGTTATTGCCTGCGCTCAACATTCCGTTTGAAATGCTTAAAAAAGCAGTAGAAATTTTGAAAGAAACCTGCGCTTAAAGGAGAATATGTATGGATTTAAAAGGAAGAGATTTTTTAAAACTCCTTGATTTTACAAGTGATGAAATAAGCGGTTTGATTGATTTTTCCGCTGAACTTAAAGCAAAGAAAAAGGCTGGAATTCCTCATCGTCTTTGTGAGGGTAAAAATATAGCACTTATATTTGAAAAAACCAGCACTCGTACACGCTGCAGTTTTGAAGTTGCTGCGTACGATTTGGGTATGAATGCAACCTTTTTGGACCCGTCTGCATCGCAGATAGGCAAGAAAGAAAGTATTGCCGATACGGCACGTGTTCTGGCGTCTATGTATGACGGTATAGAGTACCGTGGGTTTGGTCAGGAAATAGTTGAAGAACTTGCAAAATATTCAAAAGTTCCCGTATGGAATGGTTTGACGAATGAATTCCATCCGACACAGATTATTGCAGACCTTCTTACAATCAAAGAAAGATTTGGTTATTTAAAAGGCATTAACTTTGTGTATATGGGCGATGCTAGATACAATATGGGCAATTCTTTAATGGTTGGATGTGCTAAAATGGGGCTTAACTTTACTGCATGCTGTCCTTCTAAATATTTCCCTGATAAAACATTGATTGAAGAATGTGAAAAAATCGCTGCTGAAACAGGTTCTGTATTGAAGTTTGAAGAAGATACTTCCAAAGCAGTTTCCGGAGCAGATGTAATCTATACAGACGTGTGGGTATCAATGGGTGAGCCTGAAGAGGTGTGGGCAGAGAGAATTGCAGAACTTTCGCCGTATCAGGTAAATGCAGAACTTATGAGCAAAACAGGTAAAGATACCACCGTGTTTATGCATTGTCTGCCGGCATTCCATGACCTTAAAACTCATGTAGGAAAAGAAATAGGCGAAAAATTCAATATAACTGCTATGGAAGTTACTGATGAAGTCTTTGAAAGCGATGCTTCGATAGTGTTTGAGGAAGCAGAGAACAGAATGCATGCTATTAAAGCAATTATTGCAGCAACAATATAAATTATTAAGGAATGTAATTTGCGTAATTACATTCCTTTTTTTGGAAGAAAATTTGAATAAATTATCATTTTGCCATTGACAATAGTACAAAAAAAGTGTACAATATATGGTGTGTTTTAGCTATTATGACAATATCGATAAATGTGAAAAATTACTAAGAAAAGGAGGTTAGAAAATTTTGGGAACAACCGGTATAATCATAATAATGAGTGCAGTTGCAGTCGTTTTGGGCATTGTTGGCGTAATTGTCGGAATTGCCTACAGAAAAAAGATTGCAGAGGCTGAAATAGGCAGCGCTGAAGAAGAGGCAAAAAGAATTGTTGCCGAAGCGGTAAAGCGTTCAGAAAGTAAGCGTAAAGAAGCACTTTTAGAAGCAAAAGAAGAAATTCATAAAAGCAGAGCAGAGTTTGAAAATGAAATCAAAGAGAGACGAGGAGAAATTTCCCGTCAGGAAAGACGTATCCAACAAAAAGAAGATTCTCTCGACAAGAAAGACGAAAAACTCAATCAGAAAATCAAAGATATTGATAAACTGAAGGAAGAAACTGATAAAATGAAAGCCGACCAGATGAAAATTCTGGAAAGGATTTCTTCCATGAGTGTAGAGGAAGCCAAGGATTATTTACTTAAAAGCGTTGAATCTGAAATTCGTCATGAAACCGCCAAAATGGTGGAAGAAATAGAAATGCGCGCTAAGGATGAAGCTGATAAAAAAGCAAGAAATATTATCAGTAATGCCATCCAGAGATGCGCAGCAGATCATGTGGCTGAAGCTACTGTATCTGTAGTGGCATTGCCCAGCGATGATATGAAAGGCAGAATCATCGGCCGTGAGGGCAGAAACATCAGAACACTTGAAACTTTAACAGGTATTGATCTTATCATAGATGATACACCTGAAGCAGTTGTTCTGTCGGGATTTGACCCGATTCGCAGAGAGGTTGCCCGTCTGGCACTTGAAAAACTTATTTCAGACGGAAGAATTCACCCTGCAAGAATTGAAGAAACAGTAGAAAAGGCACGTAAAGAAGTTGACGCCATAGTTAAGCAGGAGGGCGAACATGCCACTTTTGAAACAGGCGTTCACGGTCTTCACCCTGAACTTATTAAACTTCTGGGCAGACTCAGATATCGTACAAGTTACGGTCAGAACGTGCTTAAACATGCTACCGAGGTCGCTCACGTGGCAGGAATTATGGCTGCGGAACTCGGAGTGGATATTAAAATTGCCAAACGTGCAGGACTTTTGCACGATATTGGTAAGGCTATCGACCATGAGGTTGAAGGCTCACACGTTGACATCGGTGTTGATATTGCTAAAAAATATCATGAATCCAATGATGTCATCCATGCAATTGCCGCACACCACGGCGATGTGGAAGCAACAACGGTAATTGCTTGTATTGTACAGGCTGCAGATGCAATATCTGCTGCACGTCCGGGTGCAAGAAGAGAAAATATTGAAAGTTATATCAAACGTCTTGAAAAACTTGAGGAAATTGCAAACAGTTATAACGGCGTTGAAAAGTCTTATGCTGTTCAGGCTGGCCGTGAGATAAGAATCATGGTAAAACCTGAGGTTATCAATGATAATGATATGGTGCTTGTTGCAAGAGATATTGTTAAACAGATTGAGCGTGAAATGGAATATCCCGGACAGATTAAAGTTAATGTTATAAGGGAAACACGTTCTGTAGAATATGCTAAATAAAAACACATAATATGAGTGAACAGAGAGTGGCTTTATTGTCACTCTCTTTTGCACCCTTAAGCAGATGCGTTAATATCCGCTCTGTTTTGAGCATAGATTTTTGCGTCATTGCTTATAGAAAGGTTTTTAATATGAAAATACTTGCTGTTGGAGATGTAACCGGAGATTGCGGTCTTGATTTTTTGAGTTCAAATCTCAGGTATATTATTGATGATGAAAATATAGATTTTTGCATAGTGAACGGTGAAAACGCTGCTGTTCGTAACGGTATTACGCCACATGAATATGACATTATAACGGATTGCGGCGCTAATGTTGTAACACTTGGAAATCATTCGTTTGACCGTAAGGAAGTCAACAATATTTTAGATAACAGTGATATTATCCGCCCTGCCAATTATCCTGATGCCCCCGGAAAAGGGAGTACCGTTGTTACTGTGGGTGATAAAAAAATCGGTGTTATAAATCTTGTTGGCAGAATAAACCTTTTAAATGTTGACTGCCCGTTTAAAGCGGCTGACGCAGAAATAGAAAAAATAAAAGATAAATGTGATATGATTTTTGTGGATTTCCATGCTGAAGTAACGAGCGAAAAACTTGCTTTGGGATATTACCTTGATGGTAAGGTTACTGGGGTTTTTGGAACGCATACGCACGTCCAGACTGCTGATGAACGTATACTTCCGCGTGGAACAGGTTATATAAGTGATATAGGTATGACTGGTGTTATAAACTCTGCATTGGGTGTAGATAAAGATATAATAATACAACGTTTTACAACTATGATGCCCGTTAAATTTCAGCCGGCTTATGGTAAATCGATGCTTTGCGGAGTAATTTTTGAAACAGATGATAATACTGACAAATGTGTAAGTGTCAGACGAGTTCATATTGAGTAGGTGTATTTATGAAAAGGGTATCGGCAATTTTGTTGTGTCTTCTGCTTTTGAGCGGTTGCGGCAACAATACTGATTTAATAGGTGATGTGCCGTATGACGAAAATCTTACGCCTTTAAAAGGCGGAGAGGTTCGTCTGTTTTGTGATGTTCCTGATACTCTGAATCCTATAGTTACCGGTTATAAGAGCGTTGCGGAAGTTATGTATCTTGTTTATGACGGACTTTTTCGCACGGAAAATGATTTTTCTGCAACACCGGTTTTGTCATCCGGATATTCTTCAAATGCAGGAAATACGCAGTATGTTGTGCGTCTTAAAAAGGGCATAAAATTCCACGATGGCACTGAATTTGACGGAAACGACGTTGTTGCCACGGTTGATAATATACGCCGTTATTCATCAAAATACGCAACAAATATAAGCAATGTGTTGTCGTGTGCTGTTCAGGATGACGGTTCTGTTGTGTTCAACCTTGCAACACCTCAACCCAATTTTGTAAATCTTCTTGATTTTCCTATTATTCCGTCCGAAGCAACGGCAGATGCTTATACTGTTGAGAATAAGTACTTTACACCTGTAGGAACAGGTAAATTCAAAGTTGATTCCATAGTTTCAGATAAACTTACGTTGAGCAGATATGACCAGTATCACGGTGATAAACCGTATGTAGAGCGTGTGTCTGTAACGTATGTTAAAGATACGTCCATCGCTAAATATTCGTTTGAAGCGATGGAGTTTGATGCCATAACTACAGACCTTTATTCGTGGGGTAACACCTCTATGTCCGGTGATTTTTCAACCGATGAGTACGAAAGCAACAGACTGGTGTATCTTGGATTTGATTGTGCCAACAGAGTGCTTTCGGATGCTTTTGTGCGCCGTGCAGTTTCAATTGCTATAGATAAGACTGCAATTGTTACGGATGTCATGTACACGCATGCGGCTTATGCTTCATCACCGATAAATCCGAATGCATATTTTGCGGATAATGATTATGTACATGCCGTGTATGAAAAAGGAAAGGCAAAAGAAGTATTAAAATCCGACGGATGGCTTGACCTGGACGGTGACGGCATTTTAGATAAGTATTTTGATGAACTGCAGTTGAGTCTGTCTTTCAATCTTGTAGTTAATTCGGAAAATTCTGATCTAATGCGGCTTGCATCATATCTTGCAGAAAATCTGTTTGAAGAGGGGATACGCTTAAATGTGGTAGCCCTTCCTTATTCGCAATATGTTGCAGCCATTGGTAATGCAGAATTTGATATGTTTATCGGAAGAACAGATATTTCAAATGATGGCGATGTTTCATTTATGCTGAGCACTTCAAGTAATAAGAACTTTTTCCGTTATGGCTCGTCTGCAATGGAAGGTGTGCTTCACAACATACATGTTGCAGAAGGAACACACGGCATTAAAAATGCATATAAATCGTTTGTTACTGTTTTTAAAGATGAATCTCCGTTTGTGCCTCTTTATTTTGAAACAGACGCAGTTTTTACATCTGTCCGCATAAAAGGTGATATGGACATATCACGTACAGGTGTTTTTACCGGTATGAATAACGTTTTTGTCAAATATAAAGATTAAAAAATAAGATTAACTTCTGCGTTGGCAAAAGTTAATCTTATTTTTATAATTTTACGGATTTCGGTTTTCGCTTTTCAAAATAATAATACTCGCCATACCCTAAACCTTTTAATTGTTTCTTAACATACTTAAAACCATTTGCAATTCTATCGCTTTTGTGGGCATCGGAACCTATTGTTATAAGTTTTCCGCCAAGTTGTTTATATTCGGAAATGATATCAAAAGTGGGTGCCGTGTAATTATAATCTGTACCTATCCTGGCGGTATTTATTTCGAGTGCAATCTGCCTTTCGATTAACGTTTTAAGTATTTGCGTGATTTTGACCTTGTACAGATTTATATCAAGATTTCGGTTGTATTTTGCGTTTATATATCTTAAAGGATATGTTAAGTGGCACAAAACGTCAATATCGGCAGTTTCGCAAGTTTTCAGCATCTCGCTGAAATATGCGTCTGCCTGTATTATAAGTTCTTCTGTTGAAACTGCATTTTGTGAAATATCATCACGTGAAAAGTGTATCTTTTTGCCGTTTAATAAAAACGAATGCACAGAACCGAGAATAATATCAAGATCACACAAATCACATATCTTTTTTGATAAATCAGCATTATAATGGTAAAGACCTGCTTCTACGCCTTTGCAAATTTTTAATTTGTTTCCGTAAGTTTTGTTTGCGTAGTCGGCATCTTCTGAACTTTTACAAATAACATTGGTGTTATGTTCTTCAGTATAAGAAAAAACATCTATATGGTCGGTAAACGATACGGCGGTTACGCCTTTTTCAATGGCTGATATGCAAAGTTCATCAATTTCTTGCTCACAATCGTGCGAACTGTGGGTGTGTATGTGTGTATCAAACATAATTTTCGCCTCCGTATAAAGTTTATCATAAACCGAAAAAAATGTAAACACGGGATATTGATTATAAACTTAAAAACTGATATAATTATTGTGGAATTTTGTTGGGAGGGGGATATCCTATGAGCACAGTTGCTGTAATCGGTGCGGGAGCATCGGGAATTATTGCTGCATTGAAAGCGAGTAAGAAACACCGAGTTATCTTGCTTGACGGTAACGATAAATGCGGAAAAAAGATATTGCTTACCGGTAACGGACGTTGTAATTACTGGAACAGCGATTTAAACATTTTAATGTATGAATCCGACAATAAAGAACAACTTGAAGCAATACTTACTGAAAGCAATATCTCGGGTGTATTGCGTTATCTTGAACGCATAGGAATATATCCCAGAATCAAAAACGGATACTATTATCCGTTTTCAAATCAGGCGGCAAGTATAAGAGAAATATTTCAAAAGAAAATAGATAACAGTAATATTGAATTTAAAACAAACTTCAAAGTGACTGATATTAAAAACGGAGCCAACGGATTTGTTCTGACATCAGTTACAGGGAAAACAGTTGAGTGCGATAAGGTGATAATAGCAACAGGTTCAAAAGCAGCCTCTAAAACCGGTAGTGACGGTAATGGATATACACTTGCAAAGAAATCAGGTCACAGTATAAATACTGTTTTACCTGCGCTGACCGGACTCATGTCTTCAGGCAAGTTTTTAAAAGAGTGGGAGAAAATACGTTGTGATGCAAAAGTCAGCCTTTTTGCAGATGGAAAATTTGTCAAAGAGGATATAGGTGAAATACAACTGACATCTTCCGGTATAAGCGGAATATGCACATTCAATATAAGCGGTATGGCTGCAAAATGTATGGAAAACGGCAAAAAAGTAAGTGTTAAAATAAATTTTATGCCGAATCTTGAAGAAGGATTTTACGGCTGGTTTTCAAATCGTTGTGCCATTCTTTCTGATCCTACAATAGAAGAGGCTCTTGAGAGCATTTTCAATTATAAACTGATGTTTGTGCTTTTAAAAATAGCAGGTATTTCAAAAGATGAATCATGGTATAAATTGCCTGAAAATAAAAAGCAGATGCTTTGCAAAACTATAGAAGAGTTTAATCTTGATATATCAGGAACAGAAGGATTTGAAAGAGCACAAGTTTGCACGGGCGGTGTTCCTTTGGGTGAGGTTAATCCTTATACAATGGAATCTACTGTTCAAAGTGGCCTGTATTTTGCAGGTGAGATATTGGATGTTGACGGCAGATGCGGCGGTTATAATCTGGCATTTGCGTTTATCAGCGGATATATAGCGGGTGGTTGTGTATAATGTTAAGAGTAAGGCAGATAAAAACAGAAGTTTTTTCTGATACTCAAGAAAATCTTTTGAAAGCGGTTTCTAAAAAGTTGAAAATTGAAAGCCGCAATATTGAAAAAATTTCTGTATTTAAAAAATCAATAGATGCACGTAATAAAAATGAGATTTTTTATGTTTATGAAGTTAATGTAAGCGTAAAAGATGAAAATGCGGTGCTTAAAAAAAATAAAAGTACAGATGTGTTTACTGCACCGGATACGGGGTATAAATTTATCAAAACAGGTACAGAGCAATTAAACTATAATCCTATTATTGTCGGTGCAGGTCCGGCAGGTTTGTTTGCTGCGTATATTCTTTGCGAAAACGGGTATAGGCCCGTTATAATTGAACGTGGTGAAGATATTGATGCACGTATGAAAACTGTAGAGGATTTCTGGAAGTATGGAAAACTCAACAAAAATTCAAACGTACAATTCGGTGAGGGCGGTGCAGGAACTTTTTCTGACGGAAAACTCAATACACTTGTTAAAGATAAAGATAACCGTTGCAGAAAGGTGCTTGAAACATTTGTAAAGTTTGGTGCACCCGAAAACATACTTTATGAACAAAAACCACATATAGGAACTGATTTACTTTCAAAAATTATAAAGAATATGCGTAATGAAATTATTTCTATGGGCGGCACGGTTATGTATAATTCGTGTCTGACAGATATTATTGAAAGCGATGGTAAACTTTCTGCCATAGTTATAAACGGTGAAAAAGAAATTGAATGTGATATTCTTGTTCTTGCAGTAGGGCATAGTGCAAGGGATACTTTTTCTATGTTGCACTCGCACGGTATAAATATGCGTTCAAAGCCGTTTGCGGTGGGGGTTCGTGTTCAGCATAATCAGGATATGATTAACTTTTCGCAATACGGAGCAAAATATAAAGACGCACTTCCGCCTGCATCGTATAAACTTACGTATCAAGCAAAGGCCGGCAGGGGAGTGTATACATTTTGTATGTGTCCCGGTGGATATGTTGTAAACGCATCAAGCGAAAATGGCAGACTTGCCATAAACGGAATGAGTTATAATGACCGTGGAGGAAATAATGCAAACAGTGCAGTTATAGTAACTGTAACGCCTGATGATTTTGGCAATAATCCGCTAGACGGAATTGAATTTCAAAGACGTCTTGAAGAAAAAGCGTATAATGCAGGCTGCGGAAAAATACCCGTTCAACTTCTTACGGATTTTAAAAATGGAAAAACATCGGATAAATACGGAGATGTAAAGCCGTCATTTAAAGGAGAATGGTCATTTGCAGATATCAACTCTGTGCTGCCTGAATATATATGTGATGCTTTAAAAGAAGCATTTTCCGATTTCGGAAGAAAAATAAAAGGATTTGATAGTGATGATACTATCCTTTCAGCAATAGAGAGCAGAACATCGTCACCGGTGCGTATTGAACGCAATGAGAACGGAATCTCGTCAATCTGCGGAATATATCCGTGTGGCGAGGGGGCAGGATATGCCGGCGGTATCACATCTGCTGCAATGGACGGAATAAGGATAGCCGAGAAAATTGGTAAAAGATACAAAGGATGAGCAGATAATGTTTAAAGTACATTCTAAATTTGAGCCTATGGGTGACCAGATTAAAGCAATTGACAGTCTGGTGCATGGAATAGAAAGCGGTCAGCGCGGACAGACACTTCTGGGCGTTACTGGTTCGGGTAAGACTTTTACTATTGCCAAAACCATAGAACGTGTAAATAAACCCACACTTGTACTTGCTCATAATAAAACATTGGCTGCTCAACTTTGCAGCGAATTCAAAGAGTTTTTTCCTGAAAATGCAGTTGAGTATTTTGTATCGTACTATGATTATTATCAGCCTGAGGCATATATTCCGCATACGGATACGTATATAGAAAAAGATGCATCAATAAATGATGAAATAGATAAACTCCGTCACAGTGCCACTGCATCTTTGCTTGAACGCAGAGATGTCATCATTGTGGCAAGTGTTTCGTGCATTTACGGTCTTGGTGACCCTGAGGATTATAAAGACCTTATTATATCTTTGCGTGTCGGTATGGAAATTGACAGGGACGAACTTTTAAAACGGCTTGTGGCTATTCAGTATGAGCGCAACGATATTGCATTTACACGCGGAACTTTCCGTGTGCGTGGCGAAGTTGTTGAAATATTTCCTGCAAGTACGAATGAAAAAGCCATCCGTGTAGAATTTTTTGGTGACGAAATAGAGCGCATAAGTGAAATAGACATTATTACGGGCGAAATACTTTTATACAGAACATATACGGCGATATTCCCTGCATCGCACTATGTAACAACATCAAAAAAGATGGAGAATGCCATAAAGGAAATTGAAAGAGAACTTTACGAGCGTTGTGAAGAACTTAAAAGTCAGGAAAAACTTTTAGAGGCGCAACGGCTTATGCAAAGAACATCTTATGATATTGAAATGATGCGTGAAATAGGATTCTGTCAGGGTATAGAAAATTATTCAAGAATAATAAGCGGCAGAGCACCGGGGAGTGCACCGTTTACTCTTATGGACTTCTTTCCTGATGATTTTCTGTTGGTTATAGATGAATCTCACGTAACAGTTCCTCAGGTACGAGCAATGTATGCGGGCGACCGCTCACGAAAAGAATCACTTGTAGATTACGGATTTCGTCTTCCGTCTGCGTTTGATAACAGACCGCTTAAATTTGAAGAATTTGAAAACAAAATAAATCAGGTCGTGTTTGTAAGTGCTACTCCTGCAGATTATGAAAAGCAGCACTCAACTTCTGTTGCTGAGCAGGTTATCCGCCCGACCGGACTTGTTGATCCGCAGATAGAAGTCCGTCCGATAAAAGGACAGATAGACGATCTGATTGGTGAGATAAACGGTGTTGTAGAAAAAGGCAACCGTGTACTTGTTACAACGCTTACAAAGAAAATGTCTGAAAGCCTTACGGATTATTTGCGTGATGCCGGAATAAAGGTACGATATCTTCACTCCGATGTTAAAACTGTTGAACGTATGGAGATAGTGAGAGATTTGCGTCTTGGAGTGTTTGATGTACTTATTGGTATCAATCTTTTAAGAGAAGGTCTTGATATTCCGGAAGTATCTCTAATAGCAATCCTTGATGCTGATAAAGAAGGTTTTTTGCGTAGTGAAACATCGCTTATACAGACTATAGGCCGTGCTGCACGTAATGTTGACGGACGTGTTATTATGTATGCCGACACCATCACCGGTTCAATGCAACGTGCTATTGACGAAACTGACAGGCGTCGTGATATACAGATTAAATATAACGAACAAAATGGAATTATACCAAAAACAATTATTAAAGATGTTCATGAGATTATACAGACATATCATCTTGAAGAAGACGAGCCGCAAAAAGGAGAGCAGGCACTTACAAATGACGAAAGAATACTTGCTCTTACCGCTATGATGAACGAGGCGGCACTGCGTCTTGAATTTGAGCAGGCGGCTAAATACAGAGATGAAATAAACAGACTGAAAAAGCAAAAATAAGGTGATAAAATGAAGAAAGAAAATATATTTATAAAAGGTGCCAGACAGCATAATCTTAAAAATATAGATGTAACTATCCCCAGAGATAAATTTGTTGTACTGACGGGACTTTCAGGATCGGGCAAATCATCGCTTGCGTTTGATACTCTTTATGCTGAGGGACAACGCAGATACGTGGAATCCTTATCATCTTATGCGCGTATGTTTTTAGGGAATATGACAAAACCCGATGTTGATTATATAGAGGGCCTTTCACCTGCAATCAGCATAGAACAAAAGACAACGTCAAGAAATCCACGTTCAACTGTGGGTACTGTTACAGAAATCTATGACTATCTGCGTCTGCTGTACGCAAGGATAGGTATTCCGCATTGTCCGCAGTGCGGAAAAGAAATCCGTCAGCAAACCATTGACGAGATTGTTGACAGAGTGATGCAGTTTCCGCAGGGAACGAAAATACAGATTTTAGCACCTGTTATACGTGACAAAAAAGGTGAGCACGTAAAAGTTTTGGAAGACGCACGTAAAAACGGATATGTGCGTGTACGTATAGATGGTAATATCCGTGAACTTTCAGAGGATATAAAACTTGCAAAAACACATCGCCATACAATAGAGGTTGTTATAGACAGACTCGTTATCAAAGAGGGCATAATATCGCGTATGACGGATTCTTTTGAAACTGCCCTGAATCTTGGCGACGGCCTTGCTGTTGTTGATGTTATAGACGGTGATGAAATAACGTTTAGCCGTAATTATGCATGTAAAGATTGCGGAATCAGTATGGAAGAACTTTCACCGAGAATGTTTTCTTTTAACTCGCCTTTCGGTGCCTGCCCGCATTGTGACGGTCTTGGCACGCTTATGGAAATCGATCCCGAAATGGTACTTGAAGATACATCAAAATCTATTTTAGAGGGCGGAATAAACGTTTGCGGATGGAATAACGTTGCAGAGGAAGGCTCGTTTTCAAGGGCTTGGTTTGACTGCCTTTCAAAACACTACGGATTTTCTTTGAAAACACCTATTGATGAACTTCCTGACGGAATACTTGATAAAATACTTTACGGAACAGTTGAGCCTATAAAATTTGTATATAAGAATAAGACTGTACTTCAGCCATTTGAGGGACTTATAAATAATTTGTACCGCCGACATAAAGACTCTTTTTCGTCATATATGCGTGCGGAAATTGAGTCGCTTATGGGTAACAAACCCTGTCCTGAATGTGACGGAAAAAGACTGAAACCGGTTACATTAGGCGTTACTGTAGGTGGAAAAAACATATACGACGTTACCGAATTGAGTATACGTGAATGTCGTGACTTTTTTGAAAATTTAGAACTTACCGACAAGGAGAAACTTATTGCAGAGCAAGTTCTTAAAGAATTGCGTACGCGACTTGGTTTCTTGGTGGATGTAGGACTTGACTATCTTACACTTTCAAGAAGTGCAGGAACGTTATCCGGCGGTGAGGCGCAGCGTATACGTCTGGCAACGCAGATAGGCTCAAGCCTTATGGGAGTTATGTATATCCTTGATGAGCCCAGTATCGGTCTGCACCAGAGGGATAACGATATGTTACTTAAAACGCTTAAAAATCTTCGTGATTTGGGCAATACCCTTATCGTTGTGGAGCACGATGAAGATACAATGTATGCCGCAGACCATATTATAGATATAGGTCCGGGTGCCGGTGTTCATGGGGGATATATTGTTGCCGAAGGTACAGCAGATGAAATTAAAAAATGTAAAGAAAGTATAACCGGTCAGTATTTGAGTGGTAAGAAAAAAATAGATATACCGGCTGAACGCCGTGAGGGTAATGGCAATTTTCTTAAAATTATCGGTGCAGCAGAGAATAATCTTAAAAACATAGATGTAGAAATACCGCTTGGTAAATTTGTTGCGGTTACGGGGGTTTCCGGTTCTGGTAAATCATCACTTGTAAACGAAATCATTTATAAAAAACTTGCGGCAAAACTCAACCGTGCCAAAACAAAAGCCGGTAAACATAAAAAAATATATGGAATTGAACATCTTGATAAAGTTATAAATATAGACCAGTCACCTATAGGCAGAACGCCGCGTTCCAATCCGGCAACATATACAGGTGTATTTACTGATATACGTGAGGTTTTTGCCAATACAAACGAGGCGAAAATGCGCGGTTATAAAGCGGGACGTTTCAGTTTTAATGTAAGCGGCGGCAGATGCGAGGCTTGCTCGGGCGACGGTATAATAAAAATTGAAATGAACTTTTTGCCTGATGTATACGTGCCTTGTGAAGTGTGCGGAGGAAAATGCTATAACCGTGAAACACTTGAGGTTAAATATAAAGGCAAAAACATTCACGATGTTCTTGAAATGACTGTGGAAGAGGGTGTTGAGTTTTTCAAAAATCACCCTAAAATCAAACGTAAACTGCAAACGCTTTATGATGTGGGGTTGGGATATATAAAAATCGGTCAGCCATCGACAACGCTTTCCGGTGGAGAAGCACAACGTGTCAAACTTGCCACCGAACTTTCACGTCGAAGTACCGGAAGAACAATGTATATACTTGATGAACCGACAACCGGACTTCATATAGCAGATGTCCATAAACTTATTGAAGTCCTCAATATGTTGGCCGATGGTGGAAATACTGTTGTTGTTATTGAACATAATCTTGATGTTATAAAAGTTTCTGACCATATTATTGATTTGGGACCCGAGGGCGGAAGTTCCGGAGGCACTCTTATATGCAACGGAACACCGGAAGAAGTTGCGGAATGTAAAAAGTCATATACGGGCAAATATCTTAAAAAGATAATGAAATAATGAAAGATTTCACACAAAAACTTTCATATTTGCGGTTAAAATTTTGCAAAATGACAATTTTTATCGAAAAATATGAAATTTTGTCAAAAAGTTCTTGCGTAATCTTTAATTGAGTAGTATAATCTTGAATAGTATAGATTAGAAAAATATAAGATGGGGGTAGAATTAAAATGGCTATCAAAAATGAGTATCTCAAAAGAGTATACGAACAGGTGAAATCAAGAGATAAGAACGAACCAGAATTTCTTCAGACTGTAGAAGAAGTGTTCGAGTCTTTGGAACCTGTTATTGAAAAACATCCTGAATACGAGGCAGCAGGCCTTATGGAAAGACTTGTTGAACCCGAAAGAACAATCATATTCCGTGTTCCGTGGGTAGATGACAATGGCAAAACTCAGGTTAACAGAGGTTTCCGTGTACAGTTCAACAGTGCAATCGGTCCTTACAAAGGCGGTTTGCGTTTCCATCCTTCAGTATATTTGGGAATTATTAAATTCCTTGGTTTTGAGCAGATATTTAAAAATTCACTTACAGGTTTGCCAATAGGCGGCGGTAAAGGCGGAAGTGACTTTGACCCAAGAGGTAAGAGTGACGGTGAAATAATGAGATTCTGCCAGAGTTTTATGACAGAACTTTCACGTCATATCGGTCCGCACATTGACGTTCCTGCCGGTGACATCGGTGTTGGTGCAAGAGAGATCGGTTATCTTTTCGGTCAGTACAAAAGAATTTGTAACAATTTTGAAAACGCAGTTCTTACAGGAAAAGGCATTTCTTACGGTGGAAGTCTTATCCGTCCTGAAGCAACAGGTTTTGGCGCGGTATACTTCTGTGATGAGGTGCTGAAAGGATACGGAGAGGATATCAAAGGCAAAACATTTGCAGTATCAGGCTTCGGTAACGTTGCATGGGGTGCAGTTTTGAAAATCAATGAACTTGGTGGTAAAGTGCTTACGATTTCAGGTCCTGACGGATATGTTTATGATAAGGACGGTATAACAGCAGAAAAAGCAGCGTATATGCTTGAGATGCGTTCATCAGGACGTGACAAGGTTCAGGATTATGCTGATAAATTCGGTGCTGAATTCCACGCAGGTGAAAAACCCTGGGGTGTTAAAGCAGATGTTATTATGCCATGTGCTACTCAGAACGAAGTTCAGTTGGATGATGCTAAAAAGATTGTTGCAAACGGTGTGAAATATTACATAGAAGTTTCTAATATGCCTACAACCAACGAAGCTATTGAGTATTTACGTGCAAACAATGTTGTAATCGCTCCTTCAAAAGCAGTTAATGCCGGCGGTGTTGCGGTTTCTGCTCTTGAAATGAGCCAGAACAGTGAACGTCTTGCATGGACGGCAGAAGAAGTCGATGAAAAACTTCACCAGATTATGGTGAACATCTATAATGCTGCAAACAATGCTGCTAAAGAGTACGGAATGGAAGGCAATCTTATTGCAGGTGCTAACATTGCAGGCTTTGCAAAAGTTGCAGAAGCAATGATGGCACAGGGTATTATCTGATTATACATAAAAATCAAAAATGCTGAACGATATAACGTTCGGCATTTTTGATTTTCTAATGGTTGGTTTGACATTATCTGGGATTTATGGTATGATAAATTGCCAAGTTATATATTAAAGAGGTGACGTGTATTATGAAAAAAGTCTTGCTTTTAGGCGGTTCTATGTATATTTTGCCTGTAATTGATGCTGTTCATAAACTTGGATACTATGCAATTACATGTGATTATCTACCTGATAATATTGCACATAAATATTCAGATGAATACCACAATGTAAGTATTATAGATAAAGATGCGGTTCTTTCTCTTGCAGAAGAACTTAATGTTGATGGTGTTATGTCTTTTGCGTGTGATCCCGGAGTCGAAACTGCGGCATACGTATGCGAAAAACTTGGACTTCCAACACATCCTTATAAATCAGTTGAAATTCTTCAAAATAAAGCCAAATTCCGGGAGTTTCTTGCAGAAAATGGATTTAATGTGCCTAAAGCAAAAGGATATTTCACTTGCGAAGATGCGGTTGAAGATGCATTTAACTTTAAATGGCCGGTTATTGTTAAGCCAACTGATTCGGCAGGCAGTAAAGGGGTAACTAAAGTAAATGGCATAGAACAGTTACCGGATGCAGCAAATTATGCAATGAGTTTTTCAAAAACAAAAAGTTTCATTGTTGAAGAATTTATTGAAAAACAAGGATGTTCTTCTGATTCCGACAGTTTTTCAATAGACGGTAAACTTGTGTATTGCTCTTTTAGTGATCAGAGATTTGATTTGGAATCTGCTAATCCATACACTCCCTCTGCATATAGTTGGCCTTCAAAAATGCCTGATATATATAAAAATGAATTACGTAGTGAACTTCAAAGGCTGTTCACATTACTAAATCTAAAAACTTCTTTGTTTAATATTGAAACAAGATTAGGAACAGACGGAAAACCGTATATTATGGAAGTTTCTCCAAGAGGGGGAGGTAACAGACTTTCTGAGGTTTTAAGTTTGGCAAGCGGAGTAGATTTAATAACCAATTCTGTCAGAGCTGCAGTAGGAGATGAAATTGTAGGTGTTGATTCGGATCCGGTTTATAATGGCGTATGGGCAGAAATAATTTTACACAGTGATGTTGACGGAGTTTATGATAAATTAGAAATTGAGCCTGAATTCGAAGAAAAATATATAGTGGAGAAACAAATCTGGGTAAAACCGGGAGATGAAATTCACAAATTTACAGGAGCAAATTTTGCGGTTGGAACTTTGATTTTAAAATTTGACAATCAAGATGAAATGGAATTTTATATGGATAAAATAAGTGAATATGTTAGGATTGTTGCAAAATGAAAGAAATAGGCGGATATTTTGAACTGGAAAGATTTGCTGATAATGAATATTATAAAGATGGAATTGCCTTTAATACGGCCAGAAATGCATTTGTTTTTCTTGTAAAATCAAAAAATATATCAAAAGTTTATTTGCCTTATTATTTGTGTGATTCTGTTTATAAAGTTTGTGAAAGAGAAAACATAGATTATGAATTCTATCATATTGATAAAGACTTTATGCCTTTGTTTGAAAAACCTTTAAACGTCAGCGAATATTTGTATATTGTTAATTTTTTTGGACAGATAAGTAATGAAAAAGTCAAATGTTTGAAAAAGAAATTCAAAAACATCATTTTCGACAATGTTCAGGCATTTTTTGATTCTCCGGTTGCCGGTGTTGATACAATATATTCGTGCCGTAAGTTTTTTGGTGTTCCGGATGGCGCTTATCTTATAAGTGACATAGAAAAAGATGCGAAATATGAAACTGACGTGTCATTTAACCGTATGAAACACCTTTTGGGAAGATTTGAATGTAAAAGTGCTACGGAATATTATGAAGATTTTTGTTTAAACGATGAAATGTTTGAAAAACTTCCTGTTATGTATATGTCGAAATTAACTCATAACATCTTGGGTGCTGTTGATTATGATGAGGTTATGAAGAAACGCAATAATAATTGGAATGTTTTAAATAATGAATTATCAAAGTTCAATAAGTTGTCTTTGATTAAACCTGATGGTCCGTATATGTATCCGTACTATTGCAAGAACGGGGCGGAAATCAGAAAGAAATTGATTTCTAAAAAGATTTTTGTTCCGGTTCTATGGCCGAATGTAATGAAATTTAAAGATTGTGAACTTGAAAAAGATTATGCTGATAATATATTGCCGTTGCCTATTGACCAGAGATATGACGAGAGTGATATGAACGCAATCATAAACGAATTAAAAATATAAAGGATGATGTTAAATGTACGAAAATCTAAAAGGTAAAACTCTGCTGGTTATGGACAGAACCTCCTTGGCAGCATGTGCTGTAATAAGAGCAAAGGAAATGGGAATAAAAACGGTTGTGGCTAATTTTTATAAAACCGAAGATTCGCCGTCGAAACAAGTTGCAGATGTTGCTGTTGATATAGACATTTCTGATACTGATGCAATGCTTGAACTTATTAAAAAATATAAAATTGACGGCATTTTTGTCGGTTGGACAGATTCTCACCTTCCTTTTTATGCTGATATCTGTAAAAAGGCTGGATTGCCATGTTGCGGAACAGAGGAACAGTTTGATATTTTATCCAATGATAAAAACAGATTTAAGGAAAAATGTATAGAATATGGTGTTCCTACACCTGAAGTTTTTAAAATCGACATTGATTTTAAAAGAGAGGATCTGGATAAAATCGTATATCCTGTAATGGTAAAACCGGCTGACGGAAGCGGCGGTCGAGGAATTATGAAATGTAATAATGAAGAAGAATTGAAAGCACATTATAAATATTTATATGAAACATCTGATTCTAAAAAAATAGTCTGCGAAAGATATATGAGCAGTGAAAATGAAATATTTATACACTATACAGTGCAGAATGGGTATTGTAGTTTATCGTCATCATTTTTGAAATATAAGGTTGATTCTGAAAAAACAAAAGCCGCATCTTGTTTGTTTCATATGTTTTCGCCAAAATTTTTAGAAGAATATAAGCGTGACACTGAACCAAATGTGATCAAAATGATTAACGCTCTGGGAATAAAATACGGAAATCTTATGTTTCAGGGATTTGAAGATAACGGAAAACTTTATTTTCATGAATCTGGCTTGAGAATGGGCGGAGAACAGTTTTATATTTTTGCAGAACGCTTAAACGGAATAAGTTCACTTGAACTGATGATTGAATTTGCTTTAACGGGAAAGATGACGTTGTATAACGCCAAAGAACAGGATAATTATAATTTCAGTAAATATTGCTGTAATTATTATATCCCGTTGAAGTCGGGAAAAATAGCATCAATTGAAGGTCTTGATGAGATTAACAGTATGCCGGAAGTACTTCAGAATCGCCAGTTTAAATTTGTTGGTGATGAAATATCTTCAACGAGTTCTTTGGACAGAGTTATTTTCAGAATTCATGTCATGGACGATACTAAAGAAAAATTTGCATCTACTTTATGCAAAATCAGTGATACAATTAAAATTATAGATGAAAACGGCAATGATATGCAATTACAGAAGTTAGAATATGAATCTGTAATGGAAATGATAAATGATGCTTGGGCTTAAAGACAAAAGGGAAATAGAGTTATGCCGAAAAGAAACGAAAGAAACACAAAAGGAAAAATAATAAATGCTGCGTGGGATTTGTTTTATGAGCAGGGATACGATTATACAACAGTTGATGAAATAATAGAAAAATCGGGAACTTCAAAAGGCTCTTTTTATCATTATTTTGAGGGGAAGGACGCTCTTCTCGGTTCGCTTTCGTATATTTTTGATGAGGAATATCAGAAACTTTTAGAAAACTTGCCTGATGATATGACATGCTTTGACAAACTGTTATATCTTAATACTGAACTTTTCCTGATGATTGAAGAAAGAATAGATATTGACCTTCTTACAAGGCTTTATTCTACACAGTTGACAACAAAAGGTGAAAAACATCTTCTTGATAATAAAAGACTTTATTATAAACTTTTGAGAAAAATTGTTTCTGAGGGACAGAAAAACAAGGAGATTACTGATAAAATGACATCTAATGAAATAGTAAAACTTTATGCAATGAGCGAAAGAGCATTGATATATGACTGGTGCTTGTGCAACGGAGAATATTCACTTTCGTCTTATGCAAAAACGGTTATGCCCATGTTTTTGTCTGGAATTCGTCTTTAATTAGTATACTTGAATAATTGTTAAAATTTAATATGTTTATGATGTTTAATAGAGAACACAGTATAGACTATAGTCTATACTGTGTTCTCTATTGATTTTTGTAAAAAAATATGCTAGACTGTTAAAGTGCAAGAAAAAATTACATAAAAGGAGACTTAAAAAAATGGATATTTTTGCATTTTCTATTTACTTTGTGGCAATGATTGTCATAGGTATTTATTTCTTCTTTAAATCTAAAGAAGTAACTGAAAAGGATTATTTCCTTGGCGGACGTGCTATGGGTCCGTGGGTGACGGCTATGAGTGCTCAGGCGTCTGATATGAGTGCATGGCTTCTTATGGGATTGCCTGGAAGCATACTTGCATTCGGATTTGGTCAGGCGTGGATTGGTATCGGTCTTGCTATCGGTACTGCGGCAAACTGGATTCTTGTTGCAAAAAGACTTCGCAAATTTTCAAAAGCGGCTAACGATTCAATTACTCTTCCGCAATATCTTTCAAACAGATTTGCTTCTAAAAGCCATGCGGTAAGTATTATCTGTGCAATAGTCTTCTTGGTTTGCTTTACAATATATGTTGCGTCTGCTTTTGTAGCAGGTGCAGATGTGTTTACAACACTTGTTCCTTCACTTTCAAGAACAACTGCAATGATTATTTTTGCTGCTATCGTAGTTGTATATACTTTCCTTGGCGGATTTAGCGCAGTTTGCTGGACAGATTTCTTCCAGGGACTCCTTATGATTTGCGCATTACTTATTGTGCCGATTGTAGTTGCTTTTACAAAAGACCTTGATACTGCAGCACTTACAACTGTGTATACCGGACCTAACGGCGAGGAATTCGAGTTTGTTGCTAATTTCTTCAATGCAAGTTGGAAAGACATAGTTTCCGGTCTTGGCTGGGGACTTGGATATTTCGGTATGCCACACATCATTGTAAGATTTATGGCTATTGAAAAACCATCTATGGTAAAAAAATCTGCAACTGTTGCTATCATCTGGGTGGTGCTTTCACTTGCTGCAACTGTAGTGATTGCATATCTTGGCAGAATGTTTGTTTATTCAAACGGAACAGACCTTTCTGAAGTATTACTTGCAAACGGAAAACAGTCATTGATATTTGTTGAACTTGCACGTGATGTATTCCCTGCGTTTATTGCAGGACTCTTACTCGCTGCAATAATTGCCGCAAGTATGTCTACGGCTGACTCTCAACTTCTTGTTGCAGCATCATCATTCTCAAGTGACTTGTACAAACCTTTGGTAAGAAAAAATGCGTCAAACAAAGAAATGCTCTGGGTGAGCCGTGCAATAGTTATAGTTATTGCGGTTATTGCATACTTTATTGCAAGCAGTAAAGGAAAAGCGGCTCAGGCGATAATGGATCTTGTATCAAATGCATGGGGTATATTCGGTGCTGCTTTTGGACCTGCTGTATTGCTTTCTCTCTTCTGGAAGAGATTTACATATAAAGGTGCAGTTGCAGGTATATTGGTTGGTGCCATTGTGGATATGCTCTGGTTGTGGATGCCGGTTTCGGGCGGCTCTGCACTTACTGCAGTTACCGGTGTTTACGAAATAATCCCCGGATTTATAATCGGTGGAATTGCTGCTATAGTGGTAACACTTATTGATAAAGCACCTTCAAAAGAGGTTGAAGAAATATATGAAAGAGCAACAGACAACAGTATAGACGACTAATCTCATCAAAAAGTCCTATGGTGAAAACCATAGGACTTTTTTAATGAGTTTTTTGAACTTTGAATTTCATAAATAAATTTATCTTATTTTGTCATTGAATTTGTGTGTATTGTGTGATATACTAAATACACTATGAATATTATGGGGGAGTTTGCGTGAAAAATTTGCAAATAAAAAAGAAAGAGGCTGTCTTTTCTGTGCCGACAGCGTTTGTTGACAGATATATGCCATCTGCTGATGAGTTGGCGGTTAAAGTATATCTGTATTTGCTGTGCCATTTAAATGACGCAAATCTCACCGTGGAAAATACTGCTGTGTCACTTGGTGTAACAGATGAAAAGGTAATAAAAGCACTTAAATACTGGCACGAGCAATCTGTGATAACGTTTGAAGATGCTGATGGTATGTGCAGTGTGGAGTTTACAGCGTTGGATTCATATTCAACCGCTGCTCAGGTTCAGGATGTCCCTGCGGAAGAAAACAAATCCTTTGCAGAGCCGCCAAAATATCTTGTTAAGGATATTAACGCAGCATTAAAAACTGATAAGAACGTTCGTGATATGTTTGTTATTGCTGAGCAACTGTTGTGCAAGCCTTTAAACCACAATGATATGAAAATAATGTATTCTTTCTATGACTGGCTCAAATTGCCCATAGATGTAATTGTTATGCTTCTGGAACATTGCACATCTATTAAAAAAATGGATTTGCGTTATATTGAAAAAGTTGCAATTACGTGGGCTGATAACGGCATAGACAATTTTGAAAAAGCCAATATATACATAAAAGGTCAGGCAAAACTTGCACGTGCAGAAAAAAAGGTTAAACGCATAATGCAGATAAGCGGCAGAGATTTAACCGAACGTGAAACTGAATTTGTGCGTACCTGGTTGCAGGAATATAAAGCAACAGAGGCAAACATAAAAGAGGCGTATGAGATTACCGTTATGAATACAGGTAAAATGAATTTTAAATATATGGACGCTGTTTTGAAAAATCTTGGAAAAGAACCATCCGAGAAAAAGAACGGACAAAAGAAAAACACAAAATTCAATAATTTTACTGGTGATGATAATTTAAGTGACTTTGAAAAGAAAATGTTTGCGCGCAGAATGGGTATACCGGAACAATAAAATAGGTGGTGAGAACATTTGAGTTTTAATGCTATTGAAAAGCATATAAAGAGTGAATATGATAACCTCGTAAATACACGCAAAGAACTTAAACAAGAGCGTATGAACATGGTTTATGCGCTTGTTCCCGAAGTTGAAGAGATAGACAGAGCAATTGCTACAGTTGGTGTCCGCTATTCAACTAAAATAATCAACGGCAATGTTTCTGCATCAGAACTTGCTTCATCTATGGAGTCCGAACTGGCAGAACTCAAGCGCAAAAGAGTAGATGTGCTTGCTAAGTACGGAATGAGCGAAGATGTTTTTGATGTTCCTTATGAGTGTGCCCTCTGTAAGGATACAGGTGTTATAAACGACAAGAAATGTATATGCTATAAACAAAAGATAAAACGTTTTATGGCAGAAGCGGCATCACGTATTTCAAATATACCAATTGATTTTGAAAATTGTAGTTTTAAAAATGCTGATTTTTCATTCTATAGCAAAGATGTTGAACCATCTGTAGGTGTGTCACCTTATGATAATGCCCGAAATATTTACCGCACGTGTCTGGAATTTTGCAGAAATTTTGGTTCTTCTTACGAAAATCTGTATATTTACGGTCCTGCCGGTGTTGGTAAAACTTATCTTACGTCGTGTATGGTGGCAGAACTTTTAAATGCAGGACACGGAGTTATATATCAAACAGCGTATAAGTTGTTTAACTTTTTGGAGGATTGTCATTTTAATCGCTCAAAGATAGAAAATTCTCATCTTTTGAAAGATGCGATTTATGATTGTGAGTTGCTTATAATCGATGATTTTGGAACAGAGTTTATTACATCGTATACACAATCCGTGTTGTTTGATTTGCTCAACACCAGACTTTTAGAGAAAAAGTCTACTATAATAAATTCTAATCTTAATATGACTGATGTCAGAAACACTTATACCGACAGAATATCATCTCGTATTACGGGATATTTTAATCTGCTTAAGTTTGTGGGGGAAGACATCAGGGAACTAAAAAAAGAACGTAATATGTAAAGAGGACAGAATATGTTAATTGCTGATAACTGGAAAGACTATATACTGCTTGATGCTGCTCATGGAGAAAAAGTTGAATTCTGGGGTGATATCAAACTCCGCCGTCCTGACCCACAGGCAATATGGCAGGAGCATTGTGATGAAAAATCATGGAAAAATTTGCACGCTCATTATCACAGAAGTGCGTCAGGCGGTGGCAGTTGGGAATATTTTAAAAAAATGCCGCAAAGTTGGCAGGTGAAATTTGAAAATTTGACTTTCAATATTAAGCCTATGGGGTTTAAGCATACAGGACTTTTTCCTGAACAGGCTGTCAACTGGGAATTTATTATGCGTAACATAAAAAAGGCAAATCGTCCGGTAAATGTGCTTAATCTGTTTGCATACACCGGAGGTGCAACTGTTGCGGCGGCTTCTGCAGGTGCTAAAGTTGTGCACGTAGATGCTTCTAAAGGTATGACATCGTGGGCAAAAGAAAATGCTGCTTCGTCAGGGCTTGCGGATGCTCCCATTCGGTATATAGTTGATGATGTCATTAAATTTGTTGAGCGTGAAAAACGCAGAGGCAATAAATATGACTGTATCATTATGGACCCCCCGTCTTATGGCAGAGGTCCTAAAGGCGAAATATGGAAATTTGAAGACGAATTTTATCCGCTTGTATGTAAGTGTATGGATGTTATGAGTGATAATCCGTTGTTTTTCATAGTTAATTCTTATACTACGGGCATTTCTCCTGCAGTGGTGGGTAATGTGTTAAAACTTACCGTTGGTAAAAAATATGATGGTAAAGTTATGGCTGATGAAATCGGGTTACCGATAAAATCTTCCGGATTGGTACTGCCGTGCGGACTTACATCCAGATGGTATTCCAATTCGTGCGAATGAGAGGGAATGACAATTGATAGAGATACAGAATCTGACATATTCTTATAACCGTGCTGATGATAAAGTCGGCGGTCTTGCACTCAACGGAATCAACTTAACTGTAGGTGACGGTGAGTTTGTTGCTGTTTTAGGAAGAAACGGTTCGGGTAAGTCTACGCTAGCAAAACATATAAATGCAATATTGCTTCCTATGGGAGGATATGTGTATGTTGATGGTATGGATACGTTGGATGAGAATAAAATCTGGGATATCCGCCAGAGTGCTGCTATGGTTTTCCAGAATCCTGATAATCAGATAGTTGCAACAATAGTTGAAGAAGATGTTGCGTTCGCTGCTGAAAATCTTGGAGTTCCGCCTGATGAAATTCGTGAAAGGGTGGACTATGCACTTGGTGCGGTTGGTATGTCTAAATTCAGAAAAGACGCCCCGCATCTTCTATCCGGTGGACAGAAGCAACGTATTGCAATTGCCGGAGTTATAGCAATGAAACCGAAGACAATTGTGTTTGACGAGCCTACTGCAATGCTTGATCCGTCAGGCAGAAAAGAGGTTATGAAAACCATAACGGAACTTAACCATAAATACGGAATTACAATAATCATGATAACTCATAATATGGATGAGGCTGTGTGTGCTGACAGAGTTGTTGTAGTAGATAAAGGACGTATAATCATAGATGACAAACCGAGGAATGTGTTTTCTGATGTTGAAAAAATGCGTCGTATCGGGTTGGATGTTCCGCAGGCAACACAGATTGCTTTTGAACTGAAAAAAGCAGGTCTGGACATAAGATGTGACATTTTGGATGAACAAGAATGTGTTGAGGAGATAATAAAACTATGCCGATAGAAGTCAAAAACTTAAATCATATATATTCAAAAGGCTCTCCGTTTGAAAAAACTGCACTTTCGGATATTTCATTCAGGATAGAAGATGGTGAATTTGTCGGACTTATAGGTCATACCGGCTCGGGTAAATCCACGCTTATTCAGCATCTTAACGGACTTTTGAAACCTGATGGAGGAAGTGTTTTTGTTGACGGGTGTGATATATCGGATAAGTCTGTAAATATGCGTGAAATACGCAGTAAAGTAGGTATTGTGTTTCAGTACCCCGAATATCAGTTGTTTGAAGAAACGGTATATAAAGACATTGCGTATGGTCCCAAGAATTTAGGGCTTAATGATGATGAAATTGATGCACGTGTGCACCATGTTGCCGAAGTTGTAGGACTTGACGAAAAATATTTTGAAAAATCGCCGTTTGAACTTTCAGGAGGACAGAAAAGGCGTGTTGCAATTGCCGGAGTGCTTGCTATGAATCCTGAAATACTTATTCTGGACGAGCCTGCTGCAGGACTTGATCCCGTGGGCAGAGATGAAATCCTTAACAGAATTAAAAAACTTCATGATGTTGAAGGCCTTACGGTTGTTCTTGTTTCACATTCAATGGAAGATATTGCACGTCTTGCAGAGCGCATAATGGTTATGTGTGACGGTGAACTGAAAATGTTTGATACTGTTGAAAATATATTTGCCCGTTCTGATGAGCTGCTGTCAATGGGGCTCAATGTCCCTCAGGCGTGTCTTGTTATGCAAGGGTTAAAGAAAAACGGAATTAACGTTAACGATAAAATCTATACTGTGGAGAAAGCCTGCAAGGAAATTCTCCGTTATTTTGGTGAGGTGGGAAAATGCTGAAAGATATAACATTAGGGCAGTATTTTCCTATAGACTCGCCCGTACATTCTATGGATCCCCGAATTAAAATTATTCTAACACTTGTATTTATTATTGCCATATTCTTTATAAAAAGTTTGTGGGGATTCGCTGCGGTTGCACTTTATGTATTTTTCGCGGTCAAACTTTCAAGAGTGAGTTTTAAACTTGTTTTAAAAGGTGTCCGTCCCATATTGTTTCTTATAATATTTACTGCACTTATTAACCTTTTTATGACAAACGGTAAAATAGTTAACATAGGCGGAGTTCCGCTTAAAATTGGATTTTTAAAAATTACTTCTGAGGGCGTTTACAGTGCTGTTGTTATGAGTTTAAGACTTGTGTTTCTTGTTATGGGAACATCTGTTCTGACTCTTACAACTTCACCTATACTTTTAACAGATGGTGTTGAAAAATTACTTTCACCATTTTCTAAAATAGGATTGCCTGCACACGAACTTGCTATGATGATGACTATAGCATTAAGGTTTATTCCTACACTTTTGGAAGAAACTGATAAAATTATGAAAGCACAGATGGCAAGAGGTGCTGATTTTGAAAGTGGCAATATTATAAGCAGAGCAAAATCCCTTATTCCTATCCTTGTTCCGCTTTTCATAAGTTCATTCCGCAGAGCAGACGAACTTGCTGTGGCTATGGAGTGCAGATGTTACCGCGGCGGAAAGGGCAGAACTCGCCTTAATGAACTCAAAATAAACGGTAGGGATTGGATTGCCTGCCTTACAATGATTACTCTTATGGCGGCAATCGTGCTGATAAATATGTATTTATGAGGTAAATATGGGTACTTATAAACTGACATTGTCGTATGACGGAACAGATTATTGCGGATTTCAACTTCAGCCTAATGGTCAAACCATTCAGGGGTGTCTTGAAGATGCACTGACAAAGGTTTATAAAACAGATATAAAAATCAAAGGTTGCAGCAGGACAGATGCCGGAGTGCATGCGAGAATGTACGTTTGCTCATACATTGCACCCGATTGCGTTCCTGAAGATAAACTTCCGCTTGCTGTGCGTGCATATCTGCCCGAAGATATATGCGTTTCAAAATGTCAACTGGTTGATGACAGTTTTCACGCAAGGTACGATAATAACGGAAAAACATACTGCTATACCATAAATACGGCTATGTTTCAGGATGTTTTTACACGCCGTTTTGAATGGCATTATCCAAAGAAACTTGATATAGAGAAAATGCAGAAAGCCGCTGATTGCTTTTTGGGATCGCATGATTTTTCCGGGTTTATGTCAGCGGGGAGCAATATTACAGGAACTGTCCGTACAGTCAGCAGACTTGATGTGAAACAAGATGGCGACAGAGTTAAAATATATATCCGGGCAGACGGCTATCTTTATAATATGGTCCGCATAATTTCCGGAACGCTTGCAATGGTGGGAAATGGAAAAATCAATCCAGATGATATGAGTGAAATCATTGACTCGTGTGACAGAACACGTGCAGGTATAACTGCTCCGCCTGAAGGATTGACTCTTTATGAAGTCCACTATGATTGATTTGAAAAAAATTGAAAAAAATCCAAAAAAACACTTGCATTTATTATAAATGTGTGATAAAATAGTTCAGTAACTCGGATGGTCCTCTGTAAGTCGGCTTTCAGATTGCCGTTAAATAAGCTTAACAAGAACATCTATGATGAGAGGAGAAAAACAATGAACGTAATCGAAAGCATTACACAGGAACAGATCAGAACAGATCTTCCCAAACTCTTAATCGGTGATACCATTAAAGTTCACGTAAAGATTAAAGAGGGTACCAGAGAAAGAATTCAGGTTTTTGAAGGTACAGTTATTTCCAAAAAACACGGCGGTATTAACGAAACATTTACCGTTAGACGTATCTCTTACGGTGTAGGTGTTGAAAGAACTTTCCCTGTTAACTCACCCAAAATTGCTAAAATTGAAGTTATCAGACATGGTAAAGTTCGCAGAGCAAAACTTTATTACCTGCGTGACAGAGTTGGTAAAGCTGCTAAAGTTAAAGAAAAACTTTAATAACGTTGCTTAAAGCGGGTATTTATTACCCGCTTTATTCCATTAAGGAGTGAAATAAATGGAAGATTTCAAAAACAATGACAATATTGACAATACTGAAGAAATTATCGAAGAAACTCAGAACACAGATGTAGTGTGCGTTGATCAGGAAGTTATTGCTCCGCCTAAAAACAGCGTAAAAAAAGAACTTCTTGACTGGGTTGTTTCTATAGTTGTTGCACTTGCTGTGGCACTTTTTATAAGACAGTTCATTTTCACTTTAGTTCGTGTAGACGGACCTTCAATGCTTCCGACTTTGCATCACAATGACACTTTGTATGTAAACAGGTTTATGTATTCTCCTGAAGTGGGGGATGTTATTATTTTCCGTCCTCCGAACAGTCCTGATACTCCTTATGTAAAAAGAGTTATTGCTACTGAAGGTCAGGAAGTTGTTGTTGACGCCGCTGAACAAACGGTATATGTTGATGGAGTTGCACTTGTTGAGGATTATATAAGTGAGCAGTTGGTGTCTGCAGGAACTATGAAATATCCTTATGTTGTTCCTAAAGACCATGTGTTTGTGCTTGGCGATAACAGAAATAACAGCCGTGACAGCCGTGATGCATCTGTAGGTGCAATACCGCGTAAAAACATTATCGGAAAAGTTGTTTTCAGGCTTTTACCTGTATCAGATTTCGGTTCTGTTTATAATTGATAGAAATCTATAAATAAAATGAATTAGCGTGTTGATTTTTCGACACGCTAATTGTATAATAGAATATGTAAATTGTTATAAAAGGAGAATTTTATGAAAAAAATGACACTGCCCGATAATATCAGGAATATATTATCTGCAATTACCGCCAATGGCTTTGAGGCTTATGTGGTGGGCGGTGCCGTACGCGATTTCCTCCTTGGCAGGGAAATAAGTGATTATGATATTACTACCGATGCTTTGCCTGAACAGATAAAAGGAATTTTTACAAAAACTATTGATACAGGTCTTAAACATGGAACTGTTACAGTTGTTGAAGATGGTGCGGTTGTGGAGATTACAACATATAGGGTGGACGGTGTTTATGAAGATCACCGCAGACCTAAAACTGTAGAATTTTCCAAAGATTTGAAAAGTGATCTGAGCCGCCGTGATTTCACCATGAACGCACTTGCGTGTGATGAAAACGGAAATATACTAGATTATTTCGGCGGTATAGATGATATTGAAAATAAATTCATACGCACAGTAGGTGAGGCAGATAAACGTTTTGAAGAAGACGCATTGAGAATGCTTCGTGCCATTCGTTTTGCATGCACTACAGGTTTTACCATTGATGATGAAATATTGAGTTCAATAGAGAGGAAATCATCGCTTATATTATATGTAAGCGGAGAAAGAATCAAGCAGGAAATGGACAAGGCTTTAATGGGCGATAATGTTTATATGTTAAAGAAATCTATGCCGCTTCTTCGTGAGATTTTTCCTCAACTTGCAAGATGCTTTGACACTGAACAAAATAATATACATCATTCGTATAATGTTGGCGACCATATCTTAAAAAGTGTTGCGAGTGTACCTAAAAAGTTACCTTTACGATGGGCAATGCTGATGCATGATATGGGCAAACCATTTACACGTTCCACCGATGCCGAAGGCGATCATTTTAAAGGGCACGAGCAAATGAGTCTTAATATTGCAGAACGCATATTTTCAAAACTCAAATTTTCAAACGCTGAAAAAACGTGCATTAAAACAATGATAAAATATCACGATTTCAGATTTACTGCTGATAAGACAGAAATCAAGAAATTGCTTTCGGAAATCGGTGATGAATATTTTTCGGATTTACTGTGTGTGCAAAGAGCCGATGCTATGGCTCAAAGTGAGAGTACCATGCCGGCAAAATTAACTAATCTGGATGAAATCGGCACAGTGTTTAAAAATATTGTATCTGCAAACGAGCCGTACCTTATAAAACATCTTGCTGTAAACGGAAACGATTTAATGGAACAGGGGATTTCCGGTAATGCTATAGGAAAAACACTTTCCCGATTACAAATGGCGGTTATAGAAAATCCTGATTTAAATAATAAAGAAACACTTTTAAATCTTATTGACAGGAGGGGTTAATATGCCAATTAAAATACCTGACAAACTCCCCGCAACAAAAATTTTAAATAGCGAAAATATTTTTGTTATGACGGAAAAAAAGGCGTTAAAGCAGGATATCCGTCCTCTTAAACTTGTAATATTAAATATTATGCCTACAAAGATAGTTACAGAAACACAACTTCTTCGTCTTTTGGGGAATACACCATTGCAGGTGGAGATTGATTTTCTTCACATGAAAACACACACTTCAAAAAATACTCCTGCTGAACATCTTCAGGCTTTTTACAAGGATTTTGATGAAATCAAGGGTGATAAATATGACGGTATGATTATTACCGGTGCACCCGTTGAAAAAATGGAATTTGAAGATGTTAACTATTGGGAAGAACTTAAGGAAATTATGGACTGGACACAGCAAAATGTAACGAGTGTGTTGCATATATGCTGGGCAGCGCAGGCGGGACTTCATTATCATTACGGAATACCTAAACATCCGCTTGAAAAGAAGATGTTTGGAATATTTGAACATAAGGTTATGCGTAAAAAGAGCAAACTTTTGCGTGGGTTTGACGATTATTTCTATGCACCACATTCACGTCACACAGAAATCCGACGTGAAGATGTGGAAAAAGTTCCTGAACTTCATATACTTGCCGAATCCGATGAAGCAGGGCTTTATATTGTGGCAAGTAAAGACAGAAGAAATATTTTTGTAACCGGTCATTCTGAATATGATGCAGACACACTTCATAAAGAATACGTCAGGGACCTTGATGCAGGACTTCCAATTGATGTTCCTGTAAACTATTATCCTAATGACGATTATACAAAAACTCCTAAAGTAAGATGGCGTTCACACGCAAATCTGCTTTTCTCAAACTGGCTCAATTATTACGTATACCAAAGTACTCCTTACGACATCAATAAGGTTAAGTAAAGGAAGATTATATGAATATTACGACACCTTTAACTAAAGAAAAAATCAAATCTTTAAAAGCAGGGGATAATATAACAATATCAGGTGTTATATATACCGGACGCGATGCTGCGCACAAACGTATGTGTGATGCTCTTAAAAAAGGTGAAGAACTACCTTTTGATATTAACGGACAGATTATATATTATGTTGGTCCGTGCCCTTGCAGAGAAGACGAGGTTATAGGTTCGTGCGGGCCTACAACAAGCGGCAGAATGGATGCGTATGCACCTGAACTTATAAAACGTGGTTTATCGGGAATGATAGGTAAGGGGTTAAGGAAACCTTGTGTTGTTGATGCTATGGTTGAGTACGGAAGCGTATATTTTGGTGCAATAGGCGGTGCGGGAGCACTTCTTTCTGAGCATGTTAAAAAAAGTGAGGTTATTGCTTATGATGACCTTGGCACTGAAGCCGTACGAAGATTAGAGGTTGAGAATTTCCCCGTAACTGTTATTATTGATGCTGATGGGAATAACTTGTACGAACTGGGAAGAGCAGAATTTTATTTGGAATAATTAACTTTGGTATTGCAATCTTACTAAAAAAATTATATAATAACACTATACACTATAATTAAACGGAGGAATATTAAAATGGCTATGATTACAAAAGATACTATTATTGCAGATGTACTCAAAATTGATCCTGAAACAGCACCTTTCTTTTTTGAAATTGGTATGCATTGTCTGGGTTGCCCATCTGCAAGCGGTGAAACTGTTGAAGAAGCTTGCGCTGTTCACGGTGTAGACGCTGATGAATTGATTGCTAAAATCAATATGTTTTTGGGTAATAAATAATTAGAACAAATTATTTTAAAGGCTTCACAAATGTGAAGCCTTTTTTCTATATAAATATTTTTGAAACCTGTGTTGTTATAAAGCATATAACTATTCCTATAATTGTAGGAATTACAAATGATAATGCTGTCCATTTCAAACTTCCTGATTCTTTACGTATTGTAAGGAGTGTTGTTGCACAAGGGAAATGAAACAGAGTAAATATCATTACATTTATTGCAGTGATTATATTCCACCCGTTTGCAGTAAGGAGTGCAGCGGTATCTGAAAGTGTGCTCATTTCCGTAAGATGCCCTGATGCTGTATAACACATTATAAGTATGGGCATAACGATTTCGTTGGCGGGCAAGCCAAGTATAAAAGATAATAAAATAAATCCGTCAAATCCTAAAAGTTTAGCAAACGGGTCTAGAAAGTGTCCCATATAATTAAGTATTGAACATCCGTCTATGTGCACATTTGCAGTAAGCCATATTATTGCACCTGCAGGTGCAGCAACTGCCGTGGCTCTTCCAAGAACAAACAAAGTTCGGTCAAATACAGAACGGTATATAACCTCTGCAATTTTAGGTTTGCGAAATGGAGGGAGTTCCAATGTGAACTGTGATGGCGTACCTTTTAAAATTGTTTTTGAAAGAATGAAAGATACAATAAAAGTTGCACATATTCCAAGTATAACAATTGCCAGTACGGTAAGTGCTGCTACAATATATTTTCCTTTGTTGGAGAAATAAGAGCCGATAAAAATTGATGAAACAGTAATCAGTATAGGGAATCTGCCGTTGCATGGGACAAGGTTGTTTGTTATAATTGCTATCAGACGTTCTCTTGGTGAATCTATTATTCTTGCTCCTGTAACACCTGCAGCGTTGCAACCTAACCCCATGCACATAGTAAGGCATTGTTTTCCGTGGGCACAGCACTTTTTGAAAAATCCGTCAAGATTAAAAGCCACTCTCGGCAAATATCCCAAATCTTCAAGCAGGGTAAAAAGCGGAAAGAAAATTGCCATTGGCGGAAACATAACCGAAACCACCCACGTTAAGGTGCGATACATTCCTGAAACAAGTATATTTGTTATCCATTGAGGAGAGTTTATATATTCAAAGAACTTTAAAATATATATTTCTACAAAACCAAAAAAATCTGCTAAAAGAGAAGACGGATAATTGGCACCCGCAACCGAAAGATAAAATATTGCCCCCAGCATACAAAGCATAATGGGGATCCCCCATATTTTTGATGTTAAGATTTTGTCGGTTCGTATGTCAGATATGACATATTGATTGTTTTGGGTCTTGACGCATTTTTTTGAAATTTTTTCTGATTTTTGTATTATTGAACATACAATTTTGTCAGTAATATTACTTTCTGTTGTGCCTGATTTTTCAAGAATTGTTTTTTGCTCTTGCAGTGATGAGGAGATTTTTTCATTTTGTGAAAAATTACAGTTTACAACTGCTTCTAATGACTCAACAACATTTTTGTCACCGCAGAGAAGTTTGATTGCTAAAAATCTTGGTGAAAGCACCATTTCGGGATAAGCATCTGAAATTGCGTCAGCGATGACAGAAATACTTTTTTCTATTAACGTATCATATTTTGGAATACACACATCTGTAAAATCTTTGTTTTTGGCTGACTGTATTGCTTCTTTTAAAGGCTCTGTTCCTTTTCTTTGTGCGGCTGATATTCCCACAACAGGAATACCAAGTATTTTTTTGAGTTGTTTAATATCAATTTGTATTTTTTTCTTTTTTGCCTCATCCATAAGGTTGACACAAAGTATACATTTTGGTGTTATTTCAAGTATTTGCAAAGTGAGATTAAGGTTTCTTTCAAGACATGTTGCATCTGCCACCACTACAACGGTATCAGCAGTTGACGAGCAGATAAAATCACGTGCAATTTCTTCCTCTTTTGAACTGGACATAAGCGAATATGTTCCAGGCAAATCAACAACAGTAAAATCCTCATTTTCGTATGTAAAGTTGCCGACTGCATTTGCCACAGTTTTTCCTGGCCAGTTTCCCGTATGTTGTTTTAAGCCTGTGAGAGCATTGAACACGGTGCTTTTTCCAACATTAGGATTGCCTGCAAGAGCAATAACGGTGTTATTGGTATTTTCAACATTCATTTCCGTAAGTACGTTTTTTTGCGTTGATTGAACGGTAAGTCCCATAAACAGCACCTCCAAGAACGTGTAAAATCACAATTATATATTATGAAAATGTAAATGAATTCGTGAATATTAAAAATGGTGTTGACTATTTTGTATATATATGCTATAATTAAAACAACTTACTGAAAGGAACGGTTAACACTAAATGGACGGCGACGGGAGTAATTCTAACGCGAATTATATAATTGATATGATATATCAGGCATATCTGCGTATAGTATATTGTTTGCGCAGGCGTGCCTTTTTGTGTTTTTACAAAATGCGTATTTGACTCTGATTTTGATATAAAAATATAATTACTTAAGGAGAGAATAATTTAAAATGGACCCTTTACCTATGCCTTATATATTTGTTATGGTGGCACTAGTGCTTATGTCAGCATATTTTTCCGCTACTGAAACGGCATTTACTTCTATAAATAAAACAAGGCTTAAAAACATGGCTGAAAAAGGCAATAAGCGTGCTTCACTGGTATTGTCTATATCTGAAAATTACGATAAACTTTTATCAACAATCCTTGTAGGCAACAATATCGTAAATATAGCGCTTGCTTCAATGGGAACTGTATTTTTTGTAAAACTTTTTCCAAATTACGGAGCAGCAATTTCAACAGCCGTTATCACTGTTGTAGTTCTTATCTTCGGAGAGATTTCACCCAAGAGCATCGCAAAGGATACACCGGAAAATTTTGCAATGTTTTCTGCTCCTATCATAAGAGGCCTTATATGGATTCTTACACCGGTAAACTTTTTGTTTACATTATGGAAGAAACTTCTTGCTAAAATTATAAAAGTAGAAGAAAGTGCAAAAATGTCGCAGGAAGAGTTGCTTGTTCTGGTGGATGAGGTAGAACAGGACGGAACAATTGACACAGATGAAGGCGATCTTTTGCGTAATGCAATTGAATTTACCGAGCAGAAAGCAGAAGACGTTTTGACTCACCGTGTAGATATAGAGGCTGTTTCCATTGATGCTGATAAAATTGAAGTGGCACGTCTTTTTTCACAGACTCGTTTTTCAAGACTGCTTGTTTATGATGAAAGTATAGATAATATAGTCGGTGTTATTCACCTTAAAGATTTTTATAATGAAGACGGTATTACAGATAAAAGTATTGAAGAACTTATGTCTGTTCCTGTTTTTGTACAGAGAAGCGAAAAGATTAACGACCTTTTAAAAGAACTCCAGACAAACAAATCACATATAGCAGTTATTCTTGATGAATTCGGCGGGACGTTGGGTATTGTTACAATGGAGGATATATTAGAGGAACTCGTTGGAGAAATCTGGGATGAGCATGATGAGGTTATAGAGGATTTTGAGTTTATAGGTGATAACAAATATATCGTTGACTGTTCTGCTGATTTTGAAGATTTTTGCGAGCAATTCGGGATAGAGCCCGATGAAGAGATTGCATCTATAAGCGGTTGGGTTATGGAGCAGTTGGACCGTGTTCCTGAAACAGGCGATGTGTTTGATTATCAGAATTTAAATATTACGGTTACGGAAACAGATTACCATAGAGTAGAAAAAATTCACGTAATTGTAAATGAACCGGAATCACCAGATGAAGAAGACGTTGAAGATTAAAAAAATCGGGGTATGATTGGGTCATACTCCGATTTTTAATGGACATGGTTCAATTTATAATTATATTAACTGCGTCTTCCTGACGTATTGCTATCAACGTGCCGCGTATAAGGTATGCAGTTACTCCGCCTGACGGGCTTTTAAGCACTGCTTCAATTTCTGTACCCGGCACCAGCCCTAAATCCAGCATACGTCTGCGGTTGCTTCCGTTTGAAATGAGCGATGCCACCCGACAACGCTCACCAGTAGGAAGGTCAGCAAGATTGCGAATATTGGCTGACATTTTTAATACCTCCGATATATCTTGCACATAAAATGGATTTTTCGTTTTAATATATTATATGGGAGAGTGTGCCGTACTGTTACGGATGGCTGTTCAACTTTAATTCAAAGTGCAAAATCTTCAGCACTGAATTTTTCGGTATTGAGTTTTGGTGTGCGTTTTGGAACACGCTTTTGAGGATCATACCTGAATTTTTTACAAACATTGTCTTCGCACACAATACCTGCCTTGCTGCATATCATATCAGTTGTAGCAGCGAGAGGCGCAGAATAGGCACAGAAGAAACATTTTTGATTTTCACATTCTCTGTATATCATAACTATCACCTGCAGTCAAAATTTATTACATAATAATCTTATCATATTAAAACTGTAAAATCAATTAAAAAAACGCAAAAAACAGTTGTTTTTTAAGTAAAAAGATTATATAATAGAATATATATGCGCGTTTTGGAGGAAAAAGTATGTATTTACTTATAACGATAGCGGCAATTATTATATTGCATTATCTTTTTTATACTCCTGTTGCATTGTGTGAAATTTCTTCTGTTATGCAAAGGGATCCGGCTGCACGAAGTAAGTTTGAAGTATTTTTTCTGTATACAGGGCTTCATGCGTTGGTGTTTCACAGGTATGCTCATTATTTTCATTATCATGGTATGAGATTTGTTGCAAGACTCATTTCTCAGTATAGTAAATTCCTTACCGGAATTGAAATCCACCCCGGTGCAACTATTGGGAAAGGATTGTTTATTGACCACGGCACAGGTGTTGTAATAGGTGAAACCGCAATCATTGGAGAAAACTGTACTTTATATCAAGGGGTAACGCTTGGAGGTACAGGTAAAGATAAAGGTAAACGTCACCCTACACTTGGCGATAATGTTATGGTTGGAAGCGGTGCGAAGGTTCTTGGTCCGTTTACTGTCGGCAGTAATTCTAAAATTGCTGCAAACGCTGTAGTGCTTTCGGAAGTTCCGGAAAATTCCACATGTGTAGGTGTTCCGGCAAGAATTGTAAGAATAAATAATAAGCGTATCAAGCCTGATGATCTGGATCAGATTCACATGCCTGACCCTACATCACAGGAGATTTGCAAGTTGCATAAACTTATTGATGATTTGAGCAAAAGAGTTGACGAACTCAGCAAGTAAGAGAGGCGATATAAATGATTAAACTTTATAACAGCAAGACTAATAAAAAAGAAGAATTTAAACCGGTTGAGGCAGGTAAGGTACGTATGTATTCGTGCGGACCGACCGTGTATAATTATTTTCATATAGGTAATGCACGTCCGTTTATCATATTCGATACATTAAGACGTTTTATGGAGTATGTGGGATATGAAGTAACTTTTGTTCAGAATTTTACGGATATTGATGACAAAATGATTAAGCGTGCCAACGAAGAGGGCATTACTGTTAAAGAGTTGGCAGAAAAATTTATTGAAGAATATTTCAAAGATGCAGGTGCACTGGGCATTAAACCTGCAACTGTTCATCCACGAGCAACTGACCATATAACTGAAATTATAGAACTTGTTAAAACTCTTGAGGAAAAAGGCTATGCGTATAATGTGAACGGTGATGTGTATTTCCGGGTTAAAAAGTTCTCCGCTTACGGCAAACTTTCTCATCAACCGTTGGAAAATCTTGAGGCGGGTGCACGTATAGACGTTGGCGAACAAAAAGAAGATCCTATGGATTTTGCATTGTGGAAAGCACAGAAAGAGGGAGAACCCGCGTGGGAAAGTCCGTGGGGTATGGGAAGACCGGGATGGCATATTGAGTGCAGTGCAATGGCAAATAAATACCTTGGTAAAACCATTGATATTCACAGCGGTGGTAAAGATTTGATTTTTCCTCACCATGAAAATGAGGTTGCTCAGTCTGAGGCTGCGCATGGATGTGAGTTTGCAAATTACTGGTTGCACAATGGATATATCAATGTTGATAACAAAAAAATGAGTAAGTCACTTGGCAACTTCTTTACAGTTCGTGACGTTGTTAAAGAGTTTGAACCTGAAGTTGTAAGATTCTTTATGTTAAGTGCCCATTACAGAAACCCAATCAATTTTTCGCACGATCTTTTGATTCAGGCAAAATCCGGGCTGGAAAGAATCTATACCTGTATGGCTAATCTTGAGTTTATGGCAAAGAACAGTAACAACGAAGGTGTAGATATAAGCGATAAACTTGAACAGTTTAAAAATAAGTTTATAGAGGCTATGGAAGACGATATAAACACTGCCGATGCTATTGCTGCTATATTTGATATTGTTTATTTTGCCAACACCGAACTTAATGCAGAAAGCGGTAAAAATGCATGTGAAGATACTCTTGCACTCATAAAAGAACTTGGCGGTGTGCTTGGTGTACTCAATAGTGAAAAAGACGATAATATCGATGCTGAAATTGAAAATATGATTGAACAGAGAAATCAGGCAAGAAAAGCAAAAGATTTCAAAACAGCCGACGAAATCCGTGATAAACTCAAAACAATGGGTATTATCCTTGAAGATACTTCTCAAGGTGTAAAATGGCACAGGGAGTAAGATATGCTTGATTTTGAATTAGGTTTACCGGCAGAACAACTGTCGCCGCTTACATTGGCTTTTGTAGGTGACGCAGTATATGAAACATATATACGCACGCGCATAGCGAAAGATATCAATATGCAGGTTGCAAAACTTCATAAAATTGCTATCAGGTATGTAAGTGCCGTTGCACAAAGTAAGATTGTCCGTGCTATAGAGGTGCACTTTACGGAAGAAGAACAGGCAGTTTATAAACGTGGCAGAAACGCACATTCACACACGGCTGCAAAAAATGCTGATATTGTGGATTACCGTCACGCTACGGGATTTGAGGCTTTAATAGGATATCTTTACTTAAAGAAAAACTCATCGAGGCTTGACGAGATACTTGATTTGGCATATTCGGCTGCAAATATAACGGAATAAAAACATTGTTGCTGTCAAATATAATATCAACATATTATATTTGAGGTGATAAGTTTTGAAAAACTATATAAAAGAATTTCTGCTTATTCTTTTGGGCGCATTGCTGATGGCGATAGGCTTCAATTACTTTTTGATACCAAATGAAATTGCCGCTGGTGGCGCCGGCGGTGTGGCAACAATTTTACATTCAAAATTCGGTATACCTGTATCGCTTGTGGTTTTAAGTATAAATGCTGTTTTGTTTGCAATAAGTTGGAAGACTATGCCCAAAAGTGTATTTGTAAAATCGGCAGTCGGGATGCTGGCACTGACTTTATTTCTGGAACTGACGGCTGATGTTGCACCTTTTACGACTGATATATTGATGTCTGCCATATTTGGCGGTGTTTTGATTGGAGCCGGTATAGGTGCCGTGATTAAATGTGGTGCTTCAACAGGCGGCAGTGATTTTTTGGCCATTATACTTTATAGTTTGCTGAAAAAACGTATCTCTGTTGCAAAACTTATTTTGATTATTGATGCACTGATTATTGTTGTTGCAGGATTTGCTTTTGCAGATTATACACTAATGCTCTATATGGTTGCATCTGTTTATGTAAGCACGAAAGTTGCTGATGCTTTAGTGGAGGGCGGAAGTGCTGCAAAGAGTGCGTATATAATTTCTGATAAATCTGCGCAAATAAGTGAGCACATTATTAAAGTGATGCACAGAGGAGTAACTGGAATATACGGAAAAGGTATGTATACCGGTCGTGATAATACATTTATAATGTGCGTTGTTACACGTAATGAAATACCGAAGTTGCGTGCTATTGTAAAAGAAATTGATAATAAGGCATTTATTATCCTCTCTGACGTGCGTGAAGTACTGGGCGAGGGGTTTTAATGACATAAATGTGCTATGCAGCACAGAAAGGACACACATAATGAATAATTTGGACTTGAAAATCACCGCTTGTAAAATCAGAAAGCATGCTCTTGATGCTGTTTATTCAGCAAAGTCCGGACATCCCGGAGGTTCTATGTCGATTGCTGACATATTGGCATTTCTTTATTTTGAAAAAATGAGAGTTGATGCTTCAAATCCCGACTGGGAACTTCGTGACAGATTTGTTCTGTCTAAAGGTCATTGTGCCCCTGCACTTTATGGAGCATTGGCAGAAGCAGGCTTTATTCCTAAGGAGGATATAAAGGGCTTTAGAAATATACACAGTTATCTGCAGGGACATCCTGTTATGAAGAAAGTGCCGGGCGTTGATATGTCAACCGGTTCACTTGGTCAGGGTGTTTGCACGGCAGCAGGTATGGCAATCGCCGCTAAACTTGACAGAAAGAATTACCGTGTATATGCTGTTTTGGGCGACGGAGAATTAGAAGAAGGTCAGGTTTGGGAGAATGCAATGTTTGCTGCGCATCATAATCTTGATAATCTCACTGTTATTGTTGATAATAACGGCTTGCAGATTGATGGTAACATTGCTGATGTTATGTCACCTTTGCCGATAGATAAAAAGTATGAGGCTTTTAACTGGAATGTTGTTGTTGCCGACGCACACGATTTTGATTCTTTGCGTGCTGCTTTTGAAAATGCTGAAAATTGTAAAGGCAAACCGACTGCAATTATTGCTAAATCTGTAAAAGGCAAAGATATTTCGTTTATGGAAAATGAGGCTGGATGGCATGGCAATGCACCTAATGATGAACAGTATGCAATTGCCGCAGAAGAACTGGACAAAAAACTTGCAGAATTGGAGGCGCTTAAAAATGGCTGATAAAAAAGCAACAAGAGAAGCATACGGTGCTGCTTTGGCAGAGTTCGGAGCAGACGAAAGAATTGTCGTTTTAGATGCCGACCTTTCTAAATCAACAAAAACAGATGTATTCAAAAAGAAATATCCTGAAAGATTTATAAATGCAGGTATAGCAGAGGCGGATATGATGTGCGTTGCTGCAGGTCTTGCATCTTGCGGTAAAATCCCGTTTGCAAGCAGTTTTGCTATGTTTGCTGCCGGAAGAGCATTTGAACAGATAAGAAACTCAATATGCTATCCGCATCTCAATGTTAAAATCGGTGCCACACACGCAGGTATTTCTGTAGGTGAAGACGGTGCTACTCATCAGTGTCTGGAAGATATTGCACTTATGCGTTCACTTCCCGGTATGGTTATTTTAAACCCTGCAGATGATGTTGAAGCACGTCTTGCAGTAAAAGCTGCTATTGAGTATGACGGTCCTTGTTATTTAAGATTCGGACGTCTGGCTGTTGAACGCATTTTTGACGAAAATTATAAATTTGAAATTGGTAAAGGTGTAGAACTTAAAGGCGGTAAAGATGTTACGATTATTGCAACCGGTCTTATGGTGGGGTTTGCACTTGAAGCTGCTAAAATGCTTGAGGATGACGGAATAAGCGCAAGAGTTGTAAACATTGCAACCATTAAGCCTATAGACAAAGAAATAATCATAAAAGCATCTAAAGAAACAGGTGCAATTGTTACTGCTGAAGAACATAATATAATCGGTGGTCTTGGAAGTGCTGTTGCAGAAGTGCTTTGTGAAAGTGCTCCATGTATAATGAAACGTATTGGAACAAAAGACGTATTTGGCCGTTCGGGTAAACCGGCAGAACTTTTTGAAGAATACGGATTAACACCTGCTGATATTGCAAAAAGCGCAAAACAGGCAGTTTATGAAAAGAATAACTGATTGATAACATAAAATACATTTTCGCCGCATATTGCTTTACCATGGAAAACTTTTATGGAGGTAGGCTTATGCGGCGTATTTTTTTGTACTTCCGAAAAATTCCTTATATACGTATGTTTGCTTTGGCTTTGTGTACTGTTTCGGTGATGAATTATACTGATATACCAAAAGTATCTGCGGAAGAAGAAATAGAACTTGCGGCACCGTCTGCATTGCTTATGGAAAACAGTACAGGAAAAATACTTTATGATAAAAACAGCAAAGAACGCAGACCAATGGCAAGTATAACAAAAATTATGACGATGCTTCTTGCAATGGAGGAAATTGACGGCGGCAGAATGGGATATGACGACATAATAACCGGAAGTGCCTACGCTAAGAGTATGGGAGGCTCAACCATATTTTTAGACGAAGGTGAGCAGTTGAGCGTGCGTGATATTTTAAAAGGTATAGCAGTATCTTCCGGAAATGATGCTGCTGTTGCTATGGCAGAACACATAAGCGGAACTGAAGAAACATTTGTTGCACGTATGAATGAGCGTGCCAAAGAACTCGGGATGAAAGATACGCATTTCGTCAACTGTAACGGTCTTGATGCCGACGGACATTATTCAAGTGCTTATGATATTGCGCTTATGAGCCGTGAACTTTTGAAACATCCGGATATACATAATTTCACTACGATATGGATGGATAGTCTGCGTGACGGAAAATTTACGCTTTCAAACACCAATAAACTCATAAGATTTTATGAGGGGGCAACAGGTCTTAAAACGGGCTCTACTGATGATGCATTATTTTGCGTTTCGGGAACTGCCAAAAGAGATAATATGCATCTTATAGCGGTTATTATGGCTTCACCCACATCAAAAGACAGAGTGGCAGATGCAAGCAAACTGTTAAACTACGGGTTTGCAAATTATGCAATCAAACCTGTTTCAAACGCAGGTGATATTGTTGGCGAACATCCGGTTTCAAAAGGAGTAAAAAGAAATACAAATCTTTTGATGAAAGAATCTTTTGAGATTTTAACTAAAAAAGGAGAAACGCCGGAGATCGAAATGACACCTGTCTATACTTCCGATTTCATTGCACCAATTGTTCAAGGGGAGTCTGCAGGAACAATGGAGTATTATAGTAACGGACAAAAGATAGGCACAAGAGAAATAGTCTTTAGTGAAACTATTGATAAAATAAAATTCTCTGATATTTTTATGCGTATGGTTCGTCTGTGGGCTTCAGGATGTGCACAGAGAGCATAAAACACAGAAAAAACAAGTGCTGCGGAGAGGTATAAAATACCAATCCGCAGTATTTTTTTGCATATTTTTCTGTGTTTTTGTTTTTTTCTCTGTGAAAAGTGTTGACTTTATCTGTTTTTTGGTGTATGATATAAATATCAAAATAGGAGGGTTAGAAATGAATAAAGTTTATACTGCTGATATCCCAAAAACAGACCGTATTCAGAAACTCATAGATGATCTCTATTCCGGTACGCCGACTATAGAGTCAACCCGTGCTGAAATCATTACGGAAAGTTATAAAAGTACAGAGGGATTACCTATATATTTAAGAAAATCAAGGGCATTCAGGGCAATTGTTGAAAAACTGCCTGTTGTTATCCGTGACGATGAACTTATCGTAGGTTGCAACAGTTTTGCACGCAGAGGATGCCAGACATTCCCTGAATTTTCAAATAAATGGCTTGAGGCTGAATTTGATACGGTTGCAACCAGAAGTGCTGACCCGTTTTATATTTCAGAAGAAACAGCCGCAAAATTAAAAGAAGTACATAAATACTGGCAGGGCAGAACAACAAGCGAACTTGCCACCTCCTATATGGCGCCTGAAACGCTGACTGCTATTGAACATAACATATTTACAACCGGAAACTATTTTTATAATGGTATCGGTCACGTGAGTGTTGATTATGGTAAAGTTTTGAAAATTGGATATAAAGGTATCTGGGCACAGGCAAAAGCCGAAAGAGATAAGTGCAATATTTATGACAGTGACTATAACACCCGTTACTACTTCCTGACATCTGTTATGGAATGTTGTGAAAGTGCTGTTATATTTGCAAAGCGTTACAGCGTTGCTGCACGTGAAATGGCAAGTGAATGCACTGATATTAAAAGACGTGATGAACTTCTCACTATTGCAGAAATCTGTGATAAGGTTCCTGCAAACGGTGCACAGAGTTTCCATGAGGCTTGTCAGGCATTCTGGTTTGTTCAACTTCTTATCCAGACTGAGTCAAGCGGTCACTCAATTTCACCCGGACGTTTTGACCAGTATATGTATCCTTATTATATTAAGGATATTGAAAGCGGCAAAATAACACGTGAGCAGGCGCAGGAACTTATTGACTGCGTATGGGTAAAACTTAACAGTTTAAATAAGGTGCGTGACCTTTTGTCTGCAGAAGGATTTGCCGGATATAGTATGTTCCAGAATCTTATCGTTGGCGGTCAGGATATTAACGGTCTTGATGCAACAAACGATTTGTCATATATGTGCATCAGCGCTTCAATGCACGTAAACCTGCCACAACCTTCACTTTCCATGAGAGTGTGGAACGGCACACCGCACGACCTTATGGTTAAAGCGGCTGAACTTACAAAAACAGGTATTGGTCTTCCTGCGTACTACAATGATGAGATTATTATTCCTGCTCTTATTTCAAGAGGACTTTCACTTCAGGATGCGCGTGACTATTGCATAATCGGTTGCGTTGAACCGCAGAAAGGCGGAAAAACAGACGGTTGGCACGATGCTGCGTTCTTCAATATGTGCCGTCCGATGGAACTTGTTTTCTCAAACGGTATGGACAAAGGTGTTCAGGTTGGTCTTAAAACAGGTGAACTTGCTGACTTTGATACTTATGATAAATTCTTTGACGCATATAAAAAGCAGATGGACTACACCATCAAACTGATGGTTAACTCTGATAATGCTATTGACTCTGCACACGCAGAACGTTGTCCGTTGCCATTCTTATCATCTATGCTTGATGATTGTATTAAAAAAGGTAAATCGGCACAGGAGGGCGGTGCGGTTTACAACTTTACCGGACCTCAGGGATTTGGTATTGCAAACGTAGCAGATGCGCTGTATGCAATCGACGAACTTGTTTATAAGACAAAAACTGTTACACTTCAGCAATATTCCGATGCTCTTAAAAACAATTTCGGTATGCCTTACAGTGATGCTTATGCTAAAAATCTTACAGTAGAAGTTGCAAAAGAAATTGCCGGAAAAGGATTGGAAATTACAACTGAGCAGATTACTGAAATTTTCAGACAGATTAAAGAAAATAATATTGATGAGGCTAAAAAGAGCGAGTATAAAGCACTTTATGAAAAAATCAAGGCATTGCCCAAATTTGGTAATGATATAGACGACGTTGACCTTTATGGTCGTGAAGCCGCTTATACATACACAAAACCCGTTGAAAAATATACAAACCCAAGAGGCGGTATATATCATGCAGGACTTTATCCTGTATCGGCAAACGTACCTCTCGGATTGCAGACAGGTGCAACACCTGACGGCAGACTTGCAGGTTCACCTATAGCGGACGGTGTATCACCGGCGGCGGGAAGCGATGTTAACGGACCTACAGCAGCAGCAAATTCAGTTGCTAAACTTGACCATGGTATTGCATCAAACGGTACATTGTTCAATATGAAGTTCCACCCGTCAGCACTTAAAGGTGCATCAGGTATTGAAGCGTTTATTTCACTTATCCGTGCATTCTTTGACCAGAAGGGTATGCATATGCAGTTTAACGTTGTAAGCCGTGAAACTTTGAGAGATGCACAGTTGCATCCGGAAAATTATAAAAACCTTGTGGTTCGTGTTGCGGGATACAGTGCGATGTTTACAACATTGTCAAGATCGCTTCAGGATGATATCATCAACCGAACAGAGCAGGGAGGCTTTTAATAGAGTATGACTGATTATATGAATGTATCCGGCAGGATTTTCGATATTCAGAAGTTCTCTGTTCACGACGGTCCCGGTATTCGCACCATAGTATTTTTAAAAGGTTGTGCTTTAAGATGCAAATGGTGTTGTAACCCTGAATCTCAAAAGTATGAAATACAGACTATGATTCAGAACGGTAAAGAAAAAACGGTTGGTCGTGATGTTGCCGTACGTGAAATAATTGAAATTGTAAAAAAGGATATGCCTTATTACAGACGTTCGGGCGGCGGTATGACGTTGTCGGGCGGTGAAATGCTTTGTCAGAGTGATTTTGCTTATGCTCTGCTCAGATGTGCAAAAGAAGCATGCATAAATACTGCGGTTGAAACAACGGGCTTTGCACCTTTTGAAAAAATTGAAAAGATGCTCCCGTATATAGATACAGTGCTTATGGATATAAAACATACAGACAGCGCAAAGCACAAGGCGTTCACAACTCAGCCGAATGAACTTATACTCGAAAATGCTGTAAAAATTGCAGAAAAAGCAAACAAACTTATAATACGTGTTCCTGTTATTCCTACTTTTAATGACACAGAAGAAGAAATTGCTTCCATAGCAAAATTTGCTTCATCATTAAGGGGAGTAAAAGAAATAAATCTTTTGCCGTATCATAATTTCGGTAAAGACAAATACATCGGGCTTGGCAGGGAATACCTTATGGGTGAACTTCCATCGCCAACCGAAGAACGTATGCAGATATTAAAATCCGTTGCCGAGAGTTGCGGATTAAAATGCAAGATAGGAGGGTAGGACAATGGAATTGGATTTTTCTATGAAGGATAAAATGCGCATAGTTCAGGAACTTGTTCCCGGTAAACAGATAACACTTGCGCATATCATTGCAAATCCTGATGACATTCTCTACAGAAAACTTGGTCTTGACCCTGCAGTTGAGTATTCCAGAACTGCAATCGGTATAGTAACTATGTCGCCTGCAGAAACTGCAATAATCGCCGGTGATATTGCGATAAAATCATCAGCAGTTGAACTTGGATTTGTTGACCGTTTCAGCGGAACGCTTATAGTTACGGGCAGTGTATCCGATGTAGTGGCGTCGCTTACGGCTCTTGTTGATTACTGCAGAGATGTTTTAGGCTTTACGGTTTGTCCTATAACCAAAACATAATGAAAAAGTTAATTTTGATGGGCAGAAGCGAAAGCGGAAAAACAACGCTTACTCAGGTGCTTCGGGGTGAAGAAGTCAGTTATGACAAAACCCAGTACATAAAATTTGAAAACACGCTTATAGATACACCCGGTGAATATGCACAGACACATCATCTTGGAAGAGCGTTGGCTCTGTATTCTTATGAAGCCGATATGGTTGGGCTTTTGATTTCTGCTACCGAGCCGTATTCACTTTTTCCACCTTGTATAACATGTATGGTAAACCGTGAGGTTATTGGTATTGTAACCAAGTGTGAGCAGGAGGGTGCCAATCCCGACAGAGCAGAAAACTGGTTACGTATAAGCGGTTGTAAAAAAGTATTCCGTGTAGACTCTATAACGGGGTACGGAATTAACGAATTGATAACGTATTTGAATAAGTAAACAATTTTTCAAAGAAAAAACAGATTTTCAAAGAAAAAAACAGAAAAATTGTTGACTTTCAAATAAATATGTAGTAAAATGTAAGTAGTACTAATGTAATTATTTAAAAAAGGAGATAGATAAAATGATGTCAGAATACGAAATCAAAAAGCAAATTTGCGACATCGGTAAGAGAATTTATAACAGAAACATGGTTGCTGCAAATGACGGTAACATCTCTGTAAAACTCTCTGACAACGAGTTTTTATGCACACCAACAGGTGTAAGCAAGGGCTTTATGACTCCCGAATACATCTGTAAAGTTGATGCAAAGGGTAATGTAATCCGTGCAAACGGAAATTTCAAACCATCATCAGAAATTAAAATGCATATGCGTGTTTATGAAAAACGTCCTGATGTAAAGGCAGTTGTTCATGCACATCCTACTTATGCTACAAGTTTTGCAATCGCAGGTATTCCGCTTACTCAGCCGATTATGCCTGAAGCAGTTATTGCCCTCGGTTGCGTGCCGATTGCTGAATACGGCACACCATCAACAGAAGAAATCCCAGATGCAGTTGAAAAGTACCTGCCTTACTTTGATGCAGTGCTTCTTGCAAACCACGGTGCGCTTTCTTATTCTGATTCTTTGCTTGCTGCATATCACAAGATGGAATCTTTGGAATTCTATGCTGAACTTCTGTTCAAATCAAAACAACTTGGTACACCAATCGAATTTTCTAAAGAACAGATTGAAAAATTGTATGAAATCCGCAGAAAGATGGGACTTCCCGGTAAACACCCTGCTAATCTCTGCCCGAACCAGAGAAAAGGTGAGATGAGTTGTCACAACTGCAACGGTTCTTGCGGTCATCATAAAGAAGCAAAAAATGATTCTGATATGATTTCTGAAATCACAAAGAAAGTAATGGAACAGTTAAATAAATAATTAAGAATGGAGCGATGACAATGAATATCAATTCAGAAAATGTTGAGCAAATTGTCAGACAGGTTCTTCAGGAAATGAGTGGCAACAGTGCTCCTGCAACTTCAGGCGCACCGAAAGCAGCCGGTTCAATTCCTGCAAAAAGCCGTGCGGCAATGCTTACTTCGCTTGAACATTATGAGATTAAAGAGTTCCCGATTCCCGAACTCGGCGATGATGATATCCTCGTTAAAGTTGAAGGTTGCGGCGTATGCGGAACAGATGCTCATGAGTTCAAACGTGACCCGTTCGGTCTTATTCCAGTAGTTCTCGGTCACGAGGGTACAGGCGAGATCGTAAAAATGGGTAAAAATGTTAAAAAGGACAGTGCGGGCAAACCTTTGAACATTGGCGATAAAGTTGTTACATGTATGATTTTCAAAGACGATCCCGATATCACAATGTATGACCTTAACAAACAGAACGTTGGTTCAGGTGCAGAAGTTTACGGACTTATTCCTGACGACGATATTCATTTAAACGGATGGTTTGCAGATTACATAGTAGTACGCGGCGGTTCAACCGTGTTCAATGTAAGTGATTTGAATCTTGATGAAAGAATTCTTATCGAACCCTGCGCAGTTTTAATTCACGCAGTTGAGCGTGCTAAAACAACCGGAATTCTCCGTTTTAACAGCAGAGTGGTTGTTCAGGGCTGCGGACCTATCGGTCTTATCTGTATTGCAATTCTGCGTACAATGGGCATTGAAAACATCGTTGCAGTAGACGGTGAAGAAAAAAGACTTTCATTTGCTAAAGAAATGGGTGCTACAAGCACAGTAAACTTTAAAGAACACAGTGGTATTGAGGCACTTACTGGTGCAGTTAAAAATGCGTTTGGCGGATATCTCGCAGATTTCGCATTCCAGTGCACAGGCTCACCGATAGCACACAGTAACATTTATAAGTTTATCCGCAACGGCGGCGGTCTTTGCGAATTGGGCTTCTTTATCAACGGCGGAGATGCTACAATCAATCCTCACTTTGATATCTGCTCAAAAGAAATTACAACTGTAGGTTCATGGGTATATACACTCCGTGACTACGCTACAACATTTGATTTCTTAAAACGTGCAAAAGGCATCGGCTTGCCAATGCATAAACTCATTACTCATAAATATCCTCTTTCTCAGATTAACGAAGCACACGTTACAAATCTGAAGATGGAAGGTTTAAAAATAGCAATAATAAATGAATAATTTTATTTGGAGGTAATTTAAAATGGCACAGGAAGCATTAGGAATGGTAGAAACAAGAGGTTTGGTAGCTGCAATCGAGGCTGCTGATGCTATGGTTAAAGCTGCAAACGTAGTACTTATCGGTACCGAGAAAATCGGTTCAGGTTTGGTAAGTGTTATGGTTCGCGGTGATGTAGGCGCTGTTAAGTCTGCAGTTGAAGCAGGCGGTGCTGCTGCTACAAG
>JAZNPF010000018.1:0-10847 GCA_045589495.1 Clostridia bacterium
ATAGAATTTATATATAAACCTAATATAGATAATTTTTCAGAAAAAGATGAATTTATTAAAATTTTAAACGAAAATAAAGAAAAAGAACTTATTTTAGGTACAAGTATAAAAGGTCCGCATCGTGACGATGTTATTATTAACATAAATAATAAAAGTGCCAAGTTTTTTGCATCGCAGGGGCAGTTGAGGTCTATCGTTCTTTCTATGAAAACTGCAGAAGCAGAAATTATTAAAGATACAAAAGGCGAATATCCTATAATTTTGCTTGATGATGTTTTCAGTGAACTTGACAGCCAGCGAAGAGAGTTTCTTCTTAAAAATTTAGAAGGTAAACAGGTTATAATAACTTTGACAAATGCAGATATTATGAAAACTTTTGACGGTGCAAAATATTTTGAAATAGAAAACGGAAAAATTAAAAGGTGAATTTTTATGTATATTCACATCGGCGGAGATATTTCTCTTCTTAAAAAAAATATAATTGCAATCTGTGATATGGATAACACTACAACTTCAAAGTGGACAAGGCAGTTTTTACAGTCCGCTGAAAATAACGGAAACGTTATAAATGTAAGCGATGATTTACCGAGAACTTTTGTTATTGCAGATTGCGGAAACAAAAATTATAAAATTTATATTTCACCTATTTCTTCGGCAACTTTGTTAAAAAGAGCAGAAGAAGACGGATTGGGAGAATAAAAATATATTTCCTACTTTTCAGAAAGGAATGATTTAAAAATATGAGCAACAATATCACAAATACTTATGATGAGAACAATATTCAGGTACTTGAGGGGCTTGAGGCTGTAAGAAAACGCCCCGGTATGTATATTGGTTCTACGTCGGCAAGAGGTCTGCATCATCTTGTATATGAAATTGTGGATAACAGTATTGACGAGGCTCTTGCGGGATATTGTACACAGATAGATGTATCTTTAAATGCTGACGGCTCTGTTACTGTTAAGGATAACGGAAGGGGTATGCCTCACGGAATTCATCCTAAAATGGGAATATCTACTATAGACGTTATTTTTACAGTTCTGCACGCCGGCGGAAAATTCGGCGGCGGCGGATATAAGGTATCAGGCGGTCTGCATGGTGTTGGTGCATCTGTTGTTAATGCTCTTTCAACAAAACTTGAAGTTCACGTTCATGATGGTGAAAATATCTGGTATCAGTCTTATAAACGTGGAGTTCCGCAGGGAGAAGTTCATACAATAGGCAAAACCGACAGAACAGGAACAGAAGTAACTTTCTGGGCGGACGGAGAAATATTTGAAGAAACCGTTTATGATTATGACATACTTTTAAAAAGATTGCGTGAACAGGCTTTCTTAAACGGTGGTATCAAAATTAAATTTGTAGATAACCGTGAAGAAAAAAGAGAAGAAATTCTTCATTATGACGGCGGTATTAAAAACTTTGTTTCATTCCTTTTCAATGAAAAAAAATCAAGAAGAGAATCGCTTGAAACAATCCATGAAGATGTTATTTACGTAAGCGGTGAGAAAAACGGAAGTATGGCAGAAGTTGCACTTTCATGGAGTACCGCTTATGACGAAACTATAGAATCGTTTGCAAATAATATTTCAACAACAGAGGGCGGAACACATGAAACAGGTTTCAAATCCGCACTTACAAAAGTTTTGGTTGATTATGCAAGAAAGTATAAACTTATGAAAGATGACGAGGAATTAACCGGCGATGACGCAAGAGAAGGATTGATTGCCGTTATTTCCGTTAAATTAGAAGAACCTCAGTTTGAAGGACAGACCAAAACAAAACTCGGTAACTCTGAAATAAGAGGGCTTGTGGAAGGTCTGGTAAGGGAAAAGGTTGCAGATTTCTTTGAAGAAAATCCTCAGGTAGGTAAAGCGGTTATAGAAAAGGCTATGCTTGCATCAAGAGCAAGAATTGCGGCTCGTAAAGCAAGAGAGGCTACAAGAAAAACACCGCTTGGTTCAAGTACACTTCCCGGAAAACTTACAGACTGTATAGTTAAAGATCCTACAAAGACTGAAATATACATAGTCGAGGGAGATTCAGCGGGCGGCTCTGCCAAAAACGGACGTGACAGTAAATATCAGGCTATACTTCCGCTTTGGGGTAAGATGCTCAACGTTGAAAAAGCAAGGGCAGACAAAGTTTACGGAAACGATAAACTTACACCTGTAATTCAGGCACTGGGAACTGGTATTGGTGATGAATTCAATATTGAAAGATTAAGATATGACAAGGTTATAATTATGGCCGATGCCGACGTCGATGGTGCTCATATACAAACGCTTCTTCTTACATTCTTTTTCAGATTTATGCGTCCGCTTGTTGAAACAGGGCATATTTATCTTGCAAAACCGCCTCTTTACAAACTTTCAAGAGGAAAACGCAGCGAAGTTGCTTTCAGTGATGAAGAGCGTGACCGCATAAGTGAAGAATTAAAGGGCGGCGATGAAAATGCAAAAGTGGATATAAGCCGTTATAAAGGTCTTGGTGAAATGAACCCCGAAGAGTTGTGGGAAACAACTATGGACCCGAAAAACAGAATACTTTTGAAAGTTACACTTGAAGACGCTGAAAAAGCAGATGAAATTTTCAGTATTCTGATGGGTGATGAAGTAGAACCCAGACGAATTTTTATAGAAGAAAACGCACAGTACGTAACTAACCTTGATGTTTAATCAAAGAGGAGAAAAATAAATGGCTAAAAACAAAAAGTACGAAGATTCACATTTTGAGGAATATTTTGAAACTCAGAAAATTGTGGATGTGGATATAGAACAAAGAATGAAAGAGGCGTTCATTGACTACGCTATGAGTGTAATCGTGGCAAGAGCGCTCCCTGATGTTCGTGACGGTTTAAAACCCGTTCACAGAAGAATTCTTTATTCAATGTATGAAGAACATCTTACAGTAGATAAACCGTTCTTCAAATCTGCTACAACCGTCGGTAATGTTATCGGTAGATACCACCCTCACGGTGACGCATCTGTTTATGATGCCATGGTACGTCTTGCACAGGATTTTTCTATGAGATATCCGCTTATAGACGGTCACGGTAACTTCGGTTCGGTAGTCGGTGACCCGCCTGCTGCATACCGTTATACAGAGGCAAGAATGAGCAAACTTTCAAACGTTATGCTCGAAAATATTGAGAAAGACACCGTTGATTTTGCTCCTAACTTTGATGAAAAAAGAAAAGAACCACTCGTTCTGCCTACAAGAATACCCACACTTTTAGTAAACGGAAGTTCGGGTATTGCCGTAGGTATGGCAACAAATATTCCGCCGCATAACTTAACTGAAGTTTTAAACGGTGTTATTGCACAGATAGACAACCCCGATATTTCTGTTGAGGATTTGATGGAATACATAAAAGGTCCTGATTTTCCGACAAAAGCATCAATTATGGGAAGAAGCGGCATAAGAAGTGCTTACAACACAGGTAAGGGCAGAATCATTATCCGTGCAAAAACAGAAATTGAGGAACATAAAGACGGCACATCTTCTATTATTGTTACTGAACTTCCGTATCAGGTAAACAAAAAGATGCTGGTTGAGTCGATTGCTGAAATGGTTAAGGAAAAACGTATTGAAGGTCTTTCCGATATTGACGACCATTCGTCAGACCGTGTAGGTATAAGACTTGAGATATTCTTGAAAAGAGATGCAAATCCGCAGGTTATACTTAACCAGTTGTTTAAATATACACGTCTGCAGGACAGTTTCTCTATAAATATGCTTGCCATCAAAGACGGCAAACCAAAAACAATGGGACTTAAAGAGATTCTTGACCAGTTTATAAAGTTCCAGGAAGAAATTGTTACACGCAGAACTAAATATGACCTCGAAAAAGCAGAAGCAAGAATGCATATTTTAGAGGGCTTGCGTATTGCACTTGCAAATATAGACGAAATCATCAAGATTATCCGTGATTCTTATGATGATGCAAAAGAAAGACTTATGGCACGCTTCGGTATGAGTGATATTCAGGCACAGAGCGTACTTGATATGCGTCTTGGTCAGTTGCAGAAGTTAAATGGTGAGAAGATTGAAACAGAATATCAGGAACTCAATGCAAAATGCGAAGAATTCCGCACGCTTCTCGGCAGCAGAGAAAAACTTATGGAACAGATTAAACTGGAACTTACTGAAATACGTGATAAGTATGGTGACGAAAGACTTACAATGCTTGAGCCTGCCATAAACGATATTGATGATGAGGACCTTATTGAAGAAGAAGAGTGCGTTATCACAATGACACACGCAGGCTATATCAAACGTCTGCCTGTAAGCACATATAAAGCACAACACAGAGGAGGCAGAGGTGTCACAGGTCTGCACACACGTGAAGAAGACTTTGTTGAAACCTTGTTCGTGGCATCATCGCACAGTAATCTGCTGTTCTTTACAGACCGCGGCAGAATGTATAAAATAAAAGGATACCAGATACCCGAAAGCGGCAGAAACTCTAAAGGTATGGCAATTGTCAACCTGATTGAGATTGAAAAAGATGAAAAAATCACTGCTATGATTCCGATTCGTGAATTTATTGAGGGCGAGTATCTTACAATGGTTACCAAAAACGGTCTTGTTAAAAAGACTGATATTATGGAATACGCAACCACTCGTAAGGGTGCAAGAATAGCCATTGGTTTAAGAGAAGATGATGAACTTATCAGTGTTATGAGAACTGCGGGTGATGAAAAAATCCTGCTTGGCACACGCAACGGTATGTGCATCAAGTTTGAAGAAACCGATGTTCGTCCTATGGGCAGAGGTGCTTCCGGTGTTACTGGTATTAAACTTAAAGGCGGCGATATGGTTATAAGTGCTGAAGTCTGCCGTGAGGGTGCATCAGTTTTAACTGTTACAGAAAACGGTTTTGGTAAAAAGACTTCTTTGGAAGAATACAAAACACAGAACCGTGCAGGTAAAGGTGTAACGGGCTATAAACTTACAGATAAAACCGGTCTTGTTGCAGGCTTTAAAGTTGTTGACGAGGGTGACGACCTTATGGTTATAACCTCGGACGGTATTATCATACGTACATCTACCGATGAAATAAGTGAATTCGGCAGAGTGACGCAGGGTGTTAAGGTTATGCGTTTAGATGATGGTGTTAAGGTTGTTTCAATTGAACGTACTGCTAAGGAAGAAGACGAAGAAACCGAAGCAGAAACACCCGAAACTACAGAAACAACAGAAGAATAATTAAAAAAAGGAACTCGGTTGAGTTCCTTTTTTTAATTACACAAAAATATCTCGATATATCGTTCTATAATGTAAAAAAATGACAAAATATATATTTGAATATAAAAAAATATTGAAATTAGCCCGAAAATGTGATATGTTATTAGTATGAATTCTAATGAAAAGAAGGGACTTTGTTATGGAAAAGATTTACACAGGTAAAACTAAAGACGTGTACAGCCTTGATAATGGCAACGTAATGGTCAAATTCAAAAACGATTGCACCGGTAAAGACGGCGTTTTCGATCCAGGTGAAAATACTGTTGGTTTAACTATTGAAGGTATTGGTAAAGCAAACTTAAGAACTTCAGTTTATTATTTTGATATGCTCAAAGAAGCAGGCATCAAAACTCACTATGTAAGTGCTGATGTTGATAATGCTACAATGGAAGTTCTTCCTGCAACTGTTTTCGGTCACGGTCTTGAAGTTATCTGCCGCCTTGTTGCAACAGGAAGTTTCATCCGCAGATACGGCGAATATATGGAAGACGGTACTGTGCTTGATGGCGGATATGTAGAGTGTACTTTCAAAAATGACGAAAAAGGCGATCCGCTTGTTACTATGGAAGGTCTTGCAGCACTCGGTGTTATGACTCCCGAAATGTTTGAAAGTATGAAAGAGCAGACACTTAAAATCACCAAAATCGTTGCAGACGATTTAAAATCTATCGGTCTTGATTTGTGGGATATCAAATTCGAGTTCGGTTATAACAATGGCGAGGTTATCTTAATTGACGAAATCGCTTCAGGTAATATGCGTGTTTATAAAGACGGAAAAATTGTTGATCCCGTTGAACTTACAAAACTTATTTTAGCAAGATAAATTTAAAGCCCCTCTGATGAGGGGCTTTTTAAGTTACAGGTAATAGTGAAGAAGGAAAAGGTGTTGTACAAAATTGCTTTGCAATTTTGTGATTTTTCAAATTTGTTTACGGGTTCGCTCCACACCTATTCACTATTACTTTTTATTTAATTTTATATTCTGCTGCACTTTCAAGTTCTTCTTCTATACGCAAAAGTCGGTTATACTTTGCCACACGCTCGCTTCTTGCAGGTGCGCCTGTTTTTATCTGTCCTGCGTTCATGGCAACTGCAATATCTGCAATTGTTGTGTCCTCTGTTTCACCGCTTCGGTGAGAGATAACTGCACTGTAGCCTGCTTTGTGCGCCATTTCAACTGCGTTCATCGCCTCGGTGATGGTGCCAATCTGGTTTATTTTAATAAGAATGGAGTTTGCTGCGCCTTTTTTGATTCCGTCTTTTAAACGTTCTGTGTTGGTTACAAATAAATCATCACCGACAAGTTGAACTTTTTTCCCTAATCTTTCGGTTAAGAGTTTCCAACCCTCCCAGTCGTCCTCGCCTACGCCATCTTCTATGGAAAATATTGGATAATCATTACAAAGACTTTCCCAGTATGCGACCATTTCTTCCCTTGAAAGATGTTTTCCGGACTTTGGAAGTGTGTAGCCGTCTTTGTCTGCCCATTCTGATGCGGCTGCGTCAATGGCAAGTACAAAATCCTCGTCTGTTTTGTAGCCTGCAAGCCCTATTGCCGCCATGATTGCTTTGATTGCGTCCTCGTCGCTGTCAAGTGACGGTGCAAAACCGCCTTCGTCGCCTACTGCCGTGGATTTGCCGTCGTTTTTAAGCACTTTTTTAAGTGTGTGATAAACCTCTGCACACATAGAAAGTGCGTGAGAAAAATTTTGTGCGCCAATCGGCATAATCATAAATTCCTGAATATCTACGTTGTTGTCTGCATGTGCTCCGCCGTTGAGTATGTTCATCATAGGGACTGGCAGAACGTGTGCATTTGAGCCGCCAAGATATTGATAAAGACTTAAACCGAGTGCATTTGCTGCTGCTTTTGCGCATGCTGCAGAAACTGCAAGTATTGCATTTGCACCAAGTCTGCTTTTGGTTGGTGTTGCGTCTAATGAACACATTGTGCAGTCAATTTTAATCTGGTCAAGAACATTCATTCCTACTATGTGCTCTGCAATTTCATCATTGATATTGCTTACTGCTTTTAAAACGCCTGCACCGTTATAACGTTCGCCGCCGTCACGCAGTTCGGTTGCCTCGTATACACCTGTTGATGCGCCAGATGGCACAGATGCTCTGCCGACAAATCCGCCGTCTGTTATAACCTCTGCCTCAACCGTAGGATTGCCTCTGGAATCGAGCACTTCTCTGCCGTGAACACTTATAATTTCAATGTACTGTTTCATATTTACACCCTTTCGTCTACTATATATGTATATTGTTGCAAATTAAGGCAGAATATATACATAAATTCTTCTAATATTGTTATTGACAAAAAGCATCAATTGGACTAACATATATTTATATTTAGTATTTGAGAGGAGACGTTATGAATACATCTGTTGTTGTAAATCAGGTTCTGATGCTGTTTTTTCCGGTGGTAATCGGATATATAATAATAAAACTTGGTGTTGTAAAGGAAGAGTTTACAAAAAACCTTTCCTCTTTTATATTTAATGTAACTTTGCCGTGCGCTATAGTATCTGCTCTGCAATTTGACTTTGACAGACAAATTCTTATAAAAAGTGCACTTCTTATAGTTATTTCTGTTATAATAACTGTGTTCTCGTGGGTGTTCGGTACAGTTGCAGCAAAAGTTTTAAAAGCAAAAGGCTCATCTAATAATACAATTGTGTATTCTTTGATGTTTTCAAACTTTTCGTTTATGGGATATCCTGTTGCAAGTGCATTTATGGGTGAAGAAGGTCTAATTTATGCAACAATGTTTTCTTTGCCTATGTATGTCCTTGTACAGTCGTGGGGTGTGGCGCTTATAAATAATGAGGGCGAAAGGAAATTCAAAAGGACTTATATTTTAAATGCACCGCTGATTGCGTCGGTTATAGGGTTTACAATGTTTTTAACAGGTCTGCGTTTCCCGACTGCTATTGACGGAACAATTGGTATGCTTGGTTCCATGACAACACCTCTGGCAATGATAGTTGTAGGGCTTTCGCTTTCTGTAGAACCTCTTAAAAAGACGTTTACGGGAATACGTTTTTACGTTGTTGCGTTTTTAAGATTGATTGTCCTGCCGCTTATAGTGTTCTACGCACTTGTGGGGCTTAAAATAAATATTGATATATGCAGAATAAGTGCAATTATCGCGATGATGCCGGTTGCAGCGAATATTATAGTAACATCGGCAACATACGGCAAAGACACAACTGACCCTGCAAGAGCAGTTTTGCTTTCAACGGTACTGTCTGTTATAACAATTCCGCTTATGGGATTTATACTTTTTAAATAAATTTTAATTATTTTCATAAAAAATGTTCCACATGGAACATTTTTGTGTTATACTATAGTAAATACGAAAGAAAGGACGGTGCTTGTGATGGCTAAATGTATTGCTGTGGCTAATCAGAAAGGCGGCGTTGGTAAAACAACAACTGCGGTGAATTTAAGTGCCTGCCTTGGTGCAAAGGGAAAGAAAGTCCTTTTGCTTGACACCGACCCGCAGGGTAATGCTTCAAGCGGCCTTGGTGTAGACAAATCTCAGGCAGAGTATTCTATATATAATGTTTTAATTGGTGATGTTTCTCTTGAACAGGCGGTGGTTCATACTGAATTTGAAAATCTTGACCTGTGTCCGTCCAATATAGAACTTGCCGGTGCTGAAATTGAACTTGTTTCAATGGAAGACCGTGAACTTCTTATGAAACGTGCCGTTGCAAAAATCAAAAACGACTACGATTTTATAATTATAGACTGTCCCCCGTCACTCGGACTTATAACACTCAACTCGTTTGTGTGTGCAGATACTGTTATGATTCCTATTCAATGCGAGTATTACGCACTTGAGGGACTTAGTCAACTTATGAACACAATCCGCACGGTAAAACGTTCTTTAAATCCTGCAATAGATATTGAAGGTGTTCTGCTTACAATGTTTGACACACGTACAAACCTTTCGATTCAGGTAGCAGACGAGGTTAAAAAGTATTATCCGCATAAAGTGTACGGCACAGTTATTCCACGCAACGTACGTATAAGTGAGGCGCCAAGTTTCGGTGAGCCGATAAATATATACGACAAGCATTCAAAAGGTGCGGAAAGTTATATGGATTTGGCTGCAGAAGTAATTGCGGCAAACTGAAAATTTACATAAAAGGAGATAAACATGGCTAAAAAAGGACTTGGAAAAGGGCTTGACGCATTATTTACCGGTATAGACACAACCGCAAACGGTGAAACAGTTGTTGAACTTAAAATATCCGAAGTTGAACCGGACAGAAGTCAGCCAAGACGTGATTTTGATGAGGTTAAACTTGCAGAACTTGCAAGTTCAATTAAAGAACACGGTGTTATAACACCTATTATAGTAAAAAAACTTGATACTGGTTTTTATCAGATAGTTGCGGGAGAGCGCAGATGGAGAGCATCTAAAATAGCCGAAGCAAAAACTATCCCGGCAATTGTTCGTGATATGGACAAGGGTACACTTTATGAAATATCAATGATTGAAAATCTTCAGCGACAGGACCTTAACCCCGTTGAAGAAGCAAAAGGTTACAAACGTCTGATGGACGAGTTTGAAATGACGCAGGAGCAGATTTCAAAAAAACTTGGCAAAAGCCGTTCGTCTGTTGCAAACTCACTCAGAATTTTAAATCTTCCGAAAGAGATAATCTCGCTTTTGGAAACATCTCAACTTTCATTCGGTCATGCAAAAGTTTTGCTCTCGTGTGAAGATGAGAAAAAACAGATTGCTCTTGCAACAAAAGTTGTTCAGGAAGGTATGAGTGTCCGTGAACTTGAACTTGCAATTAAATCGCCCGACAAAAAGGAGTCCAAACTGAAAAAAGTCGACCTTAATATGAAATTGGCATTAAAAGCGTATGAAGAAAAAGTTACAAAAGGACTTGGAACAAAAGTTAAAATTGTCGGAAACAAAAATAAAGGCAAAATTGAAATTGAATATTACGGCACAGAAGATTTGGAAAGAATTGTAAAAATAATGAATATTTAAGAAAAAACGACCTTTAAAATTGCGTTTTAAAGGTGATTTTCCAAAAAGCCTTTATGATTTTACATTCGAACATTAAAATTCATTATATTTTCATATTCTTTGAAATAACAGGGATAACAAAAAGAAAATAAAATTTGTTCTACGTGGAACACAAAATCCAAAGGAAGTGTGGCAAATGAAATCAAAAACAAAATTTTTATGGATGTACACCATCATTCTGTTTTCGGTTGCACTTGTTCTTATCATCTTTGCAGGGATGACTCAGCAGAATTATGAAAAGGAACTTGCAACTCACGAAACAGCAAAAGTAGGTTTGCAAAAAAGTGCTGCTGAACTTTCACAGGTGAATTTACTTCTTAAAGAAGAAAACGCCAACCTCAAAAAAGAAAACGAGCAGTTGACAGAGGCTCAGGCAAATTTTGAGGAAATCAGCAAAAGCAATGATTTGAACATGGCACTTATCGAAGCATTTTATCAGTACGAATTAGGAAACCGCCGTACTGCAAAAAATATGCTGGCGGAAGTTGATAAAGAAACTTTGACCGACCAGCAACTTAACATATACAATAAAATAATT
>JAZNPF010000019.1:0-73794 GCA_045589495.1 Clostridia bacterium
GCACCCAAAGTTTCAGATACCCCGTCGAAACCATTACGCCCCCGAGATATTTACAACTTTGATTATTATCAAGTGCAAATAGAATTATACATATAATATTCGTATTTGTCAAGGCAACATATTGAAAAATAATTTCCTTTATTGTATAATATACGGAAGGCGGTGAAAATATGCGACTTGACAAAATGCTTGCCAACAGCGGAGTCGGCAGCAGAAAAGATATAAAAAATATGGTTAAATCGGGCGTTGTTACCGTAAATGGAGAAATTGCGAAAAAAAGCAATGTCCATATAAACGAAAATACTGATAAAATATGCGTAAACGGAGTGCCTGTTGAGTATAAAGAATTTATATACCTTATGCTCAACAAACCTGCAGGGTATGTCAGTGCAACAGAGGATTTCAAATATCCTACAGTTATTGACCTTGTACCCGAGCAGTACAGGCACTATGACCTGTTCCCCGTGGGCAGACTTGACATAGATACTGAGGGACTTTTAATACTTACAAACGATGGTGGTTATGCACATAACGTGCTTTCACCAAAAAAACACGTATATAAAACTTATTATGCCGAACTGGATATCCCTGCAACCGAAAGCGATGTAAAAGCATTTGCAGACGGCATCACCATTGAGGGCGGATATACATGCAAAGAAGCGGAACTCACAATTTCAGACGGAGAAAAACCGGCGGCATTCGTAAAGATATGTGAGGGTAAATTCCATCAGGTAAAACTTATGTTCAATGCTGTCGGAAAAAACGTCACATATCTGAAACGTATCAAATTCGGCGAATTCGATTTGCCTGATGATTTACCCCTGGGCGAACTTACAGAAATTCACATTAAAGGAGAGCGGAAATGATTATGTTGCTTATAATGGTTTTTGCCGTGATTCCGGCATATATCCTCTTCCGCAGGAGATACGTATGAGAATAGTAAACACGGCAAAATCTGTTAAAAAACCGCTTATGACAAAAACAGAACTTGTAAAGCGGTACATACTTTTTATAATAAGCCTGTTTTTTTCGGGTCTGGGTGTGGCATTTACAAAAATCGGGGGTCTGGGTGTTTCGCCTATATCGTCGCTTGCAAACGTGCTTAATATACGTTTTGACAGCATATCAATCGGCGTGTGGCTTGTTGTTACAAACTTTATGCTTGTTCTGTTGCAAAAGGCAATTCTTCGCAGACAGTTCCGACCGATACAACTTCTGCAGATTCCGCTTGCGGCAGTTTTCGGCTATTTTACAGATTTGGGGCTTGTTATAGTAAGCAGTATCCCTGTAAATACGTACGTAATGCAGATTGTTATGGTTGTAACTGGTTCTGTTGTGTTAGGACTGGGGATAACACTTGCTGTAACTGCAAGCGTAATAATGAACGCAGGCGAGTCGGTTGTACAGATTTTATCACAAAAGTTCAATATAAGTTTCGGTACGATAAAGATTGTGTTTGACGTGTGTTACGTTGCGTTTTCGGCACTCGTTTCCATAATCCTTTTCAGCGGTGAAGTTTATGGAATCCGCGAGGGTACGCTGATTGTTGCAGCACTTACGGGTGTAGTGGTTAAATTTTTTGTTAAGATACTAAAAAAACCGCTGGAAACGGGTTTAAAAGGAAGATAATATACAGATATAAAAAAGGACACGGTATGTGTCCTTTTTTTATATTACTCACTAACTTTTCTTGAGCCGTTTCTGCATATAGCCTTATATGCGGGACGGATAATTCTTCCACCGGAGATAACTTCTTCAATTCTGTGTGCACACCAGCCGGCAACACGAGCCATAGCAAATATAGGTGTGAACATTTCAGGCGGAATATTAAGCATTTTGTAAACGAATCCGGAGTAGAAATCCACGTTCGCACAAACAACTTTTGTTGGATCTTTTTCTGCTTTTAAAACTTCCTTACCAAGACGTTCAACCAGTTCATAAAGATGGAACTCTTCAATATTGCCTGTTTTTTCTGCAAGAATTCTTGCCTTTTCTTTCAATATGGTTGCACGCGGATCGGAAAGTGTGTATACAGCGTGGCCCATACCATAGATAAGCCCAGAGTTGTCAAACGCTTCTTTGCGGACTATCTTGGTAAGATATTCGTAAACTTCCTGTTCGTCTGCCCAGTCGTTTACATTTGCTTTGATATGTTCAAACATCTTTATTACTTTTGCGTTTGCACCGCCGTGACGGGGACCTTTCAATGAACTGATAGCAGCGGCAATTGCACCGTAAGTATCAGTTCCTGACGAAGAAAGCACACGGCATGTAAATGTAGAGTTATTACCGCCGCCGTGCTCTGCGTGGAGCATAAGGGCAAGGTCAAGTATTTCCGCTTCGGCCGGATCAAAAGTTTTATTTGAACGTAACATACGGAGCAGATTTTCTGCAATTGAAAATTCCCTTTTCGGCTGATGCAGAATAAGACTGGAGTTATCAAAATAATGGCGTTTAGCACGGTATGCGTAAGCACCGAGTATGGGCATCTGTGCAATCAACTGAACGGACTGACGCAGAATATTTTTAATATCGCAACTGTCGGGATTTGAGTCGTAAGAATAGAGAGTCAGGACAGAACGTGCCAGTTTATTCATAATATCGTGGCTGGGTTGTTTTAAAATCATATCCTCTGTAAAAGACGGAGGCAACTCGCTGCTTTCCTTTAAAAAATCAAGGAACTGTGAAAATTCGTCTTCAGAATCAGGCAATTTGCCCTCAAGCAACAAAAAGCAAATCTGCTCAAAACGGTATCTGCCGTTGACGTTGCAGTTTTCAACGAGGTCGGCAATATCATAACCGCGGTAAGCCAGAGTTCCGTCAACAGGGTGCTTTTCGTCCTCAGAAACGATATATCCGTGAACCTCACTCACTTTGGTAAGGCCCGCCAGAACACCAGAGCCGTCTAAATTACGAAGACCCCTTTTAACTTCGTATCTGCTGTAGTTTTCCGAAGGTATGCTGTACGTTTCCAGAACGGTACTGTACAGATGTTCAATTTCCTGTTGTTTGAAATCAGTCATATAATCAATCCTTTTTTATAGTAATGTAAACAAATTCGTGTTTTGAAACATTATTTTATCACAAACAAAAGCAAAAATCAACTATATATTATATAAAGAAGAAAAAAATTTAAAAATAACTCTTGACAATGCCTGATAGGTGTGTTATAGTATATAAGCCGATTATCGGTTTTTTTTGTGTTGCAAAAAATAAAATGCAAAAATAAATATAGTTATAAATACTATGTTATTCGCTTAAGGAGGTGCACAGCAATGAGAGTAAAAATCACACTCGCTTGCAGCAAATGCAAACAGAGAAACTACGACACCATGAAGAATAAGAAAAACAATCCCGACAGATTGGAAATGAACAAATATTGCCGTTTCTGTCGTGAGCACACAATGCACAAAGAAACAAAATAATAATCTTTTGTACCTATATATAAGGTAAACAAAGATTTGTCAGAGAGGTGAACAGTATGGCAGAAGCAAATGCTGCTAAAAAGAGCAAAAACCCCTTTAAGGCTATTGCTAAATATATAAGAGAAGCAAAGTCTGAAATGAAAAAGGTTGTTTGGCCCTCACGCAAGCAGGTTGTAAACAACACCATCGTTGTTATCGCCGCAGTTCTTATCATCGGTATTATCATCTGGATACTTGACGCAATCTTCCAGTTCGGTATCTTCCAGTTTATTAAATAATTAAACCGGAGTACCTAACCGCCAGGAAGAACGAGAGGAGAACTTCATAATATGGCTAATAACGCGAAATGGTATGTTGTGCACACTTATTCCGGATACGAGAATAAAGTTAAAACAAACATAGAAAAAATCGTGGAAAACCGCCATCTTGAAGATTATATTTTAGATGTGTTGGTGCCCACAGAAGATGTTGTTGAGGAAAAGAACGGTAAAGAAAAAACCGTTACAAGAAAAATTTTTCCGGGATATGTTCTGATTAAAATGGTTATGACCGACGATACCTGGTACGTAGTTCGTAATACTACGGGTATAACAGGTTTTGTAGGCACAACAACCAAGCCGATTCCCTTAACTGAAGCAGAGGTTGCTTCCATGGGCCTCATTACCGAGGAGAGCAAATCCGAATTCAATATCGGCGACACCGTCAAAATCAGCGGCGGTGCGTTTGAAGGTCAGGTCGGCAATATTGTCGAGATTGACGAAGAACACAAAACTGTTAAGGTTTCACTCAATGTGTTCGGACAGGTTACTGCCGTCGAGGTAGACCCTGTATTTATTAAATTAGTTTAATAAGCGGTTCCGCTTGTTATAGTGGGAGGACGTATTACGTCTGTTTGACCACATCATGTAAAAGCACACAAGAGTCGAACTCAGCAAGGTTTAAAAATAGAAATTCCGCATAATACTTCAGAAAACCCTGCGAATATACGCCAGTATTATTCTTGAATTTTCTTTGTATTATATCAAAATTTCTTGTTTTTAAACTCTTCGACCTTAAACGCAGAGAAATTTGATGCAATTTTAATGCGGAGGACGAAGATAGGCTGACGCCTTTCGAGGACGACAAATTAAAAGTGTGCGGATTTATCAAGTTTAAGGCATACTGGGCTCGAGTCTTGTGTGCTTAAGGAGGTGTTTCCAAATGGCACAGAAAGTAATGGGTTTTATTAAGCTTCAGATTGAAGCAGGCAAAGCCACTCCTGCACCACCAGTTGGTCCTGCATTAGGTCAGCACGGTGTAAATATCATGCAGTTCTGTAAAGAGTTCAATGAGAAAACTGCTAAGGATGCTGGTCTTGTAATTCCGGTTGTAATCACCGTATATCAGGACAGATCCTTCTCTTTCATCACAAAAACTCCCCCCGCAGCTGTATTGATTAAAAAGGCTTGCAAAATTCAGAGCGGTTCGGGCGTACCGAACAAAACAAAAGTCGCTACTATCAGCAAAGAGGCTGTTAAGCAGATCGCTGAACAGAAAATGCCTGACCTCAACGCAGCAAGTGTTGAAGCTGCTATGAGCATGATTGCAGGTACTGCAAGAAGTATGGGTGTTGTTGTAGAAGACTAATTGGTAACACAGTGTTTCCGCCAAAGGCGGCAGACACGCAAATTCGTGGGAGGAATTTCATTATAGAAAATTCCGTGTAACCACAAAGGAGGAAAAGAAAGTTGAAAAAAGGAAAGAATTATTTAGATAGCGCAAAGCTTATCGAAAAATCTAAACTTTATGAACTTGACGAAGCGCTTGACCTTGTTGTTAAAACAGCAAAGGCAAAGTTTGACGAAACTATTGAAGTTCACGTAAAACTCGGCGTTGACTCAAGACACGCTGATCAGCAGGTTCGCGGTGCTATCGTACTGCCTCACGGTACAGGTAAATCTGTACGTGTACTCGTATTCTGCAAAGGCGATAACGTTAAAATCGCTGAAGAAGCAGGCGCTGATTACGCAGGCGGCGAAGAACTCGTTGCTAAAATTCAGAACGAAAACTGGTTCGATTTCGATGTAGTAGTAGCAACCCCCGATATGATGGGTCTGGTTGGCCGTATCGGTAGAGTTTTAGGTCCTAAAGGCCTTATGCCTAACCCCAAAGCAGGCACAGTAACTCCCGACGTTGCTAAAGCTATTGCTGATATCAAAGCAGGTAAAATTGAGTATCGTTTGGATAAAACAAACATTATCCACTGCCCCATCGGTAAAAAATCTTTCGGAGCAGAAAAACTTGCTGACAACTTTAACGCACTTATGGGTGCTATTATCAAAGCAAAACCCGCTGCTGCAAAAGGTCAGTACCTTAAGAGTGTAGCCGTTGCTTCAACAATGGGCCCCGGTATTAAACTCAATACAGGTAAATTATCTTAATTTTATCTTGACAAACGCAAAAATTTATGATAGAGTATATACGTTGTCCAAAGACAGCAGGTTGAAAGCATCGCTTTTGTAAACCCTGCCGAGGAACTTAAACATATTTGATTATGCTTTTTTAGGGTTCCTTGTGTCTTTTACAAGGAACCTTTTTTCTTTGGACGCCATTTTATATGGTGACGGCGGATATGCTTGTTCGCCCGGCGGCTAAACCGCCACGCATGAATTTTTAGGAGGTGAAACAATGCCAAGCGCAAAAGTTTTAGAACAGAAAAAGACTGCTGTTGCAGATTTGATTGAAAAATTGAAGAACGCACAGGCAGGCGTACTGGTTGACTACCGTGGCTTGACAGTTAGTGAAGATACAGAACTCCGCAGAAAATTCCGTGAAGCAGGTGTTGAATACACAGTTGTAAAAAACACTCTCACAAGATTTGCTGCTAAAGAGGTAGGTCTTGACGAACTCGACGGCATTTTGCACGGTCCCACATCACTGGCCATCAGTGATTCTGACCCCGTTGCTCCCGCAAAAATCATTTCTGATTTTGCTAAAGGTAACGACAAGGTTGAGATTAAAGCAGGTTTCCTCGATGGTAAAGTAATTAGCCTTGACGAAGTTAAAACTCTGGCTAGCACACCCTCAAGAGAAACTCTTATTGCTAAAATCATGGGTAGCCTTAACGCGCCCGTATCTAACTTGGTACGTACATTGCAGGCACTCGTTGATAACGGCGTAGAGCCCGCTGATATCGTTAAAGATGCACCCGCTGCAGAAGAAACAGCAGAAGTTGCTGCACCTGCAGAGGAAGCACCTGTTGCTGAAGAAGCAGCAGTAGAAACTCCCGCAGCTGAAGAAGTTGCTGAAGAAAAAACTGAAGAATAATAAAATTTTTTAACAGGAGGTTAATAAAATGAGTATTGAATCAATCATTGCAGAAATCAAAGAACTTAAATTATTAGAAGTTGCTGAACTCGTAAAAGCTATGGAAGAAGAGTTCGGCGTAAGTGCAGCTGCTCCCGTAGCAGTTATGGGCGTAGCAGCTGAAGCAGGCGCTGCTGCTGAAGAAAAAACAGACTTCACAGTAGTTCTCGCTAACGCAGGCGATGCTAAACTTAAAGTTGTTAAAGCAGTTAGAGAGTTAACAGGTCTTGGTCTTAAAGAAGCAAAAGACTTAGTTGACGGTGCTCCCAGCAACATTAAAGAAGGCGTTGCTAAAGACGAAGCAGAAAAAATGAAAGCTGCTCTTGAAGAAGCAGGCGCAACTGTTGAACTTAAATAATCAACGTTTCACCCTAAAAAACAAAAGGCTTGTCGCTGTAAAAGCGATAAGCCTTTTTCTTTTTTTTTATCTTGGTGGATGGCATCGTGAACAGGGTTCATAGAAGTTGTTTGCATCGTCCAGAGTGGTTTCTATGCAACTTTTATTAAGATAACGGCAACCGTATGTATGATATTTTTTACCTGTGTATGTTACGTAAACAGGCTCGGTAGCAGATTCGTGCATATCGCTAGGGATTTGTTCTTTGTTAGTATATTCAGTATAAGCGGTGAAGAAGTCATCAGTATGGTCAGCAAGGGTATCGTCCAAATCAAATGATTCTGGTTCGTTGGATACGTATAATGTTTCAACTGGTGGCAAGTCGTTTGTGGCATGCAGATACCCGCCATACCAAGAGATTAAGCACATAAGTGCAAGTAATAGGATTTTAACTGATTTTTTCATATAAAACATCTCCATAAAAGTATTTGTTTCGTTTTGAAACATTATTATTGTGACAAATTGTTACAATAATATCAAGAGGTGATTTTGTGAAAGCACTAAAAGAATTAAGAAAACAGCGGAATTTAACACAGGTAAAAGTGTCTATGGACTTGCATATATCCAGAGAAGCACTTGCAAATTATGAGAATGGAAAACGTCAACCAAGTTTTGATGTCTTAAATAAACTTTCTGAATATTTCAATGTTTCTATAGATTATCTTATCAATGGAGAAGAGTTCAAAAAACGGTAAACCTTTTGTTTTTATAAACAAGAGGTTTTTATTTTTATACAAAGGGGGATTCCCCCTTTTGTAACCCCCAAGTCGACTGATTACAGAATTGGACAAATTAAACGCTCAGCGTTTCTGCTTTTAACCGCCGCACAAAACGGAAACTCATTCCTGATTGTGCTAAAACGGCGCTATATTTGTAATAAGAAAATAAAACCGCGCCGTTTTACGCTTAAGCAGTAACGCCTTCGCTGTAATTTGTACTTCAATTCTTCCATAGGTCGACGTTTAAAACCGCATACCATGTAGATTTGCGGTATCTTTGTTTTTTGCACTATCCCAAAAGGGTTCTTAGGGTGAAACCCTAAGCGGTTTTAGGGGTCCGGGGGAATCCGAACCCCCGGGACTTTTGGTACTTTTAGTCATAAAAGTACGTATAAAAGGGTTTTTTAAATTAAAAAAGTGCACCAACCGAAGCCGATGCACTAAAAACACAAACTCCGATTTATTTGCGAAATAAACTCAATATAAAGGCAGTATCTACTCAATATATCTTGCGGAATTTGTGTTTTTAACAAACACGTAGATATATTGAGTTAAAAAAGGGTATAAAATACCCGTAAAAAAAGATACTCCTTGAAAAATATTGAATTTACTTCGCAAACATAGTATAACACAATATTTTAAAAAATACAAGAAATTTATTTTTTATACAAGGGGAAATATCCCCTTGAACCCCTTAGTCGACTGATTACAGAATTGGACAAATTAAACGCTCAGCGTTTCTGCTTTTAACCGCCGCACAAAACGGAAACTCATTCCTGATTGTGCTAAAACGGCGCTATATTTGTAATAAGAAAATAAAACCGCGCCGTTTTACGTTTAAGCAGTAACGCCTTCGCTGTAATTTGTACTCCAATTCCTCCATAGGTCGACGTTTAAAAACCGCATACCATATAGGTTTGCGGTATTCTTATTTGTTATGTTTGCTTGTTAAAAGCGTGTCAATTCGGTTCTTTTTGTGAAAAGTGCACATAAAAACGACGTATATTTCGTTATGCAGATATGCAATTTAAAAAAGGATTTTAAAAAAAAAGAAAGAAAATATTACGTATATGCGTTAATTTTATAATTGTTTATCAGCGATTTTTCGCATATACATACTATGTATCACACAATTTAAAGGAGGAATTTAACATGATAAGTACCGACAAAATTAAAAACGTATGCTTGCTCTCACACGGCAACGCCGGTAAAACAACGCTTTGTGAGGCTATGCTTTTTGAAACAAAGGCAATAGAACGCAAAGGAAATATCATGGATGGCAATACCGTGTCTGACTACGATAGTGAAGAGATTAAAAGACAGACTTCCATCAACTCTTCCGTTATTCCGATTATGTGGAAAGACCACAAAATCAACCTTATTGACTCTCCCGGATATTTCGATTTCGTGGGTGAGCAGATTCAGGCAACAACTGCAGCAGACGGTGCTGTTATAGTTGTCAGCGGTAAATCGGGTGTTTCAGCAGGTACAGAGCAGGCTTGGGAAATGGCTAAAAAGCAGGGGCTTCCTGTTGTATTCTTTGTAAACAAAACTGACAGCCCTAAATCCGACTATGACGGTGTTATCCGCCAACTTAAAGAAACTTTCGGTAAATCTGTTGCCCCGTTTACATATCCGATTAAAGACGGCGACAAATTTACTGGTTATATAGATATAGTTACAATGCAACAGAAAGATTTTACTGATAAAGAGCCGGTTTATAAAGATATCCCTGACTCCATGATGGGACTTGCAAACGAGAGCAGAGATATGCTTTTGGAAGCAGTTGCAGAAGTAAGCGAAGAAATGATGGAAAAATACTTTAACGGCGAGCAGTTTACTGACGAAGAAATCCGCGTTTCAATAAAACACGGTATCAAAGACGGTTCGCTTGTGCCGGTAATCTGCGGAAGTGCCACAGAGCAGATAGGTATTCACCGTCTTATCCACCTTATGTACGAATATATGCCCTCTCCCGACGAGGCAGAGCCACCCGTATGCACAGATGCATCAGGTGAAACTGTTCAAGTTAAAGTTGACGGCGGTGAGCCTGTATGTCTGCAGGTTTTCAAAACCGTTGTAGATAACTACGTTGGAAAGATGTCTGTTTTCAAAGTGCTTTCCGGTACTGTTAAAAAAGACGATACTCTCTTGAACGCAAATAAAGGCGAAAACGAAAAAATTGCAAAACTCTACACTCTCTGCGGCAAAAAGCAGACAGAGGTAGACTCTCTTGCAGCAGGCGATATTGGTGCAACCACAAAACTTGCGTGCACTGACACCGGTGACACACTTTGCAGTCCTAAAAAAGTGCTCAAAGCATCTGAAATCAAATTCCCCAAACCCGTTCTTTCAATGGCAATTGTTCCGAAAGCAAAGGGTGATGAGGAAAAAATCAGTGCCGGTCTTGCAAAACTTATGGAAGAAGACCCCACATTCAAAGTTGAAAACAACAAAGAAACAAAGCAGACAGTTATATCCGGTACAGGTGATCAGCATCTGGCAATTATCACAAGCAAATTGCTCAGCAAATTCGGTGTGGGCGTAGACCTTATTGCTCCGAAAATTGCTTACCGTGAGGCTATCAAGAAAAAGGTTAAAGTTGAAGGCAAACACAAGAAACAATCAGGAGGTCACGGTCAGTACGGTCACGTATGGATTGAGTTTGAACCTTGCGAAAGCGACGGTTTAGTATTTGAAGAAAAAGTATTTGGCGGAAGCGTTCCGAAGAACTACTTCCCCGCCGTAGAAAAAGGTTTGCAGGAATGTATGAAGCAGGGCGTTATAGCAGGTTATCCGATGGTTAACTTGAAAGCCACTTTGCTCGATGGTTCATATCACCCCGTAGACTCTTCCGAAATGGCGTTCAAAACAGCCGCATCAATTGCATACAAAACAGGTCTTGCACAGGCAGACCCGATTCTGCTTGAGCCTATCGGTATGCTGAAAGCAGTTGCAAAAAATGCGTATACCGGTGATATCGTTGGTGACATAAACAAACGTCGAGGCAGAATTTTAGGTATGAATCCGCTTGATGGCGACATCACTGAGGTTGTTGCAGAAGTACCCGTATCTGAAATGACGGGCTACGCAACCGATTTGCGTGCCATCACAAATGGACGCGGCAGTTTCGATTTTGAATTCGACCACTATGAAGAAACACCCAGAAACCTTTATGACAAAATAATCGCAGACTCAAAAGAATAATTTAAAAAGCGGTCGCAAGACCGCTTTTTAAAATTCATAAACGTTATTGAAAAAAATAAAAGAATGTGGTACAATTAGTAAAAATGAACTCTCTGGAGGTATACATAATATGAAATACTCTGAACAATTTGCTGCTGCAAAATCAACAATACAGAGCAAAAAAGTATGTATTGGTTTTGACGGCTTTGTGGACAAGGTTATCCGTCCAATAAAAACCCGTGCAGACGAAAACACCTGCACACATTTCCCAACTATTGATACTTTCGGTGAGAAAATCGTAAGCCTTGCCGGAAGAAGCGGTAATGTGGAGTTGGATGTTACTGCAACAGATTTTGGCGGTTGCGGTCCGCACTGTGCAAACGGACTTGCAAATATGGGTGTTAATGTAACCTGTATCGGTGCGATGGGTTATCCCGAGAAAAACCCCGTATTTAACCTTAACGAAAACTGCAAAACTATAACCGTTGGCGAGCCGGGTTATTCATACGTATTTGAATTTGGCGACGGCAAGGTTATTATGAGCGATATTCAGGATATCAACCGTCTGACATGGAATGATATCATTTCACGTGTAAGTGTGGATGAAATGGTTGCATATTTTGATGATGCTGACATCATCACACTTGTTAACTGGAGTTATCTGGTGCATTTCCACGAGGTATATGAAAAGTTCCTTGAGGTTATAATGCCCAGACTCAGCAAAAAGGACAGAAAGATTTACATTGATATTGCTGATTGCGCTAAACGTAAGCCGGAGGAAATCAAGGCAGCGCTTAAGATGTTCGGCAGATACAGCGAATATGCGCCTACATATCTTGGTCTTAACAAGAGTGAGGCAATGGTTATGCACTCTATTCTTTGTGAGGGTGAATATGTCGGCTCATTGCATATAGCAAAGGCAATCAAGGAATTTTCAGGCATAGGCACAGTTGTTATCCACCCCGTAGACAGTTCGGCTGCAGTATTTGACGGCGGCGAGATAGAAGTTCAGGGAATCCTGTGCGAAAATCCTAAAAAGACCACCGGCGGCGGAGATAATTTCAATTCCGGATTCTGTGCAGGTCTTTTAGGCGGTCTTGACATCAAGAGTTGCCTGATAAGCGGAATGACAACATCTTATATATACGTTAAAAACGGACATTGCAACAGTTTTGACGTTATTTGCGATACTATGAAAATGTATGACGAAGAATAACAATGGGGGCGGTCAAAAAACGCCCCTATAAATTTATTACAAACGAAAGGGATTACACAATGAACATTGCAGAAAAACTTGCCGCAGAATTATCCATAAAAATTGAGCAGGCGGAAAACACCATCAAACTGATTGACGAGGACAATACCATTCCGTTTATCGCACGTTATCGAAAGGAAGTCACAGGCGGTCTTGACGACGGAATACTGCGTACATTCAATGACCGTTTAACTTATTTGCGCAATCTTGAGGCACGCAAGGAAGAGGTTTGCCGCCTTATAGAAGCACAGGGTAAACTCACTGATGAGTTAAAAGAAAAAATCAATGCTGCCGAAATTCTGCGTGAAGTTGAGGACCTTTACCGTCCGTACAAGCAAAAGCGCCGCACACGTGCAACCATTGCAAAGGAAAAAGGGCTTGAACCTCTGGCTGAGATTATGCTCAATCCCGAAGCAGACGGCAATTGCGAGGAGATTTTTGCACAGTTCATAAACCCCGAAAAAGAGGTTCTTACAATAGAAGATGCTGCTTTGGGCGCCATGGATATAATAGCGGAAAATGTTTCGGACAACGCAGATTACCGCAAAAAGATTTATGATATTTCACTAAAGACGGGCATAATATCAACAAGCGGTGAGGGAGAAGAAGGCAAAGTTTATGAGATGTACTATGAATTCAGCGAAAGCCTTTTAAAAATAGCAAATCATCGTGTGCTTGCCATAGACAGAGGCGAGAGAGAAGAATTTTTAAAGGTGCGTATAGATGCCGACACAGAACGCATACTTGCATATCTGCACGAGCAGGCAGTTCCCGAAAACATATTCAAAAATTATGTTACAGACGCAGTAACAGACAGTTACAACCGCCTCATTGCTCCGTCTATTGAGCGAGAGTTGCGTTCCAACCTTACCGAACGCGCAGGGGAAGCGGCGATAGTTCTGTTTTCAAAAAATCTTCACAATTTGCTTCTTCAGCCACCCGTACGTGGAAAAACTGTTCTCGGCATTGACCCTGGCTACCGCACAGGTTGCAAGGTTGCAGTAGTTGACGAAACCGGAAAAGTGTGCGATACAGGAATAATTTACTGCACTCTTGAGCATCATGATAAAGTGAAATCCAAGCAGTATGTTTTAAGCCTTATCGATAAATATAAAGTAGACTTGATTGCAATTGGAAACGGAACTGCGTCAAGAGAGAGCGAGATTTTCGTTGCCGATGTAATAAAATCCGCAGGCAGAGATGTTAAGTACGCAATTGTAAATGAAGCAGGAGCATCGGTTTATTCGGCGTCTGACCTCGGTGCAGAGGAGTTCCCTGATTTCACGGTTGAACAACGCAGCGCAGCATCAATTGCACGCAGAATTCAGGATCCACTTTCCGAACTTGTTAAAATCGACCCAAAATCAATCGGTGTAGGCCAGTATCAGCACGATATGAACCAGAAACGTCTGGGAGAGTCGCTCGGCGGAGTTGTAGAGGATTGCGTAAATGCAGTAGGTGTAGACCTTAACACAGCCGGTGCCGCACTGTTATCGTATATTTCAGGCATAAGCGGAACTGTTGCCAAGAATATAGTAAAATACCGTGAAGAAAACGGTAAATTCAAAAAACGCAGTCAACTGCTCAAGGTGGGCAAACTAGGACCGAAAGCATACGTTCAGTGCGCAGGATTTCTGCGTATTGCAGGCGGTGACGAGATGTTTGACAACACATCTGTCCACCCTGAATCATACGAAGTTGCGGAAAAACTTATATCAGCGCTCGGTTACGGCGGAAAAGACGACAGTTTTGCCGACATCAAAGACAGAATGAAAAACTTTGACCTGAAAGCATTTTGCGAAAGCAACAATGTTGGTGAGCCGACTGTGATTGACATAGCAGATTCGCTTGCACGCCCCGGCAGAGATATACGTGAAGACCTTGCATCGCCCGTGCTTTCAACCGACATTATGGGTATGGAAGACCTTAAAGAAGGAATGATTTTAACCGGAACAGTAAGAAACGTAATTGATTTCGGTGCGTTTGTCGATATCGGCGTGCACCAGGACGGACTTGTGCACATATCACAACTGAGCGACAAATACGTAAGACATCCTATGGAAGTTGTAAACGTAGGCGATGTTGTTAAAGTAAAAGTTATCGGTGTTGATCTGAACAAAAAAAGAATTTCCCTTTCTATGAAAGAAATCTAAAAATTTCCAATATACAAATCAACCAAAGAAAATTGAAAAAGTAAGGCTTGTTTAGATTGAATATAAACAAAAACACCTTGTGGAAACCCTTGAAAATATTAGGTTTTTCTCATTTTGTCGAATGTTACTAAAGAATGAAAAATTATTTTGTGCATTTAACTACTGGCATATATTTATAGGATGTGCTATTATTAGTGTATGATAAAATAGTTTGATTATGTTTTAACACATATAGGAGGTAAATCAAATGGCAGGGTTAAAATTAGATCACATTTACAAAAGATACGCAGGCGGCGTAACAGCAGTATCTGACTTCACTCTCGATATCGAAGATAAAGAGTTCGTCGTACTCGTTGGTCCTTCCGGTTGCGGTAAATCAACTACACTGCGTATGATTGCAGGTCTTGAGGAAATCTCTGAAGGTGAACTTTATATCGATGGCGAAGTAGTTAACGATAAAGCACCTAAAGACAGAGATATCGCAATGGTTTTCCAGAACTATGCTTTGTATCCTCACATGACAGTTTTTGAGAATATGGCTTTCGGTCTTAAACTCAGAAAAACACCTAAAGATGAAATCAAAAGACGCGTTAACGAAGCGGCTAAAATCCTCGACATTGAGCACTTGCTTGACAGAAAACCGAAGGCTCTCTCCGGTGGTCAGAGACAGCGTGTTGCTCTCGGTCGTGCTATCGTTCGTGAACCTAAAGTATTCCTTATGGACGAACCGCTCTCTAACCTGGACGCTAAATTGCGTGTACAGATGAGAACAGAAATCGGTAAACTGCATAAGAGATTGCAGACAACCTTTATCTACGTTACTCATGACCAGACAGAAGCTATGACAATGGGTACAAGAATTATCGTTATGAAAGACGGTTTTGTTCAGCAGATTGATACTCCTGCTAACCTGTACTCAAATCCTGTAAATATGTTCGTTGCAGGCTTTATCGGTAGCCCCCAGATGAACTTTGCAGATGTTACTGTTGAAAAAGATGGTGACGCTATCTACTTAAAAGGTGATGGCATCAACGTTAAAATGCCCGAAGGCAAAACTGCTCAGATTGAAGCAGCTGGCATCATTGGTAAAACTGTTGTTCTCGGTATCCGTCCTGAAGATATTCATGACGAAGAAGCAATTCTTTCTTCTTACCCCGAAAGTAACCTCGATGCTCACGTAGACCTCACCGAAATGATGGGTGCTGAAACATATCTGTACCTCAAAATCGGCGGAGTTCCCTTCACAGCAAGAGTTAACCCCAGAAGCACTGCTAAACACGGCGACGATATCAAAGTTGTATTTGACGCTAATAAAATCCACTTGTTTGATAAAGAAACAGAATTGGCTCTGCTTAAATAAGATTTTAAAAACCGCACTGAAAGGTCGAGGTTGACAAGGAAGTATTGTCCTAAAAATTGTCTTTTTTGCGAATTTCAGAGTTATAAATAGCCCATATCCGTCAGGATTATGGGCTATTTTTGCGGTTTTTTGATAATCGTTTAATATAATGCTTTTTCGTAGGGGGATGTAGGCATCGCCCCTTGCAAATTTATGATAATTATAATTATTTATTAAATTTCAAATAAGTGTTGACATTGACTTCAATTCATAGTATAATTATAAAGTGCAATTTTGTCTATTCCCATTGGAAGCGGTTTTTCCGCTAATTGCAATTCGGAGGGAGGGATTTTTGTGTCAGAAATCAGAATTAAGGACAATGAGTCTTTAGATAGTGCGCTTCGTAGATTTAAACGTCAGTGTGCAAAGGCCGGTGTTTTATCAGAACTCAGAAAGAGAGAACACTATGAGAAACCCAGCGTAAAACGTAAGAAAAAATCAGAAGCTGCAAGAAAAAGGTCTTATAAATAATATTGTTTTTTAAGAAGGTGCAACGCAATGAGTTTGAAAGAACAACTTGCACAGGATTTAAAAGCGTCTATGAAAGATAAAGACTTTATCCGTAAAAATGCTGTTCAGAGTATCCGCGCTGCTGTGCTGCAGGTGGAAAAAGATTCTAAGGTTACTTTAGATGATGACGGCATTATCGGTGTTATTGCAAAAGAGGCTAAAAAACGTAAAGATGTTTTGCCTGATTATGAAAAAAGCGGTCGCGAAGATTTGATTGCAGAACTTAAAAAAGAGATAGAAGTATTAACTGGGTATCTTCCTTCCCAATTAACTCAAGAGGAATTAGACGGGATTGTTAAAGATGCAATCGACAGAATCGGCGCAACTACTATGAAAGATATGGGCAAGATTATGGCTGACGTTATGCCGAAAGTTACCGGCAGAGCCGACGGCGGTGCTGTTAACGCAACCGCAAAAAAATTGTTGGGTCTTTAATCACATAGAGCATTAGGAAGAATTTATGGCTGTCACAAAAGTGGCAGCTTTTTTCTGCCTTTTTGGAAATATTTGGATAATATTCTACAAAAACTGTCGTTATTTTTGTAAAAATTTGCCATTGTAATATTTTACAATATTTGGTAGAATATAATCGTAAAATACAATAATTGGAGGTTATGTGATGAAAGCAACCGGAATAGTCCGTAGAATTGATGATTTAGGCAGATTGGTGTTTCCTATTGAAATAAGGAGAATTCTCGATATTGTTCATGGTGATAAAGTAGAGATTTATGTAACTGACAACAAAATAGTTTGCAAAAAATATATAGAAGATGCTGTGCATCCTGCAACAAGTGTGGTTAGACCAGTCGATTCTCTTGGAAGAACAGTTATTCCGATGGAAGTCCGTAAAATGTTGTCATTACCGGTTAAAGCTGCTATGCAGATATTTGTTGACGGTGATGGCATTATACTTAAAGAATACGAAGAAAAATGTGTGTTCTGTGGAAGTTCAGACAATCTTTTTGATTTCAAAAACAAAAAAATCTGCTCACTTTGCAAAGACCAGATTTCAATTCTGTAATAAATTTCATTAAAGGTCACGGTAAATTATACTGTGACCTTTAATTTTAGGTGTATTGATATTTGAAAAGGATTGCACGATATTGTATTGACAACAAACGTCACGAAGTCTATACTTAAAATAACATAAATTTATAAGGAGTTCAGGCTATGAGAGATTACTACAGATATGGAAGCAAAATCCGTTTTGCGTTTCCTCTCGACGGAGATTGTCTTAATAAGTTTGACGGAACTGAAAAAGACGGTGTGCTTTTTGTTAAAGTCAAGGTGCAGGCTGATAAAAACAGCAAAATAGAAATTAACCAGATTCCCGCATTCTACAACGGCGAGTGCTTTGAAGCAGAAATCCCTATTTCAGGCTATCGTACAAACCTCGTTGCCAAAGATGAAAACGGAAATGAAGAAAAAATTGTTGTGTACAAACTTATAAATTCCACAGAAATTTATCGTCTGTCATCTGATGACAACATTTTGTTTTTGCAGGATATAAACGATAATAAAGATACATATAAATCTATTTTTGAAAATCCGTATCTTGCAATGTATAAAGAAGCGCATGACAAGTATGGCGCAAATGTACAGCTTAACATACACTGGGAGTTTGACGAAACGACAGAAGATTTTACTGATAATACAAGACAGTATTTTAATCTTTCTATGATGACAGATAAGTTCAAAGACGAATTTATTGCAAATTCAGACTGGTTGCGTCTTTCATTCCATGCAAAAGAACCCCAGACCTGTATGCCGTATCTTAACACAGATATGAAAACAATATCTGAAGATGCCCAAAATATTTACCGCGAGGTTATCCGCTTTGCAGGTGAAGAAACACTCTCCACCCACAACACCACTATTCACTGGGGCGAATGCACATTGGACGGAATGCGTGCCATGAGTAATTTGGGTCTTCGCGGTGCTTTCGGATATTTCGATATAAGAGAGGACGGCAGGCCGCTTGTAAGTTATTTTTATCCGAAGGATTTTGTTGAATATCTGCATAATCGAGATTTCTGGATGGATACAGAAGAAGATATTCTTTACGGAAAAATTGACCTTGTGTTAAATTCTTATCCTCTGGAAGAAATTGTTCCAAAACTTGAAGAAGTAAAATCAAATTCCCACACATACGGATGCGTGGAGATTATGATTCATGAACAGTATTTCCATAAAGATTATATGGCGTATATTCCTGAATTCAAAGAAATCGTTTTAACTGCATGCAAATGGTGTGCAGATAACGGATATAAAGGATATTTCCTGCAGGATGTTATGGAGAAAAACTAATGTATACAAACCCCCTCTCTTTCCCAATAAGAGAGGGGGTTTCATATATTCCATATAATTATTTTCTTAAATACGTGCGCATAACTTCTCTGGCAATCGGGGCGGCAATACTTCCGCCAGTTGAACCTGCGTATTCAAGAATAACGGCAACGGCAATGCTGTCATCTTCATCTGATGCGAAAGATACAAACAATGCATGCGTCTTTTCGGGGTTTTCGTCTGTTTTCTCGTTTTCGGCAGTACCTGTTTTACCGCCTACCTCAATACCCCATATTTTAGCATTTGTACCTGTTCCGTGGTCAACTGTGTCTATCATCAACTGCTTTATAAAATCTGCCGTATCTTTTGAAAACGGGCTTGAAACGGATGATTGGCTGTGGTTTTTAACTGTTGTTCCGTTAGGAGTTTTTACAGATTCCACAACGTATGGCTCCATCATTTTTCCGCCATTGACAATTGCTCCCGTTATCATGGCAAGGTGCAGAGGTGACATAAGAGTTTTTCCCTGACCGATTGCAGTTGCGGCGCGTTCGGCGTTGCTCATTTTAGATGTCTGGAACTTGCTTTTGGCATAAGGAAAGTCCATACCGAACTTGCGGTTGAACATAAGTTTGTCAGCCATCTTTTCAAAGGCATCGTTGCTCATTGATGCACCCATTGTGGCAAAATATACGTTGCTTGACCGTGTGAAAGCCTTGTTTATATCCGTTTCGCCGTATGCGGCATTTTTGGTATTTGCAAGAGTGTATCCGCCGATAGTTGTTTTGCCTTCCTGGTCATCTATTATCTCTTCGGTTAAACCCTGTTCGTGCATCATTGCAGTTGTGACGGTTTTAAAAGTTGAACCGGGTGGATAAAGCCCCATAGTAGCACGATTTAAAAAAGGAGAATACTCGTTTGAGTTCAAATCACTCCAACTGCGGTGAAGATACGTTTCGTTAGGGTTAAAGTCTGGCTTGCTGACCATGGCGATGACTTCGCCTGTTTGGGGATTAAGCGCAACGAGAGCACCACGGTAGCGGTCCATAAGATTGCTTGCGCGTTGTTGAGTTTTATGGTCTATTGTAAGATGCAGGTCGTTACCCTCACTCATTTCGCCTTTTATAAGGTTTTTGATATTGAATACGGCATTCAGATTATCCTGTCCTAAAAGATATGAGTTGTATGCCTTTTCAATAAACGATTTTCCGTAAGTTTTAGATGAGTACCCTATAACGTGCGAATACAGTTTTATATGCGGATAGTAACGTTTCTGTACATCACCGTCTATTTTTGAGTATGCAAGCACTTCGCCCGTACGGTCATAAATCGTGCCGCGCATAACCGATTCTTCACGTGCGAGTGTGCGTGCGTTCAGGTTGCTCGATGAATACTCGTCACGGTAAAGAAAATCCACTGCGGTAAGGTACAAAATCAGCCCCAAAAACAAAGCGCTGATAAATAGCAGTACCCAGGTGATTTTTTTATCGTTCATTTTCAATCAACTCCACTGCAATCTGTGCATTTTCACGTGCCGCATCTTTAAATGACGGCAATTTTTCGCCAAGACTTTTTGTAATATTATCAAGATTTGAAAAGAAATCGGAAGTGATATTTTTATATGTTCCGTCTGCAAGTGCGTCTGTGGTAAGGCATCTTTCAAGCCCTGCAAACTTGCTGAACGATGAAACTTTCGGGTCGTAGTCAACACCGAGTACGGGAACACCAGCAAGTGTGCCGAAAATCAGCATGTGCAGCCTTACGGTGACAGCCGCTTCGGAAAGTTTTAACACGGCAAGGATATCGTCTGCCTGAAGGCTTTCGTCAACAAGTATGCATCTGCAGTTTGCAAGGTCGTAAATCTCACGGCTTATTGGCATATCTTTAGAGTATTGCATAGGTACTATAACGGGCGTTAAGCCAAATTTTTCTGAAACGGTTTCGCAAATATCAGCAAAAGATTTTGCACAGTCGCCCATATTCTTCCACTTGCGTACGGAAAGACAGAAAAACTTTTCGCCGTCTTTAAGTCCGTACTTGCCAAGGACAGATTTTGCATTGTCTGTATTTGAAACGGAAAGACTTAATGCAGGGTCTGCCGTTATTTTTATTTTTGGAGCAGTTACACCTAGAGTTTCAAGCAACTGCAAAGATTCGTAATCACGCAGAGTTATAACGTCAACAGTATTTAAAACTTTAGCGGCAAGTTTTTTGTTTAACGTTTTTCCAATGGGGCCGATTCCGTTGCCGTAGAGCATAACGGGAATGCCCTTTTTCTTTGCAAGACGTATTATATAAAGATAGTACAAAAGTGATTTTGTACTGGTGATGTCCTGAATAAGACTTCCGCCGCCCGCTATGAATAGTTTTGTTTTATTAAACAGTTTGCGTACGGCAAATATGTCAAATCTGTTTATTGCACGCACACCATAGTCCTGTGCGGTTTTTAATGGCTTATATGAAAGCACTGTCGGAGAAAAGTATGGACGGATTGCGTAAATGTCTTTCAATATTGCGTGCAAAAGAGCGTCGTCACCGCAGTTGCCATATCCGTAATAACCAAGTATTGCGGCATCGTGCCCAAGTTCACGCATAGCATCAAAATACATTTCCTCATTGTCTGAAACCATTGCATCTATGGAATAATGTTTCAAAACAACTTCCCCAGCATATTTTCGCAGAGAATCTGCCTCGCTATTGTCCATCTTCAAAAGAGTGATTATGTCGTCTGCCATTTTGCGGCTGTCGACGCTTTCACATCCGCGGCACGTAAAGTTGCACGCAATTGCCGTTTCAAGTTTGTCCTCTGTCATAATACCGATATACCCCGGATCGCCTGCCACAATGCAAAGGCGCTCCATAGCCATAGGCTCTAAAATGGCACGGCTTACACCCACGCAAACGGAAGATGTTGCAATAACTTCGTTCACATCTGTGCGTGGTCCTGTTAAAATTATCGCCCGTCTGCCAAGTTTGTCGTTAACTGCGTCAGCCTTTTCTTTAAGTGCATCAAAATGCTCGCCGCCGCCGACTATAAGAAGTTCAGCATCAGGAACAGATTCAGAAATATATTCAAATTCGTCTATAAGCATATATGCAGATGAGCATATACCGTCCGAAAGTCTGCTGACATAACATATTCTGTCGGGATTTTCAGAAAGTGCGAACTCATCAAAAACTTTTCTGGGGTTTATATTCTTGTTGAATTTTTCACTGCTTATGCCGTTTATACTTGTATAGATGTTTTCTTCTTTAACATCATAATTTTGCAAAAGGTAATTTTTCAAATCCTCACTTACGGCAAGCGTTTTACCACCCCAGCCTGAAAGATGGCGCAGTATAAATGATGTATCAAACGCACCGTGAACTGTTGTTACGAACACAAAATTGCAACATTTTTGAAGTGTACTCACAATAAATGCAGGAATTCTGGCGTGTGCGTGAACGATGTCGGGTTTTTCGGTGCGGATAATCTTTTTAAGGAGCGAACGTGATACAATCATATCGCTTATTTTTCTGCGTGCAAGCGGCACGGTGTAGTGCTTTATGCCGATTTGTTCAAGTTGCTCTGCATACACACCCCCGCCTGATGCCACGATTATATCGTGCCCTCTGCGTTTTAATTCGGTTGCAAGTTCTGCCACGTGTGTTTCGGCACCGCCGATATCCAGACTTGCCAGAGTTATAAGGATTTTCATTTGTATCAATCCTTTCAGACTTTCTTATACCATGAGATATTGTTTTTATCTACCTCAAACGATTTGCCGTTTAAGTACGAAAGCATATTTTCGTCAGTGAATGCGAATTCAGTTTTATAAGAGTACAAAGCCTGATATTTTAGTCCGACTTTTTTATTGAATTCGTTTGTTCCGTATTTGCCGTCGCCTGCAAGCGGATGCCCTATATGTGCCATCTGTGCACGTATCTGGTGCGTTCTGCCAGTTATAAGGTCAATCTCTAAAAAACAGGCATCAGCGGTTGCACCTACGGTCTTGTATTTTGTTATGCATTTTTTATATCCGTCTTTTGCAGTGTCGCTGATGTAGACTCTGTTCTGCGCTTCGTTTTTCTGCAGATATGCCGTAAGCGTACCCGATTCAGGTTTTATATGCCCCTGAACCATACACAGATAATGCTTTTTAATTTCACGTGATTTGATTTTTTCGTTTATAGTCCGAAGCGCTGCTGCATTTTTAGCCGCAATCACTATGCCGCCCGTGTTTCTGTCTATACGGTTGCAAAGTGCGGGTGCAAAAGACTGCTCGTCATCGGGATTATACTCACCTTTTTGGTAAAGATACGCTTTTATGTGGGATATAAGTGTATTAAATTTTTCTCCATCGTCCTCGTGGACAATCATACCCACTTTTTTGTCTATGAGCATAATGTTTTCGTCTTCGTATACAATGTTTAAATCGGGCCTGATTTTTGTAAAAGACGTATCGGTGTCGGAACCTTCGCCGAAAAACTCGTCATTTATATACATATCAAGTACGTCACCTTCACACAGTTTGACGTTGCCCTCTGCTTTTTTGCCGTTTAACTTGATACGTTTTTTACGAAGATATTTATATATCATACTCTGCGGGCACGACTTTAAAAACTTGGTAAGAAACTTATCAAGCCTTTGTCCTGCGTCATTTGTGCCTACTGTTACCGTTCTCATTTGTCTTCACCGTTTTTCTCGGTTTCCATCTTCTGCTCAAGATTGTCTATCGCCGCCTGCACCTGTTCATGCGTAACGGTGGAAAGGAATTTTACTGTTATGGTAAGCGCTTTTTTATAGTTTTCCATAGCGGCTTCGTACTCGCCCAGTGTTTCAAGTACCATTCCGTAGTTATAGTAAGGCTCTAAAAATGTGGGTTCTTCCTCTATGAGTTCGGAATAGATTTCGTCTGCCGCATTGATATTGCCGCACAGATAGTAGTTGAGAGCAAGATTGTCACGGATACTTTTGTCTGTGTCGTTGTACTCAAACGCCTCTTTATTGAATTCGAGCGCTTTTGCGTACTGGCCGTTTAAAAGATAGTACGTACCGAGTGTTCCGTACATAACGGTTGAACGAAAGCCCGTGTTGTATACTTCTTCCAACTCCTCAATAGCCTCGGTTATCTGTCCGCGTTTCCATTTTATGATAGACAAATTAAGATGCGACGGATTTGAAAATTCGTCACCGAGTTTATCTTTGAACATAAACATTGTTTTGTTTATTAAACGTTCACTTTTATCCAAAACGCCGTCACGGATAAGCATATACGCATAAATAAGTTGTGCGCGCGGACGCATTTTGCCCGTTTTGAGTGCACGCTCAAACCACAAAAACGCCTTGCCGTGGTCGCCTTTATTGTAGGTGATTTGCGCATAAGTGCTCATAAGGTCTGCACGTAAAACAAACGCAAGAAACGCAAACCCTGCAAGCATAACAACCATGCCAATGAGCCAACCCAGACGGAATGCAAACGACACAACTAAAAATGACACAACTAAATATATAAGCGGTTTTATAAGTTTTTTCATTCTGTTACCTCGTTGCAGATTTTAAAACTCTGCATTGTTTACTGTTCTTGAGAACGACTGTACGTCACGGATGTTTGACATACCTGTCATATACATAATAAGTCTTTCAAATCCAAGACCGAAACCTGCATGACGTGTGCTGCCGAATTTACGCAAATCAAGATACCAGTCGTAATCTTTGGGGTTTAATCCAAGTTCGTTTATACGTTTTAAAAGTTTGTCATAGTCTGCTTCTCTTTCGCTTCCGCCAATGATTTCACCAACACCGGGAACGAGCAAGTCCATAGCGGCAACTGTTTTGCCGTCATCATTGAGTTTCATATAGAATGCCTTTATGTCTTTAGGATAATCTGTAACGAACACAGGTTTTTTAAGCAGTTTTTCTGTTAAATATCTTTCGTGTTCTGTCTGCAGATCAATGCCCCATTCTACTGGGTAATCAAATTTTTCACCGCTGTTTTTAAGCAGTTCAACCGCTTCTGTGTAAGTAACGTGCGCAAAATCGCTGTTTACAATATTGTTAAGTCTTTCAAGCAGACCTTTGTCTACAAATGTTCCGAAGAAGTTCATCTCTTCCGGAATATTTTCAAGGCAGTAGTTGATTACGTATTTAATCATATCTTCAGCCAGTTCCATATCATCTGCGATATCTGCAAACGCAATTTCGGGCTCAATCATCCAGAACTCTGCCGCATGACGTGCGGTGTTGGAGTTCTCTGCACGGAAAGTAGGGCCGAATGTGTATATTTTTCTGAATGCCAGAGCGTGTGTTTCAGCCTCTAACTGACCGCTTACGGTTAAGTTTGTGCTTTTGCCGAAGAAGTCCTGTGAAAAGTCCACTTTCCCGTCAACCATAGGAAGATTGTCCATATCAAGAGTTGTAACTCTGAACATTTCGCCCGCACCCTCTGCGTCACTTGCGGTTATGATGGGAGTGTGAACGTACACGAACCCTCTTTCCTGGAAGAATTTGTGGATTGCATAAGCCGCAACGGAACGCACACGGAATACTGCGTTAAAGGTGTTCGCTCTCGGACGCAGATGCGCAATAGAGCGCAGATACTCAAAAGAGTGGCGTTTGTTCTGCAGTGGATAATCGGGTGTGGATTTACCCTCTATGATAACCTCGGTTGCTTTAAGTTCAAAAGGTTGTTTTGCATCGGGTGTTGGCACTAACGTACCGCGTACAAATACGCTTGAGCCGATATTGAGTTTTGCAACCTCGTCATAGTTTGAGATGTTCTCTTTTTCAAACACAACCTGAAGATTTTTGAAAAATGTACCGTCGTTGAGTTCGATAAAACCGAACACATTAGATGCGCGCAGACTTTTAATCCAGCCCGCAACAAAGATTTCCTTGTTGTCATACTCTCCGTTTGCGCGGAAAAGTTTTTTGATTTCAATTGAATGTTCCATAACTGTATCTCCTTAAAAAATTATTTACTTATTATCTGTTAAACCAGAATTTTTTATCAAGACTTCTGTACTGAACTGCTTCTGCCACGTGATTTGCCTTGATGTCGGTACTTCCTTCAACATCGGCAATTGTACGTGCAACTTTAAGTATTCTTGTGTATCCTCTTGCAGAAAGCCCCAGTTTTTCAAACACATCTGTTAAAAGTTTCTGCGAGGAACTGTCTAACTTGCAATATTTTTCCAGACCTTTGCTGTCCAATTCTGCATTGGTGGAATATTTTTCGTTTTTATAGCGCTCCGCCTGAATCTCACGTGCCGCCATAACGACTTGCTTCATTTCTGCACTTGATGCGGTTTTCTTTTGCGTTGACAGTTCCGAGTATTTAACCGACGGCACCTGAATGTGCATATCAATTCTGTCAAGCATCGGGCCTGAAATTTTGCCCATATACCGCTGTATGTCACCTGCGCTGCACTTACATTCACGGCTTGTGTCACCAAAGTATCCGCATTTGCAGGGGTTCATGCTTGCAACCAGCATAACATCACTCGGGAAAGTTACAACTCCGTTTGCCCTTGCCACAGTAAAGTGACCGTCCTCTAACGGCTGACGCATTGCGTCTATGGTGTCTTTTCTGAATTCGGGGAACTCGTCTAAGAAAAGAACGCCTTTGTGAGCAAGACATATCTCGCCGGGTTTTGGATTGGTGCCTCCGCCAGTTATTGCAACCGCAGACACCGTATGGTGCGGATTCCTGAACGGCCTTGTTGTTATAAGTGCCGCTTTTTGCGGGAGTTTGCCCGAGATGGAGTATATTTTTGTCACTTCAAGTGATTCTTCAAACGTGAGGTCAGGTAAAATTGTAGGAATACGTTGTGCAAGCATTGTTTTTCCTGAACCTGGTGCGCCCACCATAAGTACGTTGAGTGATGATGCACATGCAATAGTTAAACACCTCTTGGCGGCATCCTGGCCCTTTACGTCTGCAAAGTCACCGCATATACTTTGCGGCGATGAAAAAGCCCCGTTTATATCAACAGTAACAGGTTGCATCGGAATCTCACCGGTCAGGTGATGCACTGCCCCCGAAAGTGTTGATGCACCGTAGACTTCCATTCCTTCTACAACCGCTGCCTCTTCGGCGTTTGCATAAGGTACTATGGCTTTTCTGATTCCGTTTTTATATGCTTCCAAAACCATTGGAAGAACGCCGTTTACACCACGCAGTGTTCCGTCGAGCGCTAACTCGCCGATAAATATATAATCCTCTATAAAGCGGCTGTCTATCTGCGAAGAAGCCGCCATAATTGCCAGAGTAATCGGCAGGTCAAACACAGAGCCTTCTTTACGGATATACGCAGGAGCAAGATTTACAATTACCCGCCTTTGCGGAAAAGCAAAGTCTGAGTTGTTGATTGCCGAGCGTACACGCTCTTTTGATTCTTTTACACTTGCGTCGGGCAAGCCAACAATATCCACAGACGGCAAACCCTGACAACAGTCAGCCTCTATTGTGACTATAACACCGTCAATACCAGACAGTGCGCAACTTTTTGTTTTTGCTATCAATGTTTGCCCACCTCCACATAGATATACATAATAAATTATATCACCAAAAGCCAATATTTTCAACAATTAAATAACAATATTTTCTTTATATTTCCCATCTAATGTTAAAAAACTGTAAACAATAATTAAAATTAAAGAAAAGTATTGTTAAAATAAGGCATTGTGTGGTATACTATTTGTGTATGTCTTTAAATACCTGAAAGGACGGCACAAGTAATGTTTAAATCTATAGTGGAAAAATTCTTCGGCACATATAGTGCCAGAGAGATTAAAAGATTAGAACCCATAGTGGAAAAGATAAATGATCTTGAAGAAGAAATCAAGGCGCTTTCAGATGCCGATTTGCGTGCAAAGACGGCAGAATTTAAATCACGTCTGGCAAACGGTGAAACGCTTGATGATATTCTGCCGGAGGCATTTGCGGTTGTTCGTGAGGCGAGCGTGCGTGTTTTAGGTATGCGCCATTTTGATGTGCAACTCCTCGGCGGTATAGTTTTGCATCAGGGCAGAATTGCCGAGATGAAAACAGGTGAGGGTAAAACACTTGTTGCCACCTTGCCTTGTTACTTAAACGCACTTTCCGGAAAAGGTGTGCACGTTGTAACAGTTAACGATTACCTTGCCAAGCGCGATAGCGAGCAGATGGGTAAAATCCATAAGTTTTTAGGGCTTACTGTCGGCCTTATCACTCACGATGTTGAGGGGGCAGACAGAAAAACCGCTTACGATGCTGATATTACTTACGGAACAAACAACGAGTTCGGGTTTGACTATCTGCGTGACAATATGGTTAAATACAAAGAGCAGATGGTTCAGCGCGGTCATAATTTTGCCGTTGTTGACGAGGTTGACTCAATTTTAATAGACGAGGCAAGAACACCGCTTATAATATCGGGTATAGGCGATAAATCAACAGAACTTTATTCGGTTGCAGACCGCTTTGCACGTTCACTTAAATATTTCACAATAAAAGAGCAGGACACAAAACAACTTGATGATGATGTTGATGCAGATTATATTGTTGACGAAAAAGCCAACACAGCCACATTAACAGCAAAAGGTATCAAAAAAGCAGAAGAAGCGTTTAACGTTGAAAATCTTTCAGACCCTGAAAATATGACGCTTTCGCACCATATCAATCAGGCAATCCGCGCTCACGGAATTATGCGCAGAGATAAAGACTACGTTGTAAAAGACGGCGAGGTTATCATTGTAGACGAATTTACAGGACGTCTTATGATCGGCAGACGCTATAACGCAGGTCTGCATCAGGCAATAGAGGCTAAAGAGGGGGTAAACGTCGCTCACGAGAGTAAAACGCTTGCAACCATCACATTCCAGAACTACTTCAGACTGTATTCAAAACTTTCGGGTATGACGGGTACTGCTGAAACGGAAGAAACAGAATTCCAGACAATATATAATTTAGACGTTGTGGTTATCCCCACAAACAAACCTATGATACGCATAGACCACGGCGATGTGGTTTATAAAAATCAGGCGGGAAAATACCATGCCGTTATTGACCAGATAGAGCAGTGTCATAAAAAAGGTCAGCCTGTTTTGGTTGGTACTGTAACTATAGAAAAATCCGAACTTTTAAGTGCGTTGCTTAAGAAAAAGGGCATTGCGCATCAGGTACTCAACGCAAAGCATCACGAAAAAGAGGCGGAGATTGTTGCACAGGCAGGTAAAAGCGGTGCAGTCACCATTGCTACGAATATGGCGGGACGAGGTACTGACATTATGCTTGGCGGTAATGCCGAATTCCTTGCTAAAAAGGAAATGAAAAAGCGCGGATATACAGATGAAATGATTCTTGAGTCAATCGGTTTTTCCGAAACTGACGATGAGGAGATTTTAGAGGCTCGTGCCACATTCAAAGAACTCGAAAGCAAGTTCAAGGCAGAAATCTCTGCAGAGCACGATGCTGTTGTGTCTGCAGGCGGACTTTATATAATCGGTACAGAACGTCACGAATCACGCCGTATAGACAATCAGCTCCGCGGACGTTCAGGCCGTCAGGGCGACCCGGGTGAATCTAAATTCTTTATCGCCCTTGAAGATGACCTTATGCGTCTTTTCGGTTCGGAAAGACTTCAGGCAGTTGTTTCAACACTCGGTCTTGCAGATGACGAGGCGATTGAGCATAAAATGCTCACCGGTGCTATAGAGAATGCACAGAAAAAAGTTGAGGGTAACAACTTCCAGGTGCGTCAGCACGTATTGAAATATGATGACGTTATGAACGAGCAGAGAAATACAATCTACTCACAGCGCCAGTCCGTTTTGAATGGTGATAATATCAAAGATTCTATCATTACAATGATAGGCGGTTTTGTAAATAATATTATAGATTCCTATACCGGAAGCGCAGAGTTTATAGACGACTGGAATATGTCCGGTATGGCAGAGTATGTTGAAAGATTTTTTGCGCCACAAGGACTTCTGGATTTTACTGCCGACGAGCGAGAGTCTATGACTAAAGAAAAACTTCGTGAGATACTGATGGATGCCGCTATGAAACGTTATGAAGAAAAAGAGGCTGAATTCGGTGCAGAGCAGTTCCGTGAGATTGAGCGCATAGTTCTTTTGCAGGTTGTTGATAACCGTTGGATGGACCATATAGACAATATGGACCAACTCAGAAAAGGTATAGGTCTGCGTGCGTATGCACAGCGCGACCCCGTTATTGAGTATCAGGACGAAGGCTATAATATGTATGAGGAAATGCTTGGCAATATCCGTGAAGATGTTATAAAACTTCTTTTCAGTGTCCGTATTGAGCGTCAGCCGGTACGTGAAGAGCCTAAAGCACAGAAAATCACAACCTCTCACGGAGGCGACGGAACAATCGAGAAGAAGCCGGTTGTTAAAGGTGAAAAAATCGGACGCAACGACCCGTGCCCTTGCGGAAGCGGTAAAAAATATAAAAAATGTTGTGGAATGAACCAGTAATATGATTGGGTTTCACCCTAAGAACCCTTTCGGACTAATCCGTACAAACATTGTGGCTGCAACGCCATACTAAAAAAGTTTATAATATAAAAATATATAAAAGGAAGTGATAAAATGCTAATTGATGAATTCAGACTTGAAGTACAATCAACAAAATCCGGCATAGACGAACTGAGGGATTCACTTTGACATCGCCGGTGCATTAAAAGAAATTGAAGAACTTGAAAAACAGGCTGCTGCAGACGGATTCTGGGACGATATGGAAAAAAGCCAGAAAATTCTGCAACGTACAAAAGAATACAAAAATAAAGTAGAACGTTACAATGACCTTGTTTCATTGTATGAAGACACATTGGTTCTTGCTGAAATGATGGCAGAAGAGGGTGAAACCGAAGCCGACGGCGAAATGATGTCATCTTTGAAACAAATTAAAGATAACGTTGAATCTATGACTCTTGAAACTTTGCTTTCGGGCGAGTATGATAAAAACAATGCCATTTTAACTATCCACGCAGGTGCGGGCGGAACAGAGGCGCAGGACTGGGCACAGATGCTTTTGCGTATGTTCACACGTTGGGCAGAACGCAGCAATTACACAGTTGAAACTGTTGATTTCCTCCCGGGTGATGAAGCAGGTGTTAAAAGTGTTACAATCATTATCGGCGGACTTAATGCTTATGGATATTTAAAGAGCGAAAAAGGCGTACACAGACTTGTGCGTATATCACCGTTTGACTCTTCCGGCAGACGCCACACCTCGTTTGCGTCTGTTGAGGTTATGCCTGAAATTGATGATGACACTGAGATTAAAATTAACACCGAGGATATCCGTGTAGACACATTCCGTGCCAGCGGTGCGGGCGGTCAGCATATCAATAAAACCGACTCGGCAATCCGTATTACTCATATCCCCACAGGTATAGTGGTTTCGTGCCAGAACGAGCGTTCGCAGCACAAAAACAGAGAAACTGCAATGAAAATGCTTATGGGTAAACTTATCGAAATCAAAGAACGTGAGCATAAGGAAAAAATAGACGATATCAAGGGCGACCACAAGGAAATTGCATGGGGAAGCCAGATACGTTCGTACGTATTCCAACCGTATACAATGGTAAAAGACCACCGAACTTCGTTTGAAGTTGGTAATATCGGTGCAGTTATGGACGGCGAACTTGACGGATTTATAAATGAATACTTAAAAGCCGCTGCATCAGGTAAAGATATGACGGTGTAAAATAAAGGAGATATTCAAATGAAAAAGAATTTTAAAACGTTTATTACAGGCGTTGTAATCGGTGCGCTGTGTGTCAGCGTGCCTGCAATGGCAGACGCAATCTGGGAAAAGATAGAGGTTGCAAGAAACTGCATAACTGTTATGGTTGACGGTCAGAAATTAGATGCAGACAATTTCCTTTATCAGGACACAACCTACGTGCCGATACGCAAGGTTGCTGAAAGCCTTGGCAGAAATGTGTCGTATAAAGACGGTGTTGCATACATAGAAGAAAAGTTTTCAGCAGAATTCGGCGGTGAGAATGTAGCGCTTGGCAACGGATATAACGCAACAACTGACGAGATAACAGCATACAAAAATATGTATGCCAAAGATCCGTCAATGGCAACTGCAACAGACGAACAACTTCACAAAACAGCAATAGATAATATTTTAAGTTACAAAGCACTTGCTGAAGTTGCGGCTGAAAACAACATTCATGTCGATCAGGAATTTTATGATAATTTCAGTAATATGATGGCATATATGGAACTCAACTACGGCAGTAAAGATGCTATGTATGCTGCAATGAACGAAGCAGGATATTCTTATGAAATGTATAAAAGATATCAGGAAACAGAATATCTTTACAGCAAACTTTTAGCCAATAAGGCGTTTGCTGCCACAGAGGATGAAATTACAAAGTATTACACAGATAACGCAGCAATGTTCCCCTATGACGGTGTTCAGGCACAGCATATCCTTATCAGCACAATGGATGAAAACGGCGCGGCTATAACAGACAAAGCAAAACTTAAAGAAATAGAAAACAAAGCGAACAATGTATACAGAGAAGCCATCGGTAATGCAAAATTTGAGGACCTTATTGCAAAATACGGCGAGGACCCCGGTATGCAGAGCAATCCTGAAGGTTACATCTTTACAACCGGTGAGATGGTGGAACCGTTTGAAAAAACTGCGTTTGCACTCAATGACGGACAGATTTCCAAACCCGTTCAGTCTGAATACGGATGGCACATCATAAAAAAAATCAAAACTCACAAGGTACAGCCGCTTGATAATGAACTTAAATCATACATCAGCACAAATGTTTCCGGACAGAAAATTCACGCGGCAGTAAACGCAAAACTCGGCAAATAATAAACTAAAAAACAGTATTTACTTTTACAGATAAGTAAATACTGTTTTTATATTGCATATTTGCAAAACATATAAAATATACTTGTGCCATAGAGGTGAATTTTTTATGAGCCAGGTATGCGTTATATCTTATGAGGACAAATTGCCGAAACAGCAGATTTTAAATGTTGCAGATTGCAGTATTGTGTATTCCGGTGCTTTGGAGAGCCGCAGAAAATTAAGGCGGTTTTTAAGCCGTTATGGCATAGAACGTGCAGTTGTCTGCGGTGATGCGCCTGATTTTGTGTTGCCGGAAATGGAGCGTATGAAAGTAAAAATCCATACAGGAGAACATCTTATGCAGTGCGTGTATCCTAAACTTATCTCACGCGCCGCAAAAATATACAGAAAGTGTGATAACTGCACCATATACGATACTTGTGCCGACGGTAAAACGTTGCAGATTATAGAATGTGCCGCATTTCATTTTAAAAATGTTGCACTCAAAACCTGCGTTGATGCGCAAAGTCTGGCGGACGAGGTTATGTATTCCATGGGGCTTGCGCTTAAACTGGGTGAGGGAGGCGGAGTGGGAATTATACGTTCAGGAGCAGGCGGTATGCAAAAAATAAAGGTTGACCTTACTCACAGAACATCCACAGTTTTTGCGGATAAAAACAACGTTAAAATCAGTCCGTCAGTAGCAGAGGCAATTGCTGGCGACGATATAGATGAGAATGTTTTGGAACGGCTTAAATTAAAAATATATTCTTTGTGTTGACAAAACGAATATAAATGTTTATAATGTGTAAGATAGAAAAGAATTCGCATCATTGATTTGTTCCTTTAAAATGTATATATAATGTAAGGAGAGAATTTTTGAAATGGCAGTAAACGGTAAAAAAGTAGTTCTGACCCCCGAGGGAGTAAAAAAACTTGAGGCAGAACTGGAGTATCTTAAAGTAACAAAGCGTCGTGAGGTTGCAGAAAAAATCAAAATAGCACGCGGTTTTGGTGATCTTTCGGAAAACGCCGAATATGACGCCGCAAAAGACGAACAGGGCAAAATGGAAATCCGTATTGCCGAGATTGAAAAAATGCTTCGTAATGCCGAAATTGTTGACGAGAGCGATGTTGATACAAACGTGGTAGGCATTTGCGCAAAAGTTACTGTTTTAGACCTTGAATTCGACGAAGAAGAAACATTTATGATAGTAGGTTCTACAGAGGCAGACCCCAACAAAAACAAAATTTCAGACGAATCACCCATAGGCAAAGCGCTTATCGGCAAAACAAAGGGTGAAGTTGTTGATGTTGAAACTCCCGGCGGCACAATTCAGTTCAAAATTTTAGACATTAGTAAATAAGGAGATAGATTCAAATGCAGGAAAATACAAAAGATATGAACACCGCACCTGAACAGGATTTAAACGAAATACTCAAAGTCCGCAGAGAAAAACTTAAAGAACTGCAGGATAACGGTATGGACCCGTTTGCCGTGACAAAGTACGACAAACAGCATAATTCTGAACAGATTATCGAAAATTATGATGAGTTTGAGGGTAAAGACGTATCCGTTGCAGGACGTCTGATGAGCAAACGTGTTATGGGTAAAGCATCTTTCTGCCACATTCAGGACAGAGAGGGCAAAATCCAGTCCTACGTTGCAAGAGATGTTATCGGCGAGGAAGAATATAAACTGTTCAAAAAACTCGATATAGGCGATATCGTGGGTATTAAAGGTGATGTTTTCAAAACAAAAACAGGTGAAACATCTATCCACGCAAAAGAGATTACACTTCTTTCAAAATCTCTGCAGCCGTTGCCTGAAAAATTCCACGGTCTTAAAGATATGGATTTGCGTTACCGTCAGAGATATGTTGACTTAATCGTAAATCCTGATGTTAAAAAGACATTTATGCTCCGCAGTAAAATCATCAGCGCAATCCGTGAATTTCTTGATAACAGAGGATATATTGAGGTGGACACACCTATCCTTAACTCAATCCCGGGCGGTGCGGCAGCGCGTCCGTTCATTACACATCATAATACACTCGATATTGATATGTATCTGCGTATTGCCACAGAACTTTATCTCAAACGTCTTATTGTGGGCGGATTTGAAAAAGTTTATGAAATGGGCAGAATTTTCCGTAACGAGGGTATGAGCATTAAACATAACCCCGAGTTTACTACTATAGAACTTTACGAGGCTTACACAGATTATCACGGTATGATGGATATTACCGAACAGATGGTTACTTATGTCTGCGAAAAAGTTCTCGGTACAACCAAAATCACATATCAGGGCGAAGAAATCGACCTTACACCGTCTTGGGAGCGTATCACTATGATTGACGCTATCAAAAAATATACAGGCGTTGATTTTAATGATATTCAGACAGACGAAGATGCACTTGTCGCAGTACAGGGTATGGGCATAGAGGTTGAGGGCACGCTTACACGCGGCGAACTTATTAACCTTGCTTTTGAAGAAAGAGTAGAGGAAAATCTTGTTCAGCCTACATTCATTATGGATTATCCTGTAGAGGTTTCGCCTCTTGCAAAGAGAAAAGTTGACGATCCAAGACTTACAGAGCGTTTTGAAGTGTTTGTAACACGCCGTGAACTTGGTAACGCATTCTCTGAACTTAATGACCCGATTGACCAGAAAGAAAGATTCTTAAAACAGGTTGAAGCAAGAGAAGCAGGAAACGAAGAGGCTAATATGATGGACGACGATTTCATCAACGCACTTGAATACGCAATGCCACCCACGGGCGGTTTGGGTATCGGTATAGACAGACTCGTAATGCTTCTTACAGACTCTTATTCAATCCGTGACGTTTTGCTGTTTCCGACAATGAAGCCAATCTCCAATGAATGAGTTTGCTTTGCAAACGAAATGAATTGAGAGCGAGCAAAAAGGCATACTGGGTATGCCGCGAGCGAGAGATGGCAAATGCAAGCGAAGTAAAAATCGCATCATTTATATAAAAAAGCGATTTTTACGGAGTCGCAGAAGCCAATCTTTATAAATTTCACAATAATAACAAAAAGCCTTTACGTAATGTAAAGGCTTTTAAAATTTTATTCTTCTTTTTTAAGGATATACAGGCAGAGAAGCCCTGTTCCTATAACTATGCAGCAATCTGCAAAATTGAATACGGGAAAATCAATAAATGTTGCTTGTATCATATCCACCACATAGCCGTAGCAAATTCTGTCTATCAGGTTGCCTATGGCTCCTGCTCCGATAAGTGCAGCAGACCATTTAAAAAGTCTGGACTGCGGTTTTGTTTTTACAATATATACACAAAGTGCCGCAAGCACTGCAACGGTTACAACAACAAAAATCCATCTGGCATTTTGCATTATGCCGAATGCCGCACCTTTGTTTTCCACGTAAGTCAGCGACAAAACTTTTGGTATCAGCGCCACGCTGTCTACTGGTTTTAACAGATTGACTGTAAGAACTTTTGTTATGCGGTCAAATATAATCAAGGCTAAAAACAGAGCAATCATCATGACAATTTCTCTATACCTTTCTTAACTCTGGCAATGGTTTCGTCTTTGCCGAGGATTGCTGCCAAATCAACACCGCCGCCGGGGGTAAATGGCAGACCGCTTACTGCAACACGCAGTGGCCAGAGGATAATGCCGTTTTTAACTTCCAGTTTTTCAATAAGTTCAAAAAGTGCGTTATGGATATTATCCATTGTCCAGTCCTCTATCGCCTCTAAAACGGGCAGGATAGCCTTTAAAGACTCCAGAGAGTTTTCGGGATTGGTTTTCATTTTCTTGTGAGTATAAAGTTCGTTATCATACTCGGGAAGTTCGTCAATAAACGTAAGTTGGTCTGCAATATCAGTAAACTTTTCAACCCTTGCGTGCAGAAGTGCACAGATTGCGTTCATATCAATATCGGTACGTTTAACTGCCTTTTGAATGTAGGGCATAGCCTCTTTGGCAAAGTCTTCTTCGCTCATTTTACGGATATACTCACCGTTCATCCACGAAAGTTTTTTCTCGTCAAATATAGCGGGGGATTTACTGATTCCGCTTATGGAGAAGTTTTTGATAAGTTCGTCCATAGTGAATATTTCCTGCTCACCGCCGGGACTCCAGCCGAGAAGTGCAACGTAGTTGACGATTGCCTCTTTAAGATAGCCTTTGTTTATAAAGTCTTCATAAGAAGCGTCGCCTTCACGTTTACTGAGTTTTTTGCCCGAGTCTTTCATAACGGGTGAAACGTGGATATATTTGGGGATTTCCCAACCAAATGATTCATAGATAAGGTTGTATTTAGGTGTGCTTGAAAGATATTCGTTACCACGGATAACGTGAGTAATGTTCATCAGGTGGTCGTCTATAACGTTTGCAAAGTTGTATGTGGGAAGACCGTCTGATTTCAAAAGTACGTTTTCGTCGAGGATGGCATTATCAACTGTGATATCGCCAAAAATCTCGTCATGGAAAGTGGTTTTTCCGTGCGGGTCAATCTTCTGACGGATAACGTATGGGATACCTGCGTCGATTTTTTCCTGGATTTCTTCTTTTGACAGACCTTTGCAATAGCCGTCATATTTAGGTGTAATACCCTTTGCCGCTTGTGCTTCTTTTAATTTATCAAGTCTTTCTTTATCACAGAAGCAGTAGTATGCACCGCCGAGTTCAACCAGTTTTTCAGCATATTCTTTATAAAGGCCTCTGCGTTCGCTCTGGATATACGGACCATATTCACCGCCAACGTCGGGACCTTCATCGTGGATAAGGCCTGTGTCTTTCATTGTTCTGTATATAAGGTCAACTGCCCCCTCAACATATCTTTCCTGATCGGTATCTTCTATACGCAGTATAAAGTCACCGCCTTCGTGCTTGGTGAGTAAGTAAGCATAAAGGGCTGTTCTTAAATTACCTATGTGCATATAGCCTGTAGGGCTGGGTGCAAATCTTGTTCTGATTTTTCCGCTCATATCTTATACCTCTCTAACTTTAGCGATTGCTTTTGCAACTGCATCTGCAACTGTCAACTCTTCCATATTGCCCGATGCACGTTCTTTATATTCAACTATGCCGTCAGCGGCTTTTTTACCGACTGTAATTCTTAAAGGATATCCGATCAGGTCAGCGTCTTTGAATTTAACGCCTACACGTTCGTTACGATCGTCCAGAACAGCCTCTACACCGTTTGAAATAAGTGCGTTGTAAATTTTTTCTGCAAGTTCGGACTGTGTGGCATCACTTGAATTTACGGGTACAACTGCCACGTGGAACGGAGCCACGCTCATTGGCCATATAATGCCGTTTTCGTCAGAGTGTTGCTCAATTATTGCTGCTAAGCATCTGGAAACGCCTATGCCGTAACAACCCATAATAAGAGTCTGGTCTTTGCCGTTTTCATCCAAAACTGTGCAGCCCATAGCCTCAGAATATTTTGTGCCGAGTTTGAATATGTGACCAACCTCTATACCGCGGCAGGTTTTAATTTCTGCTTTGCCGCATACGGGACAGATATCGCCTTCGGTGATGTTTCTGAAATCACCGATGAAGTCGGGGGTGAAATCACGGTCAATATTTACATTTTCAAAGTGGTAGTCGCCCTCGTTTGCACCGACAACCATATTTTTCATACCCGCAATTTCGTTATCAGCGATTATCTCAACTTTTTCTTTTAAACCGATAGGACCTGCAAAGCCTACGGGAGCGCCTGTTATACGCATAACGTCTTCAGCGGATGCAAGTTCAAGTTCAAGTGCGCCAAGGTGATTTTTAAGTTTTGTTTCGTTAACTTCTCTGTCACCACGGAGCATAACGGCTACGCATTTGTCATCAGCACGGTAGATAAGTGTTTTTGCAAAGTGTTTTGCGTCTGTGTTAAGACTTTCTGTAAGTTCTTCAATAGTTCTGCTGTTGGGTGTGAAAATTTTATTCATATCAAGTATTTGAGCAGAATCCTTTTCCCCCGCAACACACTGTGCTTTTTCTTCGTTTGCACAGTATCCGCATGAGCAGTATGCGATTGTATCTTCACCGATTTCGGATTTAACCATAAACTCCTGTGAGCCTGAACCACCCATTGCACCTGAGTCTGCATCAACTGCAAGGTAGTCAAGATCCATGGCATTAAAAATCTCGCAGTATGCATCGTACATATTTTTGTATGATGCGTCAAGACCTGCCTGATCACGGTCGAAAGAGTAAGCGTCTTTCATAATAAACTCACGGCTGCGGATAACACCGAATCTCGGACGGCGCTCGTCACGGTATTTGGTTTGAATCTGATATAAAGTTACGGGCAACTGCTTGTACGAATGAATATTGTTTTTAACAGTATCGGTAAAAATCTCCTCGTGTGTAGGACCTAAACAGAAATCCCTCTGTCCTCTGTCTTTCAAACGGAACATATCCTCGCCGAAAACTTCCCATCTGCCTGATTCTTCATAATACTCTTTCGGCAGGAGTGCGCTCATCAAAAGTTCCTGAGCGTTATGGTTGTCCATACCCTTACGTACTATGTTCTCAACTTTTTTAAGTGCACGCAATCCAAGTGGCAGATACGAGTATACGCCTGAGGCAAGTTTTCTCATAAGACCAGCCCTGAGCATAAGCTGATGGCTTGTAATTTCCGCCTCTGCAGGTACGTCACGCAGGGTGGGTGCTAAATACTTTGATAATTTCATTATATATGCAACCTTTCTGTATAGTTTTTTGCATTATTTTTCATATTATAGTATATATTATTTTTGTTGTTTACGCAATAGTTATTTATACAATTTTAGTATTGTATTTTGCACTAAAATATATTAAAATATATAAGATGTAGTGTTTTTATGAAAGGATTTGATTTAAAATGAAAAATGCATGGAAAAACATCGGCGATAAAAAACTCGCTCTTGCCTTTTCTGACGGATATATAAATTTTTTGAATATCGGTAAAACAGAACGTACCTGTGTGGATTTTGTAAAAGGTCTTGCAGAGGAAAACGGATTTAAAAATATTGACGCTGTAACTGATTTGAAAGCAGGAGATAAAATATATAAAATCAACCGCGGCAAAAACATTGTTCTTGCGCGTGTGGGCAGTGATGACATCATCAGCGGAACAAACATTGTTGCCGCACATATAGACAGCCCTCGCCTTGATTTAAAACAGAATCCCCTCTATGAGGATTCATCGCTTGCACTTTTCAAAACGCATTATTACGGCGGGATTAAAAAATATCAGTGGACGGCTATTCCGCTTTCTTTAATCGGTGTTGTAATAGATGCTGATGGTAACACTGTCAATATCAATATCGGAGAGGACGAGGGCGACCCCGTTTTAACCATAACAGACCTTTTGCCGCATCTTGCATCTGACCAGATGAGCAAAAAAATGACAGAGGCATTCACTGGCGAAGATTTGAATATTTTAATAGGCTCAATGCCGCACGACGATGAAGAAAAATCCGTTAAAGATTATATTCTTGATATATTGAAAGATAAATACAATATCACCGAAGAAGATTTTATCAGTGCAGAACTTGAGATTGTGCCTTCGTTTAAAGCGTGTTCAGTAGGGCTTGATTCGTCTATGATTGGCTCGTACGGTCAGGACGACAGAGTTTGTGCATATACCGCCGTTAAAGCGATACTTGATTGCACAGATACCACACGCACTGCTGTATGCTATCTTGCAGACAAAGAGGAAATCGGCTCTATCGGCAACACAGGTATGAAATCAAGATTTTTCGAAAACTTTATTGCAGAGATTATAGAAAAAGTCAAAGGCGACTATAACGATATGTACCTGCGTCGCACTCTTACTGCGTCTATGTGCTTATCTGCCGATGTAGGCGTTGCACTTGACCCGAATTATAAAAGTGTTTCCGAAGAAAAGAACAGTGCATACCTTGGCGGCGGACTGACAATGTGCAAGTACACAGGTTCGCGCGGAAAATATTCAACATCTGATGCAAGTGCCGAATTTGTAGGCAAAGTACGTAAAATATTCAACGATGCAGGCATCGCATGGCAGACGGGTGAACTCGGCAAAGTGGACCAGGGCGGCGGCGGAACTGTGGCACAGTATATCGCCAACCTTGACGTTGATACCATAGATGTAGGAGTATCATTACTTTCTATGCACGCACCGTTTGAGATTGCTTCAAAAGCAGATGTGTATATGGCGTATCTGGGATATAAAGCGTTTTATCTTGCGTAAATCAGTTTTTCCATAACTGGAAAACAACGATACTTGTGTTGATATTGTTTTGATTGTACAATAACTGTAAGAAATATAAATAATTATGGCTACGAAGCCGTAGTGGCGTATGGTTTCATAGGTCGACTAATGGGTTCAAGGGGATATTTCCCCTTGTAAAACAAATTTTTAAAATATATTTTTATATGTACTTTTGTGACCTAAAGTACCAAAAGTCCTGGGTGTTCGGATCCCCCCAGACCCCTAAAACTGATTAGGGGTTTCATCCCTAATAACCCCATTTTATGCGTAGTATTTTTACAAAAAACTGCGAAAGGAGAACTTTCATTGATTACCAAACAGCACATACTACCGGTGCTGCCCTTGAGAGGGCTTCCGGTATATCCATATATGATTATACATTTTGATGCCGGCAGGGATTTTACCATAAAAGCCATTGAAGAGGCTATGGCAGACGACGGATTGATTGTACTTATCTCTCAACGTGATTTTGAGGTTGCAGAGCCCAAAGAAGCGGACCTTTACGATGTTGGTACAATTGCAAAAATCCGCCAGATTTTAAAACGCGGAGAAGACGATTTCCGCATTGCAGTAGAGGGTATCAGCCGTGCGTCAGTAAACACCTTCGTACAGACACGTCCGTACTTTCTGGCAGACGTAACCGAAATTTCCGACTCGCCTTTAGACGAGGGCGATAAAATTGTCGGTGATGTTTATATGGAAAAAATAAAACAGATGTGCCGCAGCGGTGCGTTTTCACCAAAAGAGCCTGATGCTGCTGAAGTTTTAAAAACACTTGATTCCATAACTGACCACGCATATTTCAGTGATGTTGTTTCTGCAAATGTGTACAGTACGTTAGAGAAAAAACAGGCACTTCTGTCTGAATTTGATGTAGTAAAAAGGCTGAAACTGTTAACCGATATTATTGGTGATGAAATACAACTGCTCAATCTGGAATCTAAAATTGACAGTAAAGTACACAGAAATATAGACAAGCACCAGAAAGAGTATTTCCTGCGTGAACAGTTGAAAGTTATACGCGGAGAACTTGGTGATGATGAAAGCATTGACAAAGACATAGATGAATACCGCAAAAAACTGTCGGACAAAAAAGCGCCCGAGGCAGTTATTGCTAAATGTGAAAAAGAGATGGAGCGTCTGGAAAAGATGCAACCCGGAAGTCCGGAGTCGGGCGTTGTAAGAACGTATCTTGACTGGGTGACGGATTTGCCGTGGGGAATTAAAACAGATGAAAATTATGATATATCAGGTGCAGAAAAAGTTTTAGAAGCAGACCATTACGGTTTAAAAAAGGTAAAAGAGCGCATACTCGAATTTTTGTCTGTGCGCACATTGACGGGCGGAGCAAAAACGCCTATTATATGTCTGGCGGGACCTCCCGGAGTCGGAAAGACTTCTATAGCAAAATCAATAGCATCTGCAACGGGCAGAAATTATGTGCGTATATCACTCGGCGGAATCCGTGATGAAGCAGAAATCCGCGGTCACAGAAAAACATACATAGGTGCAATGCCCGGCAGAATTATAACTGCACTTAAAAAAGCAGGTTCGTCAAATCCGCTTATACTTTTAGATGAGATAGACAAACTCTCTGCCGATTATAAAGGCGATCCGTCGTCAGCACTTTTAGAGGTTTTAGACAGCGAGCAGAACTTTGCTTTCCGTGACCATTTTATAGAACTTGATGTGGATTTATCCGATGTAATGTTTGTAACTACTGCAAACTCAGTTGAAGATATAGACCGTCCGCTTCTTGACAGAATGGAAGTTATAGATATATCAGGCTACACAGAGTATGACAAAATAAACATAGCACGTGAGCATCTTATTCCGAAACTTATGAAGCAGCACGGATTAAGCAAAAGTGCGTTGCGTATCAGCAAAGAAGCCATAGCGGATATAATAAATGGTTATACCCGTGAGGCAGGTGTGCGTAATCTGGAGCGCAAACTTGCCCAGGTAATGAGAAGAGGTGCTGCTACCATAGTGAAAGACGGTGTCAAAACCGTTTCTGTCGGACGAAAAAATCTTGAAACTTTTCTCGGCAAAAAAATATTTAAAGATGACGACAAATCCAAAACCAATCAGGTCGGTGTTGTAAACGGGCTTGCGTGGACTCAATACGGAGGAGATACTCTTTGTGTTGAGGTAAACTGTATGAAAGGCAGCGGCAAAACAGAACTTACAGGTTCACTTGGTGATGTTATGAAAGAGTCTGCCGTTGCTGCCATAAGTTTTATACGCTCCAGAGCAGACGAACTTGGCATCGATCCTGATTTTTATAAAACAACCGACATACATATTCACGTTCCCGAGGGTGCAACTCCTAAAGACGGCCCGTCTGCCGGTATAACGATGGCAACCGCCGTAATTTCCGCACTCACTAAAAAAGGTGTTCGTGCAGATGTTGCTATGACGGGTGAGATAACGCTTCGCGGAAGAGTTTTGGCAATCGGGGGACTCCGGGAAAAATCACTTGCTGCATACAGAGCAGGTGCAACAACGGTAATCATTCCAAAAGCCAATGTTGCTGATTTAGAAGATATTCCGTCTGAAGTGCGTGAAAAAATAGAGTTTGTGCCCGTAGAAAGTATGGACGAGGTACTTAAAATCGCTTTTGAGAAAGGCGTGGAAAAATGAACATACACAATGTAAACTTTTTGATATCGGCAGTAAACCCCAAGCAGTATCCGGCGGCAAATGTTCCTGAACTTGCATTTGCGGGACGTTCCAACGTGGGCAAATCTTCGCTTATAAACAAACTTTTAAACCGCAAAAACCTTGCCCGTGTAAGTCAGAAACCCGGAAAAACCGCCACAATCAATTTTTTTGATATTGACGGTTCCATAAATTTTGTTGACTTGCCCGGTTACGGATTTGCAAGAGTTTCTAAAGAAGAGAAGAAAAAATGGGGCAACATTATAGAAACGTATCTTAATTCAAGAGAAAATCTTTCTCAGGTAATACTTCTTGTAGACAGCCGCCACACACCAACAGAGGATGACCGCACAATGATGGGTTTTATCCGTGCCGTGTGTGACCGTGCCGTAGTTATCGCCACCAAGTGCGACAAACTCAAAAAAAGCGAGATAGAGCCGAAAATGTATGATATCATTAAAACCTTGCGTTTAGAGGGCGATGACATCATCATACCGTTTTCAACCATAAACGGTATGGGTGTTGAAGAATTCTGGAGTTATGTAACTGAAGTAATAGGAGTAGAATGATAAGATGAGCAATCTTTTGACAGGACTTAACGATATGCAGAAAAAAGCAGTGACTACAACCGAGGGTGCTGTTTTGGTTATAGCGGGTGCAGGCAGCGGAAAAACTACTGTAATCACACGCAGAATCGGATATATTATTGAACAGGGACTTGCACAGCCGTGGCAGATTTTAGCGATTACATTTACCAACAAAGCCGCTGCAGAAATGCTTGAACGTGTTGGCAAACTTTTTCCCGAAGCGGCGGGTGATATGTGGGTTAAAACATTCCACTCAACATGTTTGCGTATGCTCCGCCGTGATATAGACAAAATCGGATACAGTTCAAATTTCAATATATACGATACCACTGACCAGAAAAGACTTGTTAAAGAATGCATTGCAACGTGCGGATTCAGTGAGGAGAATTATCCTGTTAAATCCGTAATGAACGCCATAAGCAGCGCAAAGAACAGAAGTCTTGACGCAGACGGATTTGCATCAGAGAACGCAGGTGACTTCCGCGGCTCAAACTATGCCAAAATGTATCAGTTGTATGAGAAACGGTTGAAAGAAAATAACGCACTTGATTTTGATGACTTGCTTTTAAAAACAGTTGAACTTTTTGAAAAGCACCCCGATGTGCTGGAATATTATCAGCGTAAATTTAAGTACATAATGGTAGACGAGTATCAGGATACCAACCACGTTCAGTACAAACTGGTTGCAATGCTTGCTGCTAAAAGTAAAAACTTATGCGTTGTCGGTGATGACGACCAGAGTATTTATAAATTCAGGGGCGCAGACATTACCAATATTTTAGATTTTGAGAGCCAGTTCAAAGATGCAGTTAATATAAAACTTGAGCAGAATTACCGTTCCACACAGAATATCCTTACCGCCGCAAACGAAGTTATCTGCCACAATTACGGCAGAAAGGGCAAAAACCTCTGGACAGACAGCGGCGAGGGCGAAAAAATTACCTTAAAAGCCGCCACCAATCAGATTGATGAGGCCATGTATATCGGACGTGAGATAGAAAAACTTGTTGAAAGCGGACAGTATTCCTACAGCGATTGTGCCGTGCTTTACCGTACAAATGCGCAGACACGTTCTTTTGAAGAAAACTTCACTATCCCGTACAGAATTTTGTCCGGTTTGCGTTTCTATGACAGAAAAGAGATTAAAGACATACTTTCATACATACGTGTATTGTTCAACCCGAGCGATGATGTAAACCTTTCACGCATCATAAACACACCCAAGCGCGGAATAGGAGATACCACAATAAGCAAGATTTCCGCCATGGCACAGAGCGTAGGCAAAAGTATGTTCGATATCCTGACCGATCCGCTTTATTTAGAACCACTCGGACGCGCCAGATTAAAACTTGAAGAATTTGCATCAATGATTCTTGACCTGCGTGCTATGGTAGACAAAGTTCCGCTTACAGAACTTTTTGATGCCATATACGAAAAATCAGGATATATGGAATCGCTCGTTGCTGAAAGAACAGCCGAGGCAATGGGCAGAATCGAAAACCTTGACGAGTTCAAATCAAAAGCGGCAGAGTATGTTGCCAATGTGGAAAATCCCACGTTTGAGGGTTTTTTAGATAATATTTCACTTGTTTCCGATGTGGATAATTACGATGAGCAGCAAAATGCAGTTGTTATGATGACTCTGCACAGTGCAAAAGGTCTTGAATTCCCCGTTGTGTTTATGTGTGGTATGGAAACCGGACTTTTCCCCGGTATGATGGCTGAAATGAGCGACGAAGAAATGGAAGAAGAACGCCGCCTTTGCTATGTTGGCATAACACGAGCAAAGAAAAAACTTTACCTTACGTATGCGCAGCAACGTATGATGTACGGAAAAACGGAAAGCCGTCTGCCGAGTAAGTTTATTGGCGAAATCCCATCGGACCTTATTTACAGAGAGCCGGACCCGAACGCAAGAGTGCATCACTTTGATATAAGCAATAACACCAAGAGCACCAGCAGGGCAAACATGCTTGGAACAAAAGAAAACTTAAATAGCGTGCTTACCACGTTTGGCATAGGAACAGCGGCATCAAAGATTGCCGAAGTATCTTCTGCACCGTGTGAATTCAAAAAAGGCGACAAGGTGCGTCATAAAAAATTCGGTGACGGAATGATTACCGATATAACCCAAAGCGGTGCAGATGCAGAACTTGAAATCCTGTTTGACAGAGTGGGCACAAGAAAACTTCTTGCATCATTTGCAAAACTAGAAAAGATTTGAGGAATATAGGTATGAGTAAAAATTTTCGTGATGAAAATACTGATATGCTTATGCGTGCAGTTATGTCTGCCGGCACCCTTGACGAGTGTTATGACTTTTTCAGGGATTTGTGCACAGAAAATGAGATAAAGATTATGTCGCAACGGCTTCAGGTTGCACGTATGCTCAAACAAAACCATGTATACAGCGATATAGTTACAAAAACAGAAGCAGGAACTGCAACCATAAGTCATATAAGTGACAAACTGGCAAACGGCACGGGCGGATATGCAAAAGCCATTGAGCGTGCTGAAAACAAACTGTGCGGAGGCGAAATGATTTGAGCAATTACGGAGAGTTTGCTTTGGTTTACGACAAACTGACGTTTGACGTGGACTATCCCGCAAGGTGCGATTACATAGAGGGAATTTTTGCCCGACACAAATCTGTAAAACCTGAACTTGTTGCAGACCTTGCCTGCGGAACGGGTAGTATGTGCGTTGAACTTGACGGACGCGGATATGATATGATAGGCATAGACATATCAGCCGATATGCTCAATGTTGCTGCAGAAAAAAGCGAAGGTAAAAACATTTTGTATCTTAATCAGGATATATGCGATTTTGAACTTTATGGAACAGTTGATGCTGCGTTGTGTATGCTTGACAGTATCAACCATCTTACAGAAGATGGCGACCTTGACAATTTATTTGCGCTTGTGAAAAACTACCTTAACCCCGACGGGCTTTTTGTGTTTGATATAAACACAAAATTTAAGTTTGAACAAATTTTGTCAGACAATATCTACACGTATGAAAAAGATGATGTTTTCTACGTTTGGGAAAACAATTATGAGGACGATTTATGTGATATATACGTAAACTTTTTCGTAAAAAACGGCGACAGGTATAAACGTATAGAACAATGTCATCAGGAACGGTACTATAGCGGTGAGTATCTGCGTGAACTTGCAAAAAAATATGGATTTACTGTTGAGGGAGTATACGGCGAACTTACGTTTGATGCACCAAAAAAAGATTGCCAGAGGGAATTCTGGGTGCTTAAAAATAATAAAGACAAAATCGTTTGAAGATAATGTTCTTGGCAATTTAACAAAAGAAAGAGGTTACTATGAAAGGTACATCATTAAAATCGACATTTATGTTGCTTACAACTGCAGCAATATGGGGCTTTGCGTTTGTGGCACAGAGGGTTGCGGCAGACAGTATAGGAGCATTTACATTTAACGGAATACGTTTTATTCTCGGGGCACTTTCGCTTTTGCCGATTATATTTATATTCGAAAGCAAAGATTTCTCATTTGCACGTTTCAAACGCACATTACTGTTTGGAGCGGTTACGGGAACAATACTTTGTGCGGCATCCGGACTTCAGCAGATAGGTGTAATCGTTACTGGTAACGCAAGCAAGACGGCATTTATCACCAGCCTTTATTCTGTGTTTGTTCCTATATTTTTGATATTTATGGGTAAAAAGACGTCGTTTTCAATGTGGATTGGCGTTCTATTTGCGGTGATAGGGCTGTATCTTATAAGTTTTACGGGTATAGACGGATTCAGTATAGGTGATATTGTAACGCTGGTTGGTGCGGTTATATGGGCGTTTCACGTTATAGCGATTGACCGTTTTGTAGAGCACGTAAGCCCCATCCAGTATTCAGCAGTACAGTTTGCCGTTTGCGGTCTTGAAAGCCTTATAATGGCATTTATATTTGAGGATATGGCACTTGCACCGATATTTACTGCTGCTATTCCTATTCTGTACGGCGGAATAATGTCGGCAGGTGTGGCGTATACGTTGCAGGTTCTTGGGCAGAGGAATGCCGATCCTACGTATGCGGCTATTATATTTGCAACAGAACCGATATTTGCAGCAATCGGTGAAGCGATTATTCTCCGTAATTTCTTATCACCGATAGCGTACGTAGGTTGTGCAATTATTTTTGTAGGTGTTATAATTTCGCAGTTTGGTGGTAAAAAAGTATAATGATATTTTCATTATATAAAAAACGACAAAAATAACAGTTCGTGTTTTTTCGCATAAATATACTCAAGCGAAAAAACGCGAACTGTTTTTATATGACTACTTTAAATTTATTTTCCCAGCACGCTCAATGCGTTAGACACCATTGCGGCTGTCTGGGCACGGGTTATCGGTTCGTCCGGACGGAAAGTTCCGTCATCAAATCCGTTTACAATTCCGTATGCTTCAAGTTTTTCAATATGAATTTGTGCCCAATGCCCGTCAATATCTGAAAATTTTGATGTTCCGCTGATTGAACCAAATGCCGAGGCTATGGCGGCGGCAAAATCATCAGGGCGTGATTCAAGTTTTTCGGCGTCCTGAATGTTTGTTAAAAAAGCGGTTTCAATCAGTATTGCCGGACAGACGGTGTTGTGAAGAACATAAAGACGAGTGTTCAAATATTCTGTGTCAACACGCACACCTCGGTTCATTGTATCTAAACTGTTGCTTATCGCAAGTTGAACGGCTTGTGCGTAACTTTCTGCCAGACCGCCTCTTGCGGCTATAAGTGTTTCCGTGCCATTTGCAGCAGGTGTGCCGCTGTTGCAATGAATACTTATAAAAAAATCGCAGTTGTTACTGTTTGAGATATTCACTCTTTCGGCTAGCGATGATGCCAGATTGATTCCAAGGTTTTCTGTAAGATTGGACCTTGTCATAATAACCTCGTGTCCGTTTGTTATAAGTTTGTCCTTAAGGCGCTCTGCAATTTCAAATGTGATATTTTGCTCTTTTAATCCGTTTACTCCTGTAACTCCGGTATCTGCACCGGAATAGTTATGTCCTGCGTCTATGCAAATCCGCATATAATCACTCCTTAAAATATAAAGTCCGGATTTGCATCTGCCAATGGTACGGCAGTCCATGTAAAGTTTGAAAAATCGATATTAAGCGGACAGATAATTCTTTTATGGTAGTGAATAACCTTTTCTGGTTCTGAATAAGGTGATTCCTGAAAGTAATTCTCTGCTGCGGTATCGTATATTACATATCCGTCATCTGCAGATGCAATATATGCACACGGCTGACCGTTTCTTAAACGTCTGCCTATTGTGATGTTTGGGAAACTTACGTTATTTGCTTTTTCTTCAGTGAAAATCATGATAGTATCCACCCCTTATCTATAGCAATTTGTTGTTCTGATTCTGTGAGTTTTTGAAGGTTTGTGTTGCCTAAAGTAAGTTTTTTTGCTGCTGTGCCGTCAGATGTCAGGTCAAACAATGAGTCCAGGATGCTTATAAGGCTTTTGTGAGTCAGTTTTGTACAGGCTGAAAAACTAATGTTTGTTTTAAATTTTCCGCTAATAGTTATGTTTTGCAATGCCGGACACGAGTCAAAAATAGCAGATGCAATCTTTAACCCATTTTCCGGGAGAATCAATTCGTCAATTGTGTGAAGTTGTTGTGAATGTGCAAACATAGAATCAGCAGATGATGCTTTATGCATATCAAAAGCGGGTATGTGAGTCAGACTGGTAAAATAGAAACAAAAATCAAAAACAAAACATCCGGATGTATCAAGACTGAACTGATTACACTCAAAAATTTCTTTAAGATTTTTTATAGCACATTCGCAAAACATTCGTTGTGCGTTATAAACTTTAAGTTTTTTTGGCGGAGGATTGAAGGTATTATCATTCCAGCATCTTCCCGCAAACTGATATTTGTTACTTTGATATGTGTTGGAAAATGCACTTTTCCAAAAATCGTGGTATTCATCTTGTCTACCATTTGAGTAAGCAGTGTCGTAAACCTTCTGTTCGTTTTCTGCTATGGTGGTTAATTTGTCTGATATGGTCATGCATTCTCACCGCCAATCAGTGCGTTCTGTATACTTATGATATTATCAAGTGCAGCATCAAGATCGCCAAGAGTTTGTGCAAATTCGCCTTTTGCAACTTCAGCAGCGGCTATTCCGGCATTTATTGCAATCTGCGTTGCTTCTGCTCTTGCACGGTCAAAGTATACTTCCCATAAATCGGCAGACGGAACAGATGGTGCTTCGGCATCACGGAAAGCGCCTTCTTTTACAATAATATGCGCAAAATCCGTACTTATGCGTATGGGGTTTTCATCACGCATTTCTGTACCGAAAACGCCTATTGCAACCGTTCCTGTTTCTTTTGTGATTTCATAAGGCACAGGGCACATATTATCAGAAATTTCAACTTTGTAAGAATTTTCGTTTTGAATAAAAACTGCAAATTTTATAAGATTTTCCCATTCCTGTGAGAAAGTAAATTCACAATTATAATATCCTTTGCTTCCGGATACCGCACTTGAGCATCCGTTTAAAATAATTCTGTCACCTGAAACATTGAATTTATACATCATCTGCGTTTTCCTCCGTTTCTTTGAATTTATCTAGTATATCAATAAGTTTTTTTGGCATTGGTACGCCTAAAGCGGCAGCGTTTTCAATAATGCTTATGCCCTCATTGGCTATGTAAAATCCTATTACGGCAGAACGCACTTCGCTTGTGTCCGTAATATATCCGATTAAATGCGCACACGCCACAATACAGAGTATGGCTGCTTTTTTGAGTATTCCATTGAACCCTTTTCTGCTGCAGAGTTCTTTTCTGTATACAGCCGTGCATACGCCGGTTATGTAGTCGATTGCCATCATAATAATAAGTATTTTAAGGAATGCATCGAGCCCGCCGAATATGTATGCAAGCAAACTGCACAATCCTGCAAAGATAAGTTTAATCCATGTAAAAACATCTGTCATTTTAAAAATCCCCCTTTCGTTTATTCATAATCAATATCAAGCGTGGCGGCTATATCGTAAACTGTTTCTATACAGTAGCATAAGTTGTCTGCAAGACCGACACCGCGGACATAACCACCGCAACCATAGTACATCATGGCAGCACCATCGTACTTTAAAACGACATCGTAGCCTGATCCAAGATGAAATTTAGTTCCGCTTTTTTTTACTTCATACAACATCGGTACGGTTGTATTATCGTTGAACTGATGGTTGATAAATTCATTACGCAGAATAACTGCTCCCGTTCCCGTCATTGGACTTGTTATTCTCGTCGGTGTAGTTGAGGCGCGTATCATTTGACCGAGAAGTTCTTTTTTCTGCGTATCTGTAAGAGAAGAGTCATTAAGGATTTTATTGTAAATCTTTGCAACTTCCTGCCATGCGGCACCTTTTAGTTCTATTAGCGAATTGTAATCGGGATCGCCCTGAATTATGCCTTTTGCAAACTGGTATGTGGACGGAATAAGGTTGCCGTGCCAGTAACGTTTTTGTCCTTCGTGGTTGAATACCGTGTAGTCGTAAGGATTCCCATAGTCATCACGCTTGTATATATATTTAAATCCCTCGTCGGCAGACATAGTGGCTTCAAATCCGTCTTTTGTTGTAATGCGGAATTCATTCCCTGTCATACACGCATTACCGTCGGCGGAGCGAATGGTTATTTTGTCTGTGTCAATGTACCCTGCGTTAAGCCATGGCGCATTGATTGTGTCTGCCATAAAACCGTCGGCTGTTCCTATAGTGCGCCAGTCCCAGTCGCCGTTTGCTTTCTTTGAGTTTGCAGCGGCAAATATTCCGTCTGATATAACCATTGCCTTTGTGGGATTGTCAACGTTGTCAACCCAGATATCACCAAACTGATGCAATGTCAGGCGTTTAGATATTGAATTTTCAACTTCGCTCTGTGTTTTTTCACGTACATTGTCAATGTACTGGCTCATTATATTTCCGGACTTATCGGTTATTTTCTCAAGCGTGGATATTCCGGAGAGTATTTTATCACTTATAGTTGTGCCGGCGTCTTTGTGGTTTGACAGCACAATGCTGCCTCTGTGCGGCTCTGCCGGGAACAAATTGGTTTCCACAACACGTGTAAGAATGTCAATGCCGAGTTCACGGTCTATCACGCGTATGGTGTCACCCATAGCTATGTTTTCCATATCAGGTGTTTGCACAGTGTACTCTACTTTGGGTTTGTCTATGCCGTCATCTGTGTCTGTACTCCACAACTTTTTTGCCGCAGATAAAAGTTCGGCAGGGTCCGATATATCCGGAAAACTTCTGTATCCGCATTTTACGTATCCGTAAGTTGAAGAAAGCGGGCTGTCTATGTACTGCACGCCGCCGTTTACAGACGATATATCCATATCATCTTGCCCTAAAGGATAAAGACGTGTAATGACAGAAGAGTCGTCCATATCTTTTTCAATTGATTTCAAATTTTTCCCGAATACGATGCGTTTTCCGTTGTACTGGTTTCCGCCTTTGCGAAGATGAACGGTGTAATTGTCACGTTCAAGTTCTCCTCCTACGTTTTCAATAAGTTGAGTGATTATTGCCGCCGGATTGGACTTTGTGGCGAATATATCGGTTGTTTGCGCAATTTCCACTTCACCCACAGAAAAAGTTGTTCCGGAAAAAACAGTTTCCATAACCCAACGCGGTGTTACACCTATCCAACCGTCAATCTGCGAACTTCCGCTTTGTGTGTATGTGTGGTGTATATATTTACAGTCGCACGCATCGTACCATACATGAAAGCAAGTAATTTTATTAAATGCAGAACCGTCTTCATTTCGTGCCGACGAAATTGAACGTATACGGAAAAGTTGCCCGTCTATTTTAACGAAGTCGTCGTACTCGGCAGTTTTTAATGTTTCGTCATCATACGGCAGAGAAAACTCTGCCGTATACTCGCCGTTTAAAATCTCGTGAATATTTATGTCTGACGCATTTTTGAATATTGCTGTTCCGAGCGTCGAGAAATCTGTTGTGTTTTTTTTGTAAAGAATAGGATAGTCCATAAAAATCCTCCTTTATAAAAATCTTTCGCGGTATCTGGCGGTAAATTTAACCGAACCGTTGCTTGGAGAAATAGATATTATATCCTGACCGGGGTGAAGTTCAAAAAAGTCACCCTCGCACTTATTGAGGATTGAAACCCCGTTCATTTTTACACTCATATCGGAAGAATCAACAATGACAGTTGCACCACTCATTGCTGCGTTCACCTTTAATTGCTTGTCAGGGTTGTTATCTGAAGAAAGTGTAAATCCGGAAGAAGATGTACCGGTTATTTCAAATACAATATCTGTGTAATACCCCGAGTTGTAAATACTTGCCACAGTTGTCGGACCAACAACTTTTTCTTCTGTAGAAAATTTAAAAGGCTGACACTTGAATACAAGCGGGAAAGTTCCTGAAAAATCCGTTATGTTTTCAATGTTGAAAAGATTTGCCGCATGAGCCATATACTCAATACCCGGTTCGCTTTCAAATGTGAGGACTTTGTCGTTTGCTGTTGCAAGCCAGTTGGCAATAGTTCTGATTTTGTTTGCATACCCGGTTTTCGATTCGCTTTTGTCGGCAAAGTGGCACTCAAGTTCAATAATTCTCGGTTTAAAACACATGCGTTGCCTTGGATTGCAAGAAGTAAAGTTTAATTCGCCGTCGGCACCAGCAATATCTTCATATACGGTTTTGGGCTCGGCAAAAAGCGGATACGATTTCAATTCGGTGTATATATCCATGTCGTTCAAACTGTGTTTTCCGTCAAAAATAAAATTGTATGACATAAATTATACCTTCAGTCCTTTCGCAATAAGATTTTTTAGTGTATCAAGCACTTTTGTGCCTGAACCCGAACTTGAAATGTTTTTGTCGCCATAGTCATTGTAAGTTATGGTGGTTTTACTTCCTGATGATCCAAAACGAGAAAAGTTAAGAGAGTTAACGGATGCAACATCTGCAAATATTTTTTCTTTAACGGCAGCAACACCGTCTGCAAATGACTGAAAATTTGTAAGAATACTGTTTGAAAACGATTCGTATACAGCGGACATTGAATTTGTAAGGTCTGCGTTGAATTGGTTCATCTCTGTATATGATTTCTGAGAAAAACTTTGCTGCTCACCTAAAACGTTGTCAAGAGTTGATGTTACGTGGCGAACCATAGTATAGCCCGTGTTTTTGTCGTAATAAAGCCCTAAATCAATGGATGAACGTTCCGCTTTATTATCTATCATTCTTTTTTGGTATTCGGCGGAATTGAGGATGTTCTGTGTTTTTTGTTCAAGGTCTTCTTTAAGTGCAAGACGTTGTTTCTTTTCCTTGATGCCTTCAATATCTTCACGGATTTTTGAAAGTTTTTCTTTACCCTCGCGCGTTTGAGAGTTTGAATATATACGTTCCTGTGCAGTAAGATATGCAAGTTCGTCATTGAGATTATCCTCATCCATATCCGAAATAGCAGCGTCATATTGCATTTTGAGAGCGTCAATCCTTGCGTTTGCAGTTTCGTCAATAGCCCTCTTTTCTTCTTCCGCCTGACGCAGAATCTCTTTGTGCTGATTTTTACGTTCTTCAAATATTCTTTCGTCAAGTGACTGCAATCCGTCAGTATACTCTCTGTGCGATATAATTCCGGCAGAGTAAAACTCCTCTGTGTATGTACGCATACGGTAAAGCCCGGCAATGTAGTCCTCTGCAGATAACCTGTTCATTTCACGTTCGTGTTTAAGCCATCTGTTTGAGTTGGCAATGCGGTCTTCGTACATTGACGAACCGAATCCTTCGAGTCTGTCGTGATACTCTTCATAAGAAATATTACCGCTTAAAACGGCTTCGCTCAAACGTTTGTCAACGCGGTGGAAAGCGCTTACGGAATCATCGTCAAATTTATCCCAGTCAGAATAATAGTTTCTGTCCAACACGTAATTGACACTGTTTTCCATTGCATCATTAAGTTTTTCACGTTCCAGATTTTTAACACGTTGAAGATGCTCAGTTAAAGCCTCTTCGCTTTTTTGCATATACTCACGTGAAAGGTCGTAGCGTTCCTGTTCAGTCATATATGAAACTTTTAAAACGTCCTGAGAGTGTTTTGCATATCTTTCGGAACGTTCTTTTAAAACGGCGGCATAATCCTCTGAACTTATTTTTGCACGTTTTAACTCATTTTCATAAAACAGTTTACTGTCCTCTTCCATATTTTTAATGCTTTTCTTATACGCATCCACTCGTTTTTTGCGTGCCTGCTCCAATTGTCTGTAATATTTGGTAGTAGATGCCATGTTACCACCTGCCTTTCTTTAAAAACTCTGCAGTTTCGCGATTATCCGCCCGTTTAACCGGCTTGTCGCCTGCCTGAAGTCTTGTATGTACGTACGTTGCCGCCTCGTCTATACAGAATGCAATATAACCGTCGTCAATTTCAAGCATTCTGCTCACCGCCAGATTGTTCGCCTTTGCCGTTGTCACTACTCTTATGAACTCCTCTGAACGCACGAAAGTATTCAAGCCCGTCGGCACCCTCCTTGGCATAATGATAGATTTCCATTAACTGCTCGTCTGTGAGGGAGTCTTTAATTTCTTCGTATTTGGGGGATAGCAACGATGCTTCTGCAACGATATGCAGAACCTGACCGATTTCCTTTATGGATGCAGGTTCGCTTTTCGGGGCAAAATCAAAAAGTTTTGTTGCTGCACTCAGCAGTGGATTTGGAATTTTTCCTGCCATTGCAAGAGATAAAATACTCGGTCTTTTTAATATAACGCTCAAATGCCCTCTTCCGTCAAAAGAGGATATGCTTGTGCAAAATTCGTTCATTTTAATCTCCTTTCGTTTCTAAAAAAGCGGCAGTGGTTGCCACCGCCGCTTTATTGAATCAGTCAAGTTCGGTAAGTGCTTCAACAGATACACTGCTTTCGCCTGTTTTGGCTCTGGAGCGCAATGTAAGTTCGGGAACAAAAAACTCGCCGTCTTTTATAGAATATTCAACGGGTTTGCCCTTGGCGTGTTTAAAGGTGAATTTGATGTATTCAAGTGTTTCACCATCGCAGTCAAGTTCTTCTGTGTAAAGAGTTATTGTAAGGTTTTTACGTTCTGTAACAGTTCCTACAACAGGTGCGGAATAACTTGCGAAATTGCCGGCATCGTCATATTCAACCGTTCCGCCGTCGATAAGCGCTAACAGTTCGGGGCAGAATGTGTTGTTTACGAGGTTGATTTCGTAACCCAAAAGGATATCCTCGTAACGCAAAGAAGCAAGGATAGTATTTTTAACACGGTGGATTTTTTCAGTACCCTCGCTTACGAATGGTTTTATACTTGCCTCTGATGAGGTTGTAAAAACGTATGTAGTTCCGCCTGTTTCCTCTTCTGTAATTTCTGCGCGCACGATGTTTGCCAGAACGCGTTCTTCAAGGTTTTTAACAGTCTGTGACATTTATTTTCCTCCTATTGTGATATTTTTTTGCATAATGCAGATTTTAATGTTCTGAATGTAAGAGTCCGTTTGTATCCGTTAAAATCGTCACCGCTTTCGTCATCTTTGCTTTCAAAGAATTTGAAAGGTGTGTTTTTCAATGCACGCCTGATTTTTATACACACATCGTCAAGAAGCCCGTAGTTTTCTATAGGGACAATAACAGTTACGGAAAAATAAGTATATACACTTTTTCCTGTAAAATTGATTTCGCTTTTTTCTTCTTTTACAACTGCATAGGGCGATGTGCATTTTCCGGTTTTTTTCGCCGGAAGATATACGTCTGTGCCTGTTGATTTAATATAAGAGAATAATTTTTTTATCATATAAGTCCTCCTATTGCTTTGGTGATAGAGATATCAGGTAATAATACCCTTTTATATCTTCAAAAAAGGTTATTGTGTATTCCTTATCTTCCAATACTATGATATCTCCTTCTTTGAAATCAGCAGGCTCGTCGTAAGGCAGTATTGCCATTGGAGTGCGTCTGCGGTGAACAGAGTTGTCATCATCAATGCGCATGTCAACATAGGGATTGTAGCGGTGCAGTAATTGTGAAAAATATATATCGTGCTCCGCAAATTTCTCCTTTCCGGTAACGTCACCGAATTCATCGTAAGAACATTTAAAAAATTCTGCAGTTTTTAAAACGCAATGTTTTTCGAGTATGCGCTTTATTCTTGATTTTGTTGCCTGTTTCATACCGCACCGCCTCTTTTCATAAAGCCGGTGCGGTTTTTACGGTACATAGCGGCAAGAGACAGCCAGTACGCTCTTGACGATTCCATCGTCATATCAGAAAGTTTCAAACTGTCGCTTTCTGCTTTTATTATAAGTGCTCTGTAGGTAGCCTCTGTAATATCTCTGCCGCATTCTTCGTAAATTCTTTCCAGTTGCTCATCCGTGAAAAAAGGATACTCGCTTTCACGGAGATTTGCCTTTAATAATTTAAGCAAAAAGCATTACCCCTCTCTGTATTATCATCAGCCTCTGCTGATAATACGTGCAATCGGGATTGCTTTGTGGTCGAGCGCGGCTGTACCATCTGCATTTTTAACAATTTCCCAGTTTTCAGCAGACTCAAGTTCGGCATCTGTGGGAGAAAGAGTAGCCATTGCGGCTTTGGTGAAGTTGATACCGTAGGGAGCAAAAATCTTTCTCTGTCTTGAGTAAAGAGTGGTTCTGCCACCGTTTTTTGCTTCATCTCTGTCCATAGCATACGGAACGGAAGCACCTACGTCTACATAATCAAACGCACCGTCGCCAAGTATGTATGTTGTGTATAAGATTTCGCCGTCATCACCTTCAGTTGCGGGCATGGTGTCGTCAATAAACACGGTTCTGCCGCACCATGTACCGAGGGTAAGGTCACGCTGAATGCCGTTTTCATCTGTGTACTTGAGTCTGTCAATAAGATTCAGGTTTTCAAGATTTGTGGCAACTGCTGAGTGCATAAACACGAGCGAAAATTTGTCTTTATTGTCACCGCATGCTTTCTGGATAGCGGTGTTGAGTGTTGTTGCTTCAACTTTTGCCGCATCACCTGCTTCTGCAGAGATGTCGAGTGTGTGACCGTCAACAAACTTGCCGTTTTCTGAACCGGTCATAGAGAAAATACCTTTTAAGATAGAAAGAATTGTTTTCTGGTCAACTTCGTCCCAGTACTCTGCCACCTGAACGGCAACATTGTCCATAAAGTCAGCACCGGCAACATCTGCAGAGAAGTCATTTTCAACCCATGCTTTTGCACGGCCTACAACGACCATACTCTGTGAAAATGTGTTTGTTTCGTTTGCTGTAATATCGGTTGAACCGTCATAGTTGAGGGCATCGCCGCCTATAGTTGCAAACATTGGCACTGTGCCGTAGAAACCGCCGCTCTGTTCAGAGAACATATCTTTAAGTTCTGCTCTCGGACGCAGTGCACCTGAATGTACGAGTTCGTTTCTTTTAAGATTGGGTATCTGGTTAACGTATTTGCCGAAAACCTCGCCGTTAAATATTTTTGCATTAAAATTAGACATTTAAAAATCCTCCTAAAAATTGTTTTTGTTTGCCTCCAGTTGCATCATCTGTGAGTAGGTGAGTGTACCCGTATTTACGGATTCGTTCCGGGGGAAATTCCCCTTTGTTCCGTTGGGAGTTGGGGCATCGAAAAGATACGGATCACTTGATTTGAGCAAATCAAGTTGCTGCGCAGCATTTTCAATTATGTCACCGTCGCCCAAAGTAAGCAGGGCACGTACGGCTTTTTCATTTTTACCGCCTTTGCTCCTTATAAGTGCACCGATATCGTTTTCCAACTGCATCTTCTCCAGTCTGCCGTTTAAAACGGATACGTGTTCATCGTATTTGCCTTGAAGGGCAGACAGTTCCTGATTAAGCCTGTCTGCTTCGTCAGCACGTGCCTGAACACTTTCTGCCTGAATTCTGAATTCATCAAATTCCGTCTGTATTGCTTTAAGCTCATCACGCTTTGTGTTGTAGTCTGCTTTTGCTACGAATTTTTTGCCCAGTTCGGATTTGAAGTTGGCAATAATCTCGTCTGTTACGGCATCGCCGAAGGTCTGTTTCAAAAATTCAATCATAATATCCTCCCTTATGCACATATCCTTTTTTGGCAGCAAGTCCTGCCGTTTGTGCCGTCTATTTGTTATCCGCCGACTCAGGCGGGATTTTTTAGTTTATCAGTTCGTTTTCTTTGGCGATTGCTTCAATTTCCGCATCGCCGTTTGTGGAAACATTCCATTTTTCAATATAGTTTTTCTTACTGCGAACACCTGATGTTACTTCGCTCAGGTCAAGTTGACGTTCTGCATCTTCATCCTCCATAATCGGATAAAGATGCTCAATTTTTACAGTGAAATCGGCTTTAGGCAAGTTTTTGTAACCATATACGTCGTTGATTTTAAGTATAGAGGTAACAAGCCATTTTATAGCACTGTCCCAGGTACGCCAACGTTCCTCGCACTTGCAGATGAGTTCCCAGTAAAGTGCTTTCATGGATTTACCACTCTGGATAACACCGCTTAACTGCTCAGTGGTGATGTATGGAACGTCAAGCAGGTCGTACATATCGCTTTTAACACGGTTAATGCTGTTTTCGTATGCTTCGGAGTATGCAAATCCGCTTTCAAGTTTTGTAATATCCGCCTCACCGTCGGCAGCCTGGTCGGTTTGTAAATCGATTATTGCGTTCGGTGCAATACGCATATTGTCAAGACAGTCACCGCTTGCATTTTTTGCAACAGTCACAGGGAACATGTGGAACATAAGCGTGTCGGCATCGTCACTTTTTAAACGGTTGTATCTGTTCTGGTTTGAAATAAGTTCCGCAACATCGCTTTCGCCTTTTAAATCTCCCGTAAGGGGATCATTTACTATGATATATGCGGGAATAAAATCAAGTCCCGTGTCGTCAAAATCGTGAATGGTTTCTTTTACGTTGCCGTTGCCGTCGTAGATTGCCTCTGTTATATAACATTTTCCGCCACAGAGTTCAAATTTCTGTTTCCAGAACCGCTGGTCTTTTTTGTCTTTTTCGTCATTAAGGCCGTAGAAGAAAACGATTTTCTTCATAGAGTCCGATTCGTCAAATTCGGTGTCGTATATAAATTCAAACGACGGACGGAACATAATCTCCACTCCGTTTGTTCCACACCATAGTTTAAGAGCCACTCGTCTGCCGATAAAGCAGTCTCTGCCAGCCATGGTTAGTTTTTTCTCAAACTCATTCTGAGAAAGTACGCCTCTTATGTATTTTTGTATTTCTGCCGCTGCATCAGGTACGTCCGGACTTTCAATACAAATTTCAGGTGTTCTTGAAAACATGAAACGCGCTTCTTTTTTGATGATTTTTTTAATAAAGTTTGTAACCATACGCGTAGGCGTATAATCTAAATTATCATCTGCCTGCCATAGTTGTCCTCCTCCGTCATAATACGAATACAAACGGAGAATTTCCGCTAAATCCGACAGCACATTCTGTGCAAATATGCCGTTGATTTCGGACATAACGGTTTTTTGAAGAGGAAAAGATAAATTGTTCAAATTAACACTCCTTTTTATCTGATATTATCTTGATTTGTTCTCCCGCAGAGGTTTTGCGGCAACGGTGGAGCAGAAGTAACGTACTGCGTCCATTGCATGGTCGTTTTCTTTAAGCGGCTTGTCCTCGCCTCTGTCGATTGCGGAGGAATCCCATACGTACATAGAAAACTCCGCCAGTGTGTTTGAAAGCGTGTCGGAAAAAAAGATTTCCTTTTTAGACAGCATTGTGCCGACAAGCCTTATTCCGTCTACAACGTCGTTGCGTGCTTTTTTCACCCTGAATCCGCGGGACTTTATTTCTGCAATGAACGATGATGCTGACGGGTCCACAATTATTGCAACGGGGTTTATATCCTCTAAAAAATCACAGAGGTCATCTGCGTACATTGAATCTGTTTTCTGCACTCTGCTTTCCCTGCCGCAGTAGTAATACTCTTTTGCGGCATACCACTTTCCATGCCGAAGCCCCCAGAGAATGTATACGCACGGGTTTTGAGTGCCGTAGTCAACAGATACAAAATACTTTTCGTAAACTGACCCTGACTCCGTATACAGATTGCCGTCACCGAACATATCGTATATAATCCCGTCTGCAGCAACCCATTGTCCTAAAATAAAGCGGTTGAAAAAAACACCCGAATACATTCGTCTGTATCGGTTTTTAACATCTTCGGAAAGTGATAGATTATCGTCCATCGTAAAATGAAGATATACAAGATTTTTATCGGCATCTATCCAGTTTTTCTTGAACCAGTGGTTAGGACCTTCAGGGTTGCAGTTGAACCAGAATTTAGATCCAGTTACAGAACACCTTGCCGCCGCCTGATTAACAAAACTTTCAGCAAGCAGAGCGGCCTCGTCAAAAAGTACACCGCCAAGCGTTACACCCTGAATTTTTTCGCGGCTTGCCTCGTCACCGCCGCCAAACATATAAAAATTGTTTGTGTGTCCGGCAGACGATATATGCAAAAGTCCTTCGGTCATTTTTTCTTTTATTATGAATCCTCGGCTTTTCAGAATAGGCAGCAGGGGATATATAACGTTTCTCTTCAATGAGTTGACGGTTTTTCCGCACATTGCAAAGTTAGTATTGTTAAATGTATGCATTGCCCACAGCACAAACGAAAGCGACATACATAAAGTTTTACCGCTTCGAACTGCACCGTCGGCTATAATGCCGTCTGCATTTTTGCACGGCGAAGAGTCAGCCCACCAACTCAGCACCCTTTCCTGCTTGTTTGAAAACTGTGTAAATTCAATCTGTATCACCGCCTTTCCATATAGCAGAAGCTTTATTCTGGAGGATAGAGATAAGGTTGTCAAAATCGCCCTCGGCGTCCTCGCTACTTTGCTGCTTAACATATTTGCCCAGCAGTTCGAGAGCCTTGAGTTTATCGTAAAACTTTATCTCTATGCCGTCTTTGACCGCTTTGATTTGGGATATTGCGGGGAAATATCTTTCAAACTTTGCCAGTTTGAGTATGAAGTCTGCGTTTTCTTCTGTATCCAGAATTTTAGCAGTTTCACTGAAATCGGTAAAAGCAATCTTTTTAAGTTCGTCAATAATCTTTTCAACAACTTCATCATTGCTCATATTCAATCACTCCCTGCTGCCCTTTTAACAATGACGCAAAATTTTCAATGGCATAACGGGCATTGACGATTTCAAATTCTTCAATATGGCGACGCACGGAATTGTAATATCCGTTTGCCTTACATTCTTCAATAATACCTATCACCTGAGCAAGAGAGCGTTTTAAGATTTTTGCGGTTTCCTGCGGTGCATCTCCCTTGATATCCCACATACAGATAATCCATTTTGTGTCGGGTGTTAATTCTCTGTCTTTCATCGGCTGTCCTCCGTTTTGAACATTTATAGCTATAAATATGTCGACTCACAATTTGCTGTTTTTCAAAGTAAAAAAGAAATCGGATAAAGAAAAACTTACGTAAAACGAAAAACCAAAAATTAAATATTACGTTTTACGTAAGCGTATATTAGCATATTTAAAACGTAAAAGTCAATACTTTTTACGTAATTTTTCAAATTTTTTGAAAATTTTTCTTGCATTTGGCGTAATTGTGTGTTAGAGTATAGTTGATAAAGTGCAAATTTTAAGAGGTGATGGTGTGTCTCCCATAAAGAAAAGAAGAAAAGAATTAGGCTACACTCTGGCAGAACTTGCTGCTATGGTGGGGCTTCGTGACGCCACAATTCAGCGTTATGAAAGCGGTGAAATACAAAATATAAAAAAAGATACTATTTTAAAATTGGCAAAAGTTTTAAAATGTTCTCCCGGATACCTTATGGGGTGGACAGAACTTGAAACAATGTCATCTGCGGCTGAAGCGTTTATGAAAATTCCCGTACTTGGTCTTATTCCTGCCGGTGTACCTATAGAGGCGGTTGAAGATGTAATTGATTATGAAGAAATTCCGTCTTCTTATTGTGCCGGCGGCGAAAAGTATTTTGCTCTTAAACTTAAAGGTAACAGTATGTATCCGGAATATCACAGCGGCGATGTTGTTATATTAAAACAGCAGGAAACCTGCAACACAAATGATGATTGCGCTGTTATGATTAACGGTTCGGATGCCACTTTTAAAAGAGTTGTGCGTCAGAAAAACGGTATAATGTTAAAGCCGCTCAATCCAAATTATGATACGCTTTTTTATACAAATGAAGAGATAGAGCAACTTCCTGTGCGTATTATAGGTGTTTTTAAGGAATTGAGAAGAAGAAACGAAAAATAAATACAAAATTTTCCAATACTAAACAGCATAAAATTACCTCCACGGTGGAATAATGGAATTGTAATATTTACAAAATCCTTTATTCGCGGGAGGTTTTTTATTTTTATGATCAATAAAGTAGAAATCTGCGGTGTGAACACTTCAAAACTGCCCGTGCTGACGCATGAGGAAAAAGATGAACTTTTTAAAAGAATAAAAAATGGCGACAGAAGTGCCCGTGAGGAGTTTATAAACGGAAATCTTCGTCTGGTGTTGTCCGTGATTCAGCGTTTTTCGGGGCGCGGCGAGAATATGGACGATCTTTTTCAGGTCGGATGCATAGGGCTTATGAAGTCGATAGATAATTTCGATCCTTCGTATAATGTAAAGTTTTCCACTTATGCCGTTCCGATGATTATTGGTGAAGTACGGAGATATTTAAGGGATAATAACGCAATCAGGGTAAGCCGTTCACTTAGAGATATTGCATACAAAGCGCTTAAAGCCCGTGAAGAACTAATGAACAGAAACGGAAAAGATCCAACCGTTGAAGAGATTGCAAAAGCGTTGGGTATGGAAAAGGAAGATGTGGTTCAGGCGCTTGATGCCATTCAGGATCCGATGTCGCTTTATGAACCGATATATAATGATGGCGGAGATGCTATATTTGTTATTGATCAGGTAAGCGATGAAAAAAGTGTTGATGAAAACTGGCTGGAAAAAATTTCATTAAAAGAAGCAATGAAAAAACTCGGCGCGAGAGAAAAGCATATACTCAATCTGCGTTTTTTCAAAGGGCGCACACAGATGGAGGTGGCGCAAGAGATAGGTATATCTCAGGCGCAGGTGTCAAGGCTTGAAAAAACTGCGTTAAAGCAAGTAAAAAAATATATTTAAAGGAGAAACATTATGGATTTTGCAAAAAGTGAAACAAAAATCAATCTTATGAGAGCCTTTGCAGGCGAAAGTCAGGCGCGAAACCGTTATAACATGGCGGCAGAGCAGGCAAAAAAGGAAAATCTTATTATAGTGCAGAGCCTTTTTGATTATGTGGCGTGTCAGGAGCAGGCTCATGCGACTGTCTTTTATGATCATCTCAAAGAAGTGAACGACACACACTTTGATATAAGTGCTTCGTACCCCGTAAATAATTATTCAGCAACAAAAGATTATTTAAAAGCGGCAGTGCATAATGAGATGGAAGAATACGAGGACGTATATAAAAATTTTGCCGAGATTGCTAAAAATGAAGGTTTTCCGGTTGTGGCATCATCGTTTGAGCAGATTGCAAAGATTGAAAAAACCCACGCTGATAAGTTTTTGGATTATCTTACAAAACTTGAAAACAATACACTTTTTGAACGGAACGGCGAAATTGCGTGGATGTGTACCAACTGCGGTCATATTCATTACGGACCGGCAGCACCTAAAGTGTGTCCCGTGTGCCATCACGACAGAGGCTATTTCCTTGCAAATGATATGAATAAATAAAAATAAAAGAACATATCTATCTATGAGGTGATAGTTATGTTCCGAGCGTCAGATTTTAAATGTAAAGAGGTTATAAACATATCAGACGGAGAGTGTTTTGGCTATGTGTTTGATATGGAAATAAATTCTGAAACAGGTAAGATTTCGTCAATAGTTGTTCCCGGGAAAGAAAAATTCAGGTTTTTCGGCAGATGTAAAGGTATTGTAATTCCCTGGTCGTGCATAAAACGTATTGGTGAGGATACAATATTAGTGGAGTGGAGTTTAGCAGAAACAAAGTAACCGGAATTTGCCTGAAGTGGTGTAATTCCGCTGTGTTTTCGCCACTTCGGGAAGGGGAATACAAATGAGCAGAACAGGATTTACGGCAGGTCTTATTGTGGGTGCCGTTATGGGAGCAACATTCGGAATGATGGTTGATCCGATTAACGACAAATGTCATAAAAGAATGAACAAGACAAAAGAGAATATGTTCAAAGCAATCGGTGGAATGCTTGACGATTTACTGGACAGATAATAATTGTTTTGTTCCAATAAAAAAGATGCAGGCTTTTTTATAAAGCCTGCATCTTTTTACATCTTAAAAATAAAATAATCCAGATTAAATTACTGTGCGTTAGGAGCACTTACAGGACAAACACCTGCGCAAGCACCACATTCGATGCACTCGTTTTCATCTATCTGGTATTTTCCGTCAGCTTCAGAAATGCATGATACGGGGCATTCGCCTTCGCATGCACCACAGCTGATGCAATCATCATTGATAAAATATGCCACTGGTAACACCTCCTTAAATTATATATACATTATATTAGATAATAATATAAAAATCAAGTGAAACTTTTAAAAAACGATTTTTTATTCCAGTTTTTCCAATTCTTCTTCGTTTTCTATCTCTGTCTGTTTTTTGTTGCCTTTTTTTAGAACGGTCAAATCCCCTGCGTTATAGTGTGCCACTGTTTTAACGCCGTTTTTGTCAAATGTAACGGTAACATCGCCTTTTAAAACATCAGTTGCAGTTACAACCCCGTCGCCGTCAGGCGTGCGGACTATACTCCACAAACCCGGAACAAGTTTGCTTTGTTCCTCGTAAACTTCATATTCATTTTTAAGACAGCACATAAGTCTGCCGCAGGTACCCGAAATTTTACCCGGATTTAAACTCATCCCCTGTTCTTTTGCCATTTTAACTGAAACGGGGTGAAAATCGGGCAGATGGTTGTGACAGCAAAAAGGTCTGCCACAAATACCGAGGCCGCCGAGCATTTTTGCAACGTCACGGACACCTATCTGGCGCAGTTCAATTCTTGTGCGCAAAAGCCCTGCCAGATCACGAACAAGTTCTCTGAAATCCACTCTGCCGTCAGCGGTAAAGTAGAATAAGATTTTGCTTCTGTCAAACATATACTCTGTGCATACCAGTTTCATTTCAAGATTATGCTTCTGAATCTGGTCGGCACAGATTTTGAAAGCCTCTTTTTCGTCGGCTTTGTTTTTTTCAATTTGTTCAAGGTCAGCATCAGTTGCTTTTCTTATAATCGGTTTAAGTTCAGCAACCAGTTGGTCATCGCTCACCTGTTTTTTGTCCATTACCACTGTTCCGTATTCCATACCGCGTGCGGTTTCCACTATAACAGTATCACCTTTAACGGTTTCTTCGGCACACGGGCTGAAATAATACGTTTTAGGTTTAGTGGTAAATCTGACACCTACTACATCTATCATTTATATCCTCCTGTGCATCGCGGTTCAGCGATGCTTTTTCATTGCGTTTTTACAGCGTATGAGCATAGACTGTACAGCCATAGTATAGTTTCCGTATTTACCCATACCGCGTTCTGCCTCCAGTACGGATTCCACCGCGCGCATACACGCAAAAGGTGAAAGAACTGAAGAAATTCTGTTTATAATATCAGCCTTGTCGCTGTTTATAATCAATGGTGAAAGCATAGTTTTTTTGAACATAACGTCACGCAGAACGTACAGCATAATAGTAAATAAATCGTCTTTACGTTCTTTGTTCTTTTCAAAAAAATCTGCCGTATCGTAAAGTGCTTTGTCACTTTCTGTAAACATTTTGCCAATTAAGTCTATGGCGGTATCTCTGAAAGTTCTGAATTCGTCATCTGCACAGATTTCCATAAGTTTTCCGGGATTGCCTTTGCAATATGCCAGTTCAAACTCGCTTGACGCAGGGACAATCTGCTTAAGAACTTCTTTTGAAAGCGGAATTGCTTTAAGAACCTGAGCACGTGATGTTATTGTTCTCAGCATCTGTGATTTATGTCTGCAAAGCAACAAAAAAACAACCCCTGCCGGCGGTTCTTCAATAACTTTCAGCAAAGCATTCTGAGCCTGTATGGTAAGAAGATCGGCGTCCTGTATTATATAAACACGTCTGCCGCCATGAACGGAACGGTAGTTCACAGTGGTGATTAAATCACGCACAGCGTCTATACTGATAGAAGATTTTTCTTCTGCAGATATAACCGTTATGTCCGGATTAACACCTGCTTCGCTTTGCATACACTGACGGCATTTCCCGCAGGCATTTCCGTTTGCGCAAACTGCCAAAGCGGCAAAATAATCGGCAATAAATCTTTTGCCGGCTCCTGCCTCGCCTTCTATAATATAAGCGTGGCCAAGAGAATCGCTGGATACGGCTTTTTCAAAAAACGAAACCAGCGATTCCCTGCCCAAAGGTCGTTTAATCAAACTTTTTCAAACCTTTCAACGTCCATTACAAAGATTGTAGCACCGCCAATTTCTATCTCAATAGGATAGGGCGTGTAAGCGCTTGCTGCGCCTACAGGCATAGGAGAGGTGGCTATCTGTTTTCTTCTGTGACTCTTATCAGCGATGATTTTTATTGCATCGTCAACCTTATCCTCATCTGTACCGATAATCATAGTAACATTTCCAGCACGCAGGAAACCGCCTGTGGTAGCAAGTTTTGTAACAGAAAAACCGGCTTTGTTGAGTTCGCTTAAAACTTTGTTAGCATCTTCATCGTTTACAATTGCCAATATAAGTTTCATAAAATCATCTCCTTTTATATAATTATATATCACGCAATTAAAAAAATCAAGAAAAAATATATATCTGATTGCTAAAACCGATATTTTTTGTTATAATTGGCATATATGCAGATTTGTTTCACGTATGCAATTTAAAATCGCCTTTACATATAATGAAATGTAGGAGGTGTTTTTATGGATTATAACAATTTTGACTATGAAAAACTCACAGAGGTAATGAGCGGGCTTGACCGTCGTTATGCCGAAGTAATCTCATTCGGTAAAAGTGTTCAGGGACGTGAACTTTACTGTGCGGTAATCGGCGGAGGAGATAAAAAAATATTTTTAAACGGAGCGCATCATTCACTTGAGTGGATAACAGCATCACTTCTTGCAAACTGGTGTGAGGATTTTGTTGAAGCGATTAAAAGCGGTGGTGAAATCGGTGGCGCTGACGCAAGAAGACTATACGGAAAATGTACTTATTATATTGCACCAATGATAAATCCTGATGGGGTAAATATCGTCATAAACGGCTTGACACCTGATAATCCGCAGTATATGTCTGTTATGGATATGCTGGATGGTCAGGATGCTTCAAAAGTGTGGCAGGCAAATATAAACGGTGTTGATTTAAATCATAACTATGACGCACTTTTTTATGAATATGTTGAAATTGCACGTCAGGCAGGATACGGACAGCCGGGGCCAAGACGTTATCCGGGTGTTGCACCGTTTGACCAGCCTGAAACTGCTGCTGTGCGTGAGTTTGTTCTTGATAACGAATTCCCGTTCACAATAGCGTTTCATTCGCAGGGAGAGGTTATATACTGGTCGTTTCAGGATAAAGGTTTCCCCGAACTTGCGCAGGAACTTGCAGATGCTTCCGGGTATACACTTGATGCGGCGACAGGTATAAGTTCGTATTCGGGGTATAAGGACTGGTATCTTGATAAATTCAATCTGCCTGCATTTACCGTGGAAGTAGGTCAGGGGCAGAATCCGTTGCCGTTTGAACAGTTTGAGCAAATTAAAAGGGACTGTTATCCGCTTATAGCAAAATGTGCCGATTTGGTATAATTTCAAGGAGAACTTATGAAAAGAATAACGATGGCAGTGTTGAGTGCGTTTTTAGTTATAATAATAACGTTTCTTTTAAGAAACGGTAACTACTCGCGCACAGAATATATGCTTGATACGGTTATAACAATCAGTGCTGATGACAAGAAGGCGGTTGACGCGGCTTTTGACGAGGTTGTCCGCCTTGAAAAACTTTTAAGTGCATATATTCCCGAAAGCGATGTGGCAAGAATAAATTCCTCTGTCGCCGGTGAAAAAACGCAGGTATCTGCCGAAACGGCGTATTTGCTAAAAAAGGCAAACGAATATAATGCTCTTACAGACGGTGCATTTGACATCAGTATAAAACCGGTTTCTGATTTATGGAATATAAAAAACGGCGGACATGTGCCCGATGATGCAGAACTTGAAAATGCACTTGCTCTGATGGGAGATGTAGATATAAAAGGAAATGAAGTAACATTAACAAAAGCAGGTATGCAGATAGACCTTGGCGGAATTGCCAAAGGATATGTGGGAGATAAAGTGCGTGACGTACTTTTATCCTATGGAGTGGACTCTGCCATTGCCGACCTTGGTGGGAATATTGTCACAATAGGGAAAAACGGCAGAAAAAACTGGACAGTTGGTTTACAGGAACCGAACGCTCCGAGGGGCAGTATTTTTGCAAAGATAACTTCCGAAGACAATGTTGTTGTAACGTCCGGCGGGTATGAGAGATATTTTGAATATGGCGGAGTAAAATATCATCATATCATAGACCCCCAAACCGGCAAAAACCCAGATAATGATGTTTTGAGTGTAACGGTGATTGCCGATGACGGAACTCTGGCGGACGCACTTTCAACTGCGTGCTTTATAAAAGGGAAAGATGACGGTCTTGCGCTTGCTCAAAAGGCGGGCGTACAAGCCGTGATATATACAACCGGCGGTATTTACTGTACCGACGGAACAGACATAATGCAGGAGAGGTAAGATTATGATACTTATTAAAAACGCAAATGTGTACACAATGGACAGGCATGGACTGATAGAAAACGGTTACGTGCTTGTATCGGACGACAGAATTGAAGATGTTGGAAGTATGAAAAACGTTCCGAATGTAGAGGCTGAGGTTATAGATGCCGACGGCGGAAGTGTAACCCCCGGTTTTATTGATGCGCATTGCCATCTCGGTATGTGGGAGGACTCGCTTGCGTTTGAAGGTGATGACGGTAACGAAAGCACATCGCCCATAACTCCATACCTGCGTGCTATAGATGGTATGAATGTGTGTGATGTAACATTTTCCGAAAGTCTTATGGCGGGTGTTACAACTGCATGTATAGGTCCCGGAAGCGCAAACCCCATTGCAGGAATGTTTTCTACTTTGCACACAAGCGGGAATATAGTTGATAAAATGATTATAACGCCTGAAACCGCAATGAAGTTTTCTCTTGGTGAAAACCCTAAACTTGTTCATGGTAAAAAAGGCAAAGAACCGCTTACACGTATGGGTATTGCGGCAATGATACGCGAATCTTTATATAATGCCAAAAATAGTAAAGATGATGATTTCCGTATGCGTGACCTTAAAAAAGTTGTGATGGGAGAAATTCCGGCAAAATTCCACGCACACCGCGCAGATGATATATGCACCGCAGTGCGCATAGCAAAAGAATTTAACTTGAAATACAGTATAGAGCACGCAACAGACGCTCTTGAGGTTGCAGATTATCTTAAAGAAAATAATACTGCATTGAATCTTGGGCCGTTTTTTACAGACCGCAGTAAACCCGAAATGAAAAGTCTGTCAATGCAAACGCCGGCAAAACTTATAGAAAAAGGATTCAAAATAGCGCTTATTTCAGACCACCCAGCATCAAACGGAAATCTGCTTCCGCTGACGGCGGCGTATCTCATGCGTATGGGGATAAGTGAATACAGTGCACTTGAAACAATAACAGTAAATGCAGCAGCAAATATAGGTATAGAAAACGAATACGGAAGTATCCGCCAAAACAAAAAAGCCGATATTCTGCTTTTTGACGGATCACCTTTGAGCATCACTTCCAAAATAAAGCATATATTTATCGGTGGAAATAAAGCATTATAAACAAAAAATCTTCATTTATATATATACATAGATATACTCTTTTTGATTAAAGTGAATATACATAAAAAATTTCTGAAATTTTGTTCTATATAACCATAGAATTCTTAATATTGTCTGTGGTAAAATTATAATTGGATAAAGTGGCAAAATCCTGCCAAAAATTGTTTGAAAAAATGTAGAAATAGATATTGATTTTTTCGCCGATTATGGTATACTGAATTATAACCCTCTATGGGTGGATAGTGCTCACTTGGAAACGGGGTGAAAATATGAAAAACAGACTTTTTAGAACTTTATCACTTGCTTTGGTGTTTGTACTTGCACTTGGCACAGTTTCATTCGCAGCAGACGGTGAGGCAAAGCCTATTGCAACAATGGAAAGTAAAACAGTTGAATTGGGCGAAGAATTCGATTTGGTAGTGACGTTTTCAAATTGTGATGAGATTAAAACTTTTCAACTTAGTGATTTCGTTTTTGGCGATAACTTGACACTTGTAGATGCAACTCCATTGATAGAAGGTGCTGAAATTAACAGTTGGAAGGATGGCAAGTATATTGTTGCTTTTGAAGACAATTCATTTTGTAATGGTAACGCTTTGAAATTTACACTTAAAGTAAATGACAACGCAACATCAAGTGAATACGACGTTACTTTCAAAGCAATTTTTAAAAGGTTCACTGAAGATGATGATGTTGTCATTCCTTCGGAAGTTATGGCAGGAAAAATAAGAATCACTGGTTTAGAAGTTCCCGTCGAAGACGTTGAAGATGAACAGGCAAACAAAAATGAAGACGAAATCCCTGAAGATGTAATGACAACTGAAAAAAGAGAGGAAGATATTATCTGCCTTAAAATAGATACTCCTTATGCTTATGCGTTCGGTGAACTTACAAGTATTGACGATACTAACGATAAAGTTGTTCCTTACATAGTAAATGACAGAACGCTCGTGCCATTAAGATTTGTAAGCGAAACTCTTGGTGCAGATGTTTTGTGGGAAGATGGCTGGAACTATTGTTACGTTAATAAAGGTGATAAAAAAATCAAAATCACTTTCGGCTCTGCCGATATAGAAGTTAACGGTGAGGTAATCACTTACGAGGCTCCCGTTCAGGTTGTAGAAAACCGCACTATGGTGCCGATAAGGTTTATTTCTGAAGAACTTGGTTATCACGTTCATTGGAATCAGCCGAATAAAGCAGTTGTAATCTCTCCTGCCGATAACCCTTGGGTTAAAGACAGAGATGCAGAAAAATCATTGCTTACAGATATTTTAGTTATGTTCTTAATGAAAGGCATGGCATAAATAACCCACTAAAAAGCCTCCCTTGTGTAAAGGGAGATGGCTCGAAGAGCCGGAGGGATTGTCAACACCAAAAAAATATTGACACTCCCCTTTCCATGATTTCATAAATAATTTTATTAACATAAATTATTTTAAAAAATTTTTTAAAGGAGATGGCAATTATGCGCAAATTATTCTCAGCACTTGCTGTAGTCCTCGTATTTGCAATGGCATTTACAATCACAGCAAGCGCAGCAATAACAGGTACTCAAGTTTATGAACCTGTTGGCGAAAAGTATACTATCACAGCACAGGACGATAGAATCAAAGATGCTATGGTTGGTATGGTAGTAATCGAAGCCGCACAAGATCCCGAAACATTTGCTATTGACGAAGACGATATCAGATATATCGATCAGGTAACAGCAGATGCGGCAGGTAATATCTCAATTCCTGCTTTCACACCTATGGATAAAAAAGTAGATACAAACAAGTATCTTGTTTATGTTGGTGGTGGTAGCCTTGCAAAAGCAACCAAAGTCGGTGAACTCAATGTTCCGATTCCTCCTACAAGTGTTGAAATTACCGGTGTAGACACACTCGAAATTGGCAAAGATGCTACCTTTACTGCAGCAATTGCTCCTACAGGTGCAACAGGCACAATCGCTTGGTCTTCAAATGCTACAGACGTAGCAACTGTGGATGCTACAAGCGGTAAAGTAACTGCAGTATCAAAAGGTAAAGCAGTTATAACAGCTACTGTTGTTGGCACTACACCTGCTATTACAGATACTTGGGAAGTTGAAGTTATTCCACCTGCACTCACAGATATTGCAGTAAACAAATCAACACTCAGCCTTGTTGTAGAAGGTAAAGAAACTCTTACAGTAGTTCCCGTTCCTGAAAAAGCAGAATTTACAGGTGTACCTGCTTGGACTTCTGACGCTCCTACCATCGCTTCTGTAGATCCAGCAACAGGTGAAGTTACAGCAGTTGCAGAAGGTACTGCTAATATTACAGTTACTGTAGATGGTTTTAGTGCAACATGTGTGGTAACAGTTACAGAAGAACCTGCATATATGCCGGGTGATATAAATGGTAGCGGAAATGTAAACTCCAATGACGCTATATATCTGTTAGAGTATACATTTGATGATAGCCTTACTGTATATGCAAATACAGACGTTAATGGAAGTGGAAATACAAACTCCAACGACGCTATATATCTGTTAGAGTATACATTTGATGACAGTTTAGAACTTCATTAATGTAGGAAAGGAAATATATTTATGAGAAAAATTTTAAGCATTTTTCTTGCTCTGATGTTAGTGGTTATGCAAATTCCTGTAATTTCGTTTGCTACTACTAATGCAACAGCAACAATGGAGAGCAAAACAGTTCAGCAAGGTGAAGAATTTGAAGTAACAATTTCTCTTACTAACTGTGATTCAGTAAAATCATTTAATCTTAAAAATTTCAACTTTGGTGACAATTTTACATACGTAAGTGGAGAAACACTTGTTTCGGGTGCATCAATGAATAACTGGAATGGCACCAGATATTTAGTT
>JAZNPF010000020.1:0-2673 GCA_045589495.1 Clostridia bacterium
ATATGTTATTATATATAAAAATGATAAAGGGGTGAGTTCTTTATGAGAATAAAATCCTGTAATGATATACATGAATCTTTACAGCAATTTTCTGCTGGCACGTGCACAAATGCATATGAATTTATGGGGTGCCATAAAGTGAAAAACGGATATGTTTTCAGAGTATGGGCACCTAATGCAGTAAGTGTGAGTGTTGTAGGTACATTTAACGATTGGGATGTAACCGCTTCTCCGATGGTGAGTATCGGTTATGGTATATGGCAGGCAAATATTTCGGATGTTAGAGTTTATGATGAATATAAATATTATATAGGCAAATCCGATGGTGGATTTGTATATAAAAGTGATCCGTATGCTTTTCATTCCTGTACGCGTCCGGAAAACTCATCTAAAGTTTATGATATTGACGGGTTTGAGTGGACCGATGATACTTATCGTAAATCAAGAAGTAAAAAACAGGTTATTGACGAGCCTATGAATATATATGAGGTTCATCTTGGATCATGGCTAAAGCACGATGACGGGAATTTTTTATCATATAAAGATATTGCGGATAAACTTGTAAAATACGTTAAAAATATGAATTATACTCATGTAGAGTTACTTCCTGTAAGCGAATATCCGTATGATCCGTCGTGGGGGTATCAGGTAACGGGATATTATGCACCTACTTCGCGTTATGGCACACCAAAAGATTTTATGAGTTTAGTGGATAAACTCCATTCTGCCGGCATAGGCATTATATTGGACTGGGTTGGAGCACATTTCCCGAAAGACGAAAACGGTCTTTATGAGTTTGACGGCAGTTGTCTTTATGAATCTTCTGATCCGCTTAGAAACGAGCATCCGGATTGGCAGACAAGAATTTTTGACTATTCAAGATACGAAGTAAAATCGTTTTTGATATCAAACATAATTTATTGGCTTGATAAATATCATATAGATGGGATAAGAGTTGATGCTGTCGCTTCAATGTTGTATTTAGACTACGGCAGACGTGATGGTCAATGGCGTCCTAACCAGTACGGAGGAAATTATAATCTTGATGCAATTGATTTTCTGCGTGATATGAACAGTGCGGCATTTTCATTTGATCCGTCTGTAATAATGGTTGCTGAAGAGTCTACCGCCTTTCCAATGGTAACAAAACCCGCTTACGATGGTGGACTGGGTTTTAATTTCAAATGGAATATGGGCTGGATGAACGACCTTTTGGGATATATGTCAACTGATCCGCTTTTTAGAAAAGGCAGACATAATGACCTTACATTTTCAATGACGTATGCTTTTTCTGAAAATTATATTCTTCCTCTTTCTCACGATGAGGTTGTGCACGGAAAATGTTCTATGATAGGTAAGATGCCCGGTAATTACGAGGATAAGTTTTCTAACCTAAGAGCATTTTATGCGTATATGATGGCACATCCCGGGAAAAAACTTAACTTTATGGGTAATGAATTTGCTCAGTTCATTGAGTGGAATTATGAAAATCAACTTGAATGGTTTATGCTTGAGTATGACAAGCATAAGCGAATGCAGAAGTTTGTAAAAGAACTGAACAAATTTTATCTGGATAACAAGCCTTTATGGGAAAATGATACTGACTGGCAAGGATTTGAGTGGATATGCCATGATGATAACAGCCAGAGTGTAATATCTTTTGTCCGCAGAGATAAATCAGGGAATGAAGTTGTTGTAATATGTAACTTTTGCCCTGTAGAGAGAAGAGATTATTGCATAGGTGTTCCTCAAAAAGGTATATATAAACCTGTGCTCTCGACTGACGCCTTAAAGTACGGAGGATCAGGAACAAGAGTCAGAAAAGTAAAAACAAAAGACATTGTAATGCACGGATTTGAACAATCAATTTCTATTACGCTACCGCCGCTTTCAACCGTATATTATGTAAAAGAGAATAAAGATAGCAAGTAATATACTAAAAATAAATTCAAGGGGGTATGTCTTATGTTAGACAGACGAAAAGAATGTATTGCTATGCTTCTGGCAGGAGGACAAGGGAGCAGATTGCTTGTGCTTACGCACAAAACCGCAAAGCCAGCCGTACCGTTTGGAGGCAAATACCGAATTATTGATTTTCCGCTTTCAAACTGTGTTAATTCTGGGATTGATACAGTTGGAATTTTAACTCAATATCAACCTTTGGAACTTAATAACTATATCGGAAATGGGCAACCTTGGGGGCTAAACAGGAATTTTGGTGGTGTGCATATTCTGCCACCTTATGCTCAATCCGAAAAAATGGAATGGTACAAAGGTACCGCAAATGCAATATATCAGAATATTCCCTTTGTAGAACGTTATAATCCTAAAAATGTAATTATTTTATCAGGTGACCATATCTATAAAATGGATTACTCAAAAATGCTCAAATATCATATTGATAACGATGCTGAATGTACTATTGCAGTACGTGATGTTCCAATTGAAGAGGCAAGCCGTTTTGGTATTATGAATACAAATCCCGATGGCTCTATTTATGAGTTTGAGGAAAAACCGGCAAATCCCAAAAGTAACCACGCTTCTATGGGTGTGTATATATTCAAATGGGATGTTCTTCGTAAATATCTTATTGAAGATGAAGCAGATGAAAAATCAGATAATGATTTTGGAAAAAATATCATTCCTGCACTTTTGCGTGACGGAAGAAGTCTT
>JAZNPF010000021.1:0-1770 GCA_045589495.1 Clostridia bacterium
AAGTAATCAGTTGTCACATTGAATGTTTCCGCAATTTTAATTAAAACCTCGTACGACGGACAACGGGCATCGCTCTCATAGAAAGAAATAACAGATTTTGCGATTTTCAACTTTTCCGCTAAATCTTTCTGGCTCATCTTCTTTGAAAGACGCAACGCTTTTAATCTTTCTCCGACTAAAATCAAAATATCCCTCCTCTATCAGTATTGTGTATTCATCATTTTATTATAAACCTTAAAAGGTTATCAGTAGGATATTATTAATTATCTATCTGTAGACTTTTAAGAATTTACGTGGTATAATAAGACAATAAAAGCGATTCGGAATGAAATTCACAAAGAATAAGGAGTGCTTACAATGGCTGATGTTAAACTGTATTTTTTAGGCGAAGATTATACCGTGCCTTCAGAATTAAGAGAATTTGTCGGCTATCTGAATGATTTTGATGGAATACGCAACGAGGTTATGTCGCTGCTTACGTCACAAATGAAATTGCAGAAATACACCGGCGGCGCTGATGAAGATTTTGTATATTTTAAAACCCCTCTGACCAAAATCGGACAGAAGGTAATTGCAATGTTATCTCAAAAGAGCATTTTTGACGTGACATTAGATGATGTGGTATATCAAAACCCCGGCTATATCCAACTACATACTGTGTGTCAGGAAACAATTCAAGGGATGGCAAATATCCTCTTGAATGCAATGCAGGACTGGAAGGCAGGTTACGAAAATGCGTATTCGTCGGCTGCTTCTAACATAACCGGCTCTGGTGTGTCAATTTGGACTAATAGCCTGTCCTCCGCTTTGATTTATTCTGCTATGGAAGCAAGTACATTAAAGAAGCAAGCCAACAAAGCAGATAAAGAATACAGTATGGCTATGACCTTATTAAGCAAGAGAATTGACGATTCACAAAAGCAGCAGGAGCGGAATTTGCTTGTAAACAAATACTATCCCTGCGCAGCCGAAGCATTAAATAGATTTGTTTCGGAGTTGATGGAGTATTATATTGCAAAGTTAGAGCAACACGGCATTTTCGCCTATTCTCTTATTAAACAGTACAATTTACAGCGTTCAACCGGGATTCTGGATAACTTGGATTTGGTTGCAGACAAGAAAGGTATTTTAAAGCAAGCGTTTATTTGCTGTCCGTATAACCCTGATATTTACAAAGCCGCTCTTGATAACGGTCTTGCGGATTTGCGCACATTTGAAACCGCAAAATACTTTATGCAAGACGGAATTTTGCTTGAAAGTGTAGAGGAATACTGCCAGCAGAATTATGAAAATAGGGATAAAATTGCAGAGGTTGTAAAAATCCTTGCACTGTTTAAAGGTGCTGATGAAAGCCAAGCGTGGAATGTTTTGGAATCAGAGAAGAAAAAGCGTGAGGACAAGGAACGTGCAGAATCAGAACGCAGACAACGGATGCAAAATGATTTACAACGTGAATTAGATAGAAAACTTGCGGAAATTGATAATCAGCAAAAACCTGCTGCCCCGACATATTTGGGAGTGCTTTTAAGTAAAGAGCAACACGGCGGTATGTTTATATTGTGGTCTCTGCTGGGTGTATTATGCTTGTTATTCTGTGCTTTACTACAAACTGGCGGTATTCTTATAGTAATTGGCATTGTCGGAATTATTGTTATGATTAGCAGTTTGTTTTCCGCTTCCGGTGCATATGAAAAAGCACGTGAAAAATACCAACGTTGCGATAGAGACCAAGCCGACAAGAAAGCCCAGTTAAGAAACCAATACCGAGAG
>JAZNPF010000022.1:0-6721 GCA_045589495.1 Clostridia bacterium
TATCGGCTATGCTATTGCAAAAGGCCTTGCAAATGCAGGTGCGAAAGTTGTATTTAACGATATTAAACAGGAACTCGTTGACAAAGGTCTTGAAAGTTACAAAGCAGATGGTATTGATGCTAAAGGTTATGTATGCGATGTAACGGACGAAGATGCAGTAAACGAAATGGTTGCCAAAATCGAAAAAGAAGAAGGAACCATTGATATCCTTGTTAATAACGCAGGTATTATAAAAAGAATCCCTATGCACGAAATGAGCGCAGCAGAATTCAGACAGGTAATAGATGTTGACCTTAATGCACCTTTTATCTGCTCAAAGGCAGTTATTCCTGCAATGATTAAAAAAGGTGGCGGAAAGATTATAAATATCTGCTCAATGATGTCAGAACTCGGCAGAGAAACAGTTTCTGCATACGCTGCTGCAAAGGGTGGACTTAAAATGCTTACTAGAAATATCTGCTCTGAATACGGTGAGTATAATATCCAGTGTAACGGAATAGGCCCTGGTTATATTGCAACTCCGCAGACAGCACCTTTAAGAGAAAAACAACCCGACGGTTCGCCTCATCCATTTGACACATTTATCTGTGCAAAGACACCCGCAGGCAGATGGCTTAATCCCGAAGAACTGGTTGGGCCTGCGATATTCCTTGCATCAGAAGCGTCTAACGCAGTAAACGGACATATTCTTTACGTTGACGGCGGTATACTTGCATACATTGGAAAACAACCTAAATAAGATATCTGCATAATGCAAGGGATGCTTTATAATAGGATAAACTTTAAGTAATTTAACTTTGTTTGAGTCTTACCAACTCCTTGATAAAGCGATTAGTATCTGCCAATAATTAGTTGCTTTATCGTTACATTATTGTATGCCAAAAGAAGTCCTTTGTACCCGGGACTTCTTTTGACCTTTGTGTTATTGAAGTGAAATTATAACAATATTTTTGAATTTCTAAGCGAAAATCAATTATAGAAAGGAATTTTTTTATGTTTAATAATTATCAAACTAAAGAATTTATTTTTAAAGAAAGAAATGCCATTATTATATTTCCTAAATGTAAACCAAATGGTAAAATGATATTGAAAACAGAATATTTAGATGCTTTTCCTGATTTTGATATATCAATGCTTGAAAGAGGATATTATTTAATACATATATATCACCATACGCGTTGGGCATCTGATGAAGAAAATAATATAATGGCAGATTTTGTTCGTTACTGTTCAAAGGAGCTGGAAACAGATAAAAAATGTATTTTAGAAGGTATGAGTTGTGGTGGCCTTCAAGCAGTAAAATTCGCTGAGGAATACCCAGAACTTGTGTCTGTTATGTATTTGGATGCCCCTGTACTTAATATATTGAGTATGGCTGGATTAGGAGAGTGTAGAAATCAAGTAGTCGGCCAATGCTGGAGAGAAATCGTATCTACATACAATGTGGATAGATCTACAATTATAAATTTTAGAAAAAGCCCGATTGACAATATGACACCTTTGATTGAAAATAATATTCCCATTATTATGTTGTATGGAAATGCAGACGATGTTGTGATTTATGAGGAAAACGGCAAGGTGCTTGAAAATTATTATAAACAACATGGCGGAAACATCAAGGTTATTTCAAGGTCAATGTGTGGACACCATCCGCATGGACTTACTGACCCAACCCCTATTATAGATTTTATCGAGAATAATATTAATTGATTTAAATATAATAAAAGCTTAAAAAGGAGAAGTCCTTTGTTATGGATAAAATAGAGTTATTAAAATATATAGGTTCTGTTGAACAAGTAGGTGGAATCAGCGATTTCACATATAATGACGGCAAATCAAAAGGAGTTAGAGGAATAGAGATTGATACGGGTGTAATTCGTTTTATTATTTTGATTGACAGATGTATGGATATTTCTAAGGCTTTTTATAAAGGAATTCCTATAAGTTGGATTTCTAAAACAGGAATAACTTCTCCTTATTATTATAAAAAAGAAGGCAAAGAAATGTTAAGAGGATTCTTTGGGGGGCTCGTTACTACTTGTGGTTTGAAGAATATTGGTCAGCCTACTGAAACTCAGGGCCTTCACGGGAGAATTTCCAATATTCCTGCTGAAAAAATCAGTATATTTGCTGACTGGATAGAGAACGAATATATAATGAAAGTATCTGGATTAATAAGAGAAAGTGCTGTTTTTGGCGAAAACCTGGTACTTAAAAGAACGATAACAACAAAATTATTTTCTGACGAATTTACATTAGAAGATATAGTTATAAATGAAGGATTTGAAGAAGAAAAAATGGCTATATGCTATCATTGTAATTTTGGATATCCGCTTGTGTGCGAAAATGCAAAAATTGTAAATGTTCCACAAAAACATTCTTTAATTTCTCCTCCTGGTCATTGTAAGTCTGAGGAGTGTATTAGAGTAGAATACAAAAATGAAGAAGAAACCGTGGGAATAGAAAATGGTGATATCGGCGTTTATATTACATATAAAAGAAATACACTTCCTGATTTTTTAATATGGAAAATGACGGGAGAAAGCGAGTTTGTCGTTGGACTTGAGCCTAGAACAACATATTTGGGAGGAGAAAACATAGCCAAAAATAGTAAATATATTTTTCTTAAACCTTTTGAAGAATATAAAACCAAATTAAAGTTTAAATTCAAATCAATTTAATTTTGGTCATAAATAATTGTTAAAATTATATACTCTATTTCCATATTATATAATTATTTGAAAAAGAGGTCTTAAAATGAATGTACAAAAGTTATGTAAGTTAATAGATTTGAAAAAAGAGGAACTTTTTGCTTTACTCTGCGAGTTGATACAAATTAATTCAGAAAGTTTTGGTTATCGTGGAAATGAAAAAGAATGCGCAGAATATGTGCATAAGTTTTGCAAAAAAATTGGACTTGAAAGTTGTATTTATTCGCCTTTAGAACTTAAAGATTTTGAAAAGAATCCTGATTATTTTCCAGGGAGAAATCTTGATGAACGCTATAATGTTACTGCTTGTTGGAAAGGTAAAGAGGATATAAATGAACTTATGCTTATGGGGCATATTGATACTGTGGAAATTGGCGTTCTTGAAAATTGGGATGTAGATCCTTTAAACGGATTAATTAAAGACGGGAAAATTTATGGGCGAGGAGCGTGTGACGATAAATATGCGCTTGCAACTGTTATGTTTCTTATAAAACTTTTAAAAGATGAGGGATTTATGCCTCAAAAAAATCTTATGTTTACAGCTTATTCTGATGAAGAACTTGGCGGTTCTCATGGAGCCATGGCATCAGTAATCAAATATCCATGTACTCGAGTGGTTAATATGGATGGAAGGCAGGAGCAGATTTGGAATTGTGCTTCAGGAGGGCAAGTTGTTTCTTACCGCTATCACACCATAAATCCAGCAGATAGTGCAAGATTAACGGCGATGGCAATTTCAATTATTATAGAGGAAATTGATAAATTTGGCTGTGAACGAAAAAAAGAACTTGAAAAAAACCGCTTTTATTCTGAAACTAAAATCCCGTCTACCTCGCTGCGATATATGGAGGTTCGTGCGGGTAATAACGGTATGGATATGGATAAAGGAGAAATTCAATTTACATACTATACTGATAAAAGCAAAGATAATATATATAAAGAATTTGCGGAAATTGAAGAAAGATTAAATCGATGTCTTGCACCTATGGGAATAGAAGGTGATGGCTTTTTCCCCATTACTCGCTTTTTTCATTACGGTTTTTGTGAACCAAATTGTCAGGAAATTAAGGATATGCTTGAATCTTCGTATGAAGCAATTGGTAAAACACCAATAGTGTGTGGCTCATGCTTGTCAGATCTTTCGATAATTTTTAAGTATGGTGCACCCAATTCTTTCGCATTTGGTGCTGGAAGAGATTTTAGTAAAGAAGGCGGTGCACATCAACATAACGAATATATTGAATGTGACAAACTCGTTGAGTATGTAAAAGTTATAGGTGCATATATACTTAAAGTTTTAGGATGAATTTATTGTATAAAATAAAGAACTCAAATAATGTTTTTCAAACTAATCTTAAGTATAAAATTTGAAACTCATATTTCAAACCCATCTGTGATCCCGTTTAACCTTGACGTATCTTTTTTTACATAGTATGTCTCAGTTATCTGCGATGTTGTGTGTCCGAGTATGTCTGCCACTTGTTTTGGGCTAAGTGCTTTTATTGTTCCGTCAGGTTGTTTTACTCCATTTACGAGATTGGTAGCGAAGGTATGCCTAAGTGAGTGCAGTCCTTTGGTTTCGATTCCTGCATCCTTGAGGATTCTGTAGAATCTCTTGCGGAAGTTTACAGGTTTTGTGTAGTTACCGTGCTTATCGCATATTAGCGGTGTGTCTTCTTCGAAGTAGTATTCTTCTCTCAGGAGTCTTATCATCTTGATAGCGATGTCATTTAAGGGTACGATTCGATTACTTGTCAGTGTCTTTGCTTTGCCTACTTTAGATGTTCTTCCTCCTGTTGCTTTCGTGCCATCTCTGTTATATACTTCTTTGACCGAGTTTTGGATTTTCATTTGCCTTTTTTCGATATCAATATCTCGGTTGTTGACCGCAAGTATTTCGCCTGGCCTTGCTCCTGTGTTCAACATTAGTATGTATGCAGCCGCTTGTCGATGCTTTCGTTCTCCGTTTGAGTATGTGGCGAATGCTTCTTCCTTGAATTTTATGAGTTCATCAGGATTTAGTATGGTTATTGTTTCACATTCGGGTAGTAGTTCTTTACCTTGTGCTGATAGGAAGTTTGCTTTCTTTATCATTTCCACATTATCCATCGGATTTTTGTTTATCATTTCTTCCAGGTATATAGTCCTGAAGTATTCGTTCAGGAGTACATATGACTTTTTAACTGTTGAGTATGCTAATCCTTTGTTCATTAGTGTGTTTAGCATATTTTTTATATCTGTTGCAACTATGTTTCCGACTATCTTGTTGCCGAGTAGGGGATATATCTGATTTTTTGCGGTACATTCCAATCTGTCATATGTTGTTTGCTCTACTGTTGGAAATTTGGTTATTTCGAGCCAGTTTTGGATGCTGTCCTTTAGCAGTTTCTTGCTTTCGTCTGATTCTTTAACTTGTTTCTCGAAATCCGATATATAGACGGTGATTTTTTTGTTGACTTCCTGCTTTGTAGTGCCTGAGAATGATTTTCGTTTTCTGTTGCCTTGCACGTCCATATACCATACAACTCCGCACCATCTTCCGTCTGTTCTTTTGAATACGTTTCCGTTTGTAAGTAACTTCTTATGCATTATATCACTTCCTTTGCTTTGATTTTTGTAACACACACAATACTTTAAATCCAGTTATAAGTCAAGTGATTTTCTCAAAAAGAATTAAATATAATTTAAAAGAGGTTAAGTTTAACGTATTTGCCTTTTGGCAACACAAACATATCACAGAATGAGAGATAAGTCTACGAAGTAATTCAGGCTTTTATCATTGGTTAATGTGACCCAAATTTTGATATGGGGAATATAAATAATAAAACATTTGTTTTTTACTGTTGACAAAGTTGGAGATAATGTATATAATGAAAATAGAAAAAGGCAAGACCTCAAACGGTTATGCCCAAAAAAGACTATTTTTTACAACAGCCGTTCCTGTGCAAGAGGGGCGGCTACTGCACTTTTATGGGGGATATTAACATCAAGATGATAATAACCAAAATTGCAAATAGCAATTTCTTTACCATATGTACGATACTTACTTTTCATAAGCATCCCTCCTTTCATAGACTCGGCATCTCTGCCTGTGAATATAAAAGAGAGGGCATAACCGCCGGTGAAAACACCGTTAAGAAGTCTTACCTTTAAAACACATTATACCATAATTTGATATTTTTCAAGATGTAATTCAATGTTTAATTAATACTATTTTTAAAAGGCGATTGCACATTCGTTAACCGAAATGCAAACGCATTTTTTATTTTCTCTGCTCAAAATAAAAAACTAACAAGGATTTTTACAATTTCCCGTGTCTTTTCTTAACATTTTCGATTGCCATCTCTTCAATGTCTTCCATGTAGTACTGAGTATAGGCACCACTCATGATCATCGTTTGCTTTTCAATGCTGACAGCAAATTTGAAAAGCATATCGGCGACTCTGTCTGTGTGACCGGCGATTGTACAATCTACCGCCTGAACCAACAGTTTATTCATGTATGTACCTATGCTATCATACTGAAGTTTTGAGAGATATTCTTCGATAGCTTCACCGCAAAATGCACTCTCACTTTTGTAGCCAAGGTCCTCAACATAATTTTTAATTTGTCTTTGAACCTCGATAGGAACATTGAAAGTCATCTTAACTTTTTTGTTCTTCTTCATCGCATTTTCACCTCCTTTTTACATTCCGTGATGGATACCCATCGCAGTATCTTTTCTGTATTCTTTTGTTCTTTCTTTTGAATCCACAATTGATTTTGTGAATCCTTCCTGGATGTCATGGTCAATGGACTGCTCAAACATTTTACAGAGATTGAATACAATGTCAGCATAGACGGGTGTAGTTCTGACTGTATTTGTATATAAATTGTTCTGCTTATTGTCGTAGAGAGTCGCTTTTAAAACAGCATTTGCCAAGCGTTTTTGGAGATTAAGATTGTTCTCCAGACTATCGAAACATTCTTCAGGATCCTTGCGATAATATTTCAAGAGAGCCAACTGAACC
>JAZNPF010000023.1:0-19645 GCA_045589495.1 Clostridia bacterium
ATTACACAGACAAATGATTTCGGAGGAATGTCCGGAATACAATAAAATTTAAGGATTGCAGAAATGCCTTGGTTCACCGAATGGCGAGGAGGTTCCTCGCCAATTTTACTTTAATCTGTAGAGAATTTTCAAAAGCATCAAAAGGCACTTTTGTTCAAAAGGGCGAGTGCCAGAAACGGCTCAACAGTGGGAACAAATCGCACGGTCTTTTTAATTTGACAGTGTCTCCAAAACCGCGTGCCGTGAGTTCAAGTCTTACTACCCCTGTAGTTGGAAAAATGGCTTAACCGCTTGAGGTTAAGCCATTTTTTGTTGTGTAGATTTATTGATACACGGTCTTGTAACGTAAGTTGAATTGCTCAAAATTAGCTTCAACATCGCATATGTTTGTATCCGTTTTCAAAAATTCTGTTTGTTACATCATCAAAAAAGCATCAAAATGATGCCTTTTAATCGTAAAATGGTGTTTTATTCATTGATTAATGCGTATCAAAATTTGATACAAATTGATTTGAATTTTGGGTTCAATAGTATGTGTCACGTTATTTTATGTTTTGGCGTTTCATTTTGAAACAGAGTGTTGATATTCTCTTGGTGACATATTTGTTTTCTTTTTAAAAACTCTTGAAAAGTAATGAGGATCAACAAAATGGAGTAAGTTTGAAATTTCTGTGATGCTGTACGTGTTTTCCCGAATAAGTTTTTTAGCTTCTGTTATTTTTAATTGGGTATAATATTCGATAATTGTGCATCCGCAGGTTTTGCTGAATATTTTTGAAATATATGTTTTGCTGTAGTTTAGCTTTTTGCATATTTCATCTACGGTGATTTTACCGTAGATGTTATTGTTTAGCAGAGAAATTACGGCATTTACAAGGTGATTATCCATACTTTCCTTATCGGGGAAGATATGGATATTTTTTTCTTTTTCCTCCTGTTCACGTATGAACATAATTAAAAATTGCTCTAAAGTGGTACGTATTATCTGTTGACCTCCGAATGGGGAATTTTCAATAAGTTTAAGTTTCCTTAATTCAGGATTATTGAAAGGAAGGTCAAATGTCTTTTTTCCTTCGTGAATAATTGTTTTTATGTATGGCTTTAAATTACTTGGTACGACAGCTTGTTTATTTTTAAAATATATCATATTTTTTGATGTTGTAACGAATGAGATAACAAAAACATTTGACGGAGTTTTTCCATCAGAAGAAATAGTATGAAATTCATTTGGCTTGTGAAAAATAATTTCCCCCGGACGAAGTGTATATTCTCTTTTTCCAGCACTGATATGTATATTTCCGCTGTCTACGTATACCATTTCCCAGAAGTCATGGCTTTCTCCCGGAAAATTAAAATTCTTATCAAATTCATAGTAGTGCATAGTAACAATTTTACTGATGTTGATTACATTTGAAAATTTGTGTTTGATATATATAGGCCGATTGGTTTTATGTTTCACAATTATACTCCTTTCTTAGATTGAGTTTACAAAAATACACATTTGGAATAACAGATAACATTTACTTATCTTTTTCATTAGTATACCATTAAATTAAGAGATATACAAGATGTTTTCTCTTAACTATCAATGGAAAGGATATGATGTTTATGAAAAAAGGTATCAGTATTTGGTCATTTACAGAGCCTGATTTGAAAAAATGTTTTGAAATCGCAAAAGATGCAGGCTTTGACGGGGTAGAACTTGCATTAGATGCAAGCGGTGCAGTTACTATGGAGTCAACAAAAGAGGATATTTTAGCAATTAAGAAAATGGCAGAAGAAATAGGTATTGAACTTTACAGCGTTGCCAGCGGACTTTATTGGACATATAATTATACATCTGAAAATGAAGATAACAGAAATAAAGCAAAGGAAATTACCAAAAAACAGTTAGAGATTGCTTCCTGGCTTGGATGCGATACAATTTTAGTGGTTCCCGGAGCAGTAAACGTTGCCTTTGAACAAGGCGGAGAAATCGTTGAATACGATGTGGCATATGAGAGAGCACTCTCAGCACTTAAAGAATTGGCTCCTTATGCAGAGCAGTTAAAAGTTTCAATAGGCGTTGAAAATGTATGGAATAAATTTTTGCTTTCACCGATGGAAATGGCAGATTTTATTGATAAAGTAGGAAGCGATTATGTAGGCTCATATTTTGATGTGGGTAATGTACTTTACATAGGATATCCCGAGCATTGGGTTAAAGTTCTTAACAAGAGAATTAAAAAAGTACATTTTAAAGATTACAGAACAGAAGCAGGTGGACTTTGCGGTTTTGTAGACTTGCTTGCCGGTAATGTGAATTATCCTGCTGTAATGAAAGAATTTGAAAAAATTGGTTATGACGGATGGGTGACCGCGGAAATGATACCGCCATATACACATTATTCTGATGCAATCATATATAACACTTCAAATTCAATGGATAGAATATTAGGGAGGAAATAATTATGTTGAAAATAGGATTAATCGGATGCGGATTTATGGGTACAATGCACGCAAACTGCTATAAAAATATAGATGGTGTAGAGATTGTTGCATTGGCAGATGTAAGAAAAGAAAAAGCAGAGGAATTGGCTTTTGGAACTAATGCTGTTATTTACAGCGACGGTAAAGATTTGATTGCAAATGCCGATGTTGATATTATTGATGTTTGCCTTCCTACATATCTTCATGCCGAATATGCAATGCTCGCAATGGATAAGGTAAAATATCTTTTTGTGGAAAAACCTGTTGCTTTAACAAAGGAACAAGGCGAACAAATGCTTGAAAAAGCAAACGCTACAGGCTGTAACGTTCAAATCGGTCAGGTTATACGTTTCTGGGATGAGTATGTAAAACTTTATGAATTAATCAGTGCCGGTACATACGGAAAAGTTATTAACGCAAACTTCCGCAGAATAAGCCCTGTTCCTGATTGGGGCTGGAACGATTGGCTTTTGAAAGAAGAACTTTCAGGCGGTGCTGCACAGGATTTACATATTCATGATATGGATTATGTTTTGTCTTTATTCGGCAAATCAAACTCAATTAAGTCTGTAAAGAATTTCAAGGGCGAAGCAAATTCATATATAAACTCACTTTTAACTTATGATGACTTTGTTGTAACTGTTGAAGGCACTTGGGGACTTCCTACAACACATCCTTTCAGCGCAACATTCAGAGTAGTTTGTGAAAATGGCGTTATAGAACTTGACGGTGGCAAGTTTATGCTTTATACAAACGATTCCGCTGAAGAAATCAAAATTGATAAAAAAGAAATTGCAGGCGCTAATGCAGGTGGCGGAAATATTTCTGACTTAGGCGGATACTATAACGAACTGGTATATTTTACAGACTGTGCAAAAAACAACTCAAAAATCACAAAAGCAACACTTTATGATGCTTCACAGTCATTGAACTTTGTTTTGGAGGAAATCAAAAATGCTTAGAGTCGGAATAGTGGGTTGCGGAAATATTTTCACAATGCATGCAACCAGTGCTAACCATTTGGAAAATGCGAAAATTGTCGGTGTCTGTGATATCAAAAAGGATAGGGCAGACAGGGCTGCCAAAAAATATAATTGCAAAGCGTATTACGACTACAAGGAGTTGATTGATAAGGAAAACATAGATGTAGTTCACGTTTGTATTCCTCACTATTTGCATCCGGTTGTGTCGAAGTATGCTATCGAAGCAGGAGTTAATGTCCTCTGCGAAAAACCAATGAGCATAAAATATGAGGATGCGGTTGAAAATGTTGAACTTGCAGAGAAGAACGGTGTTAAATACGGCATTATATTCCAGTGCAGATATAATGATGCGTCAAGACTCGTTAAAGAAAAACTTGACGATGGTACGTTAGGAAAAGTTATTTCCGCAAGAGTTACATTAACTTGGAGTAAGCCTGATGAATATTATAGCCTCTCTGATTGGAAAGGCACCTGGGATAAAGAGGGCGGCGGTGTAATGATTGACCAAGCCATTCATTCCATGGACTTAGCAAACTGGTTTATAAATGATGAGATAGAAAGTGTAAGTGCTCATATGTCTAATCGCAATCATTCCATAATGGAAGTAGACGACACGGCAGAAGGATTTATCAAATACAAAAATGGTGCAACTTTGGGCTTTTGGGCGATGAATAATTATGGTTGCGATGACCCGATTGAAATAAGACTTTTGTGTGAAAACGGAAAAGTTGTTATGGATTATGATAATGCTGAAATCGTGTTAAATAACGGAGAACGACTCGAAGCAAAAACCATAATTGATCCTGATGTGGTTTATGAAGATGGCAAGGATTATTGGGGATTTCAACACATTCGACAAATTGCAGATTTTTACAATGCAGTAGAGAATAATGTTGAGCCAGCAATTAGTGGTAGAGAAGCATTGAAAATTCAGAAGTTAATTTGTGAAATATATAAAGAGGGCACAAAGAATTTTGAGAAAAATAAATAAAATCTAATTTAACAAAAGCGCACCTTTTAAAATAGGTGCGCTTTTATGTTTTGAAGAAGTATAATTATATTATTTTGATAATCTGTTAATACGATTCCTATACTGCAATGGTGTCATTTGAAATTGTTGCTTAAAATTACGGTTAAAGCTACGCAAAGATGTGAATCCGCTTTCATATGCACATTGAATTATAGGCAAATCGGTGCTCTCCATCATATAGCACACATTACTGAGTCTGTAATGATTTACATATGAATTAAAAGAAATTCCAGTTATCTTTTTAAAAATTCTTGAAATATAAGAGTAATCATATCCAATAGACGTAGAGAGTTTTTCTAATGAGCAGTTTTCGCTATAATGTTCCTCTACAAATGAAAATATTAAATGTAATAAGTTGTTTTTATCGGATTCTTTTTTCTTATATTGCGCCTTTTTATCAAATTGGCCACATAAGGAGTAAAGAATCCCCTTTTTTTCGATAAAGGAAGCATCTGACAGGCCCGATAAAGCATCAATTAAATGATTGTCCGGCAGAAAATGATTGTTATCAGGAATTTTGCCGGAAACCATATTTGAAAATGCGTTTACTAATGATGGAGAAAAGATGCATAGGGTGTGTTCACTATTGGCAGATTCCAATGAATGAATCTGGTTAGGAAACACCAAAAGAACTTCGCCCTTTTTTAGCAGATAATTTTTGTCGTCAACTGTAATATTCATTTCTCCTGAAAGTAATGAAATGATTTCAAAACATTGATGCAGATGCAACGGAAAACTAAAATCCTTTCCGTGTTCAATTTTTAGATATTCAGGCGAACCTAAATGATTAAACTCATAGAACATAGCACCCTCCAATAACACAAATTTTGTCTATATATCATATCATTATTTGCAAGAAAAGTCAAATTAGATGTCATATAATAAAAGAAAGATAAATGGTAAGGAGGGAATTTATGAAGTATTTTATTGGAGTCGATTTAGGAACATCTGCATTAAAGCTTCTGTTAGTGGATGAAGAAGGAATCATTGTAAAAGCAGTTTCCCGTGAGTATCCCGTTTTTTATCCGCAAACAGGGTGGAGTGAACAGAATCCAGAGGATTGGTGGGAGGCTTTCACATCGGCAATTAGGGAATTGATAACAGATGTACCCAGTGAAGATTTATTAGGTCTTGGTGTTGGCGGACAGATGCATGGTTTAGTTGTTTTAGATGATAATGATCAAGTGATACGTCCTGCTATCTTGTGGAATGACGGACGCACTGAGAACGAAACATCATATCTTAATGATGTTATAGGTAAGGATGTTTTATCCAAAAACACATCAAATATTGCTTTTGCTGGATTTACTGCACCTAAAATCTTATGGATGAAAAACAGTGAACCAGAATTGTTTTCACGTGTATCAAAAATTATGCTTCCGAAAGATTATATTAACTATCGTCTTACGGGAGTGCACTGTATAGATTATTCTGATGCTTCGGGAACGCTTTTATTAGATGTTAAAAATCGTTCCTGGTCACAGGAAATGCTTGAAATATGCGGTATTACACAAAAACAAATGCCTAAATTGTATGAGAGTTATCAGAAGGTAGGAATGGTATTACCCTCTGTATCAGAGGAATTAGGCATTCCTTCACATATAACTGTTGTTGCTGGTGCAGGTGACAATGCGGCTGCAGCATTGGGAACGGGAACGATTGGAAAGGGGAAATGCAATATTTCTTTAGGAACATCAGGTACTATCTTTATTTCTTCCGATTCTTTTTCTGTTGATCCGTATAATGCATTGCATTCTTTTTGCCACGCTGACGGCGGATATCATCTTATGGGATGCATTTTATCAGCCGCTTCCTGCAATAAATGGTTCTGTGAAGAAATTTTGAAAAATGATGATTTCACAGGATTGCAGATGGGAATTACTGACGATATGTTAGGACAAAATAATGTATTCTTTTTGCCATATCTTATGGGGGAGCGCAGCCCGATTAACGATATTAATGCCAGAGGAACATTTGTTGGTATGAGTATGGATACAAAGCAGGAGAATATGCTGTTGGCTGTTATGGAAGGAGTTGCCTTTTCACTTAAAGACAATCTTGAAATTGCGAAACAACAGGGAATAGATATCACTGCAAGTACTGTGTGTGGCGGCGGAGCCAAGTCGGAATTGTGGCAGAAAATCATTTGCAATGTATTAAATATTAACATTCACATTCCTACAACTGAAAACGGTCCAGGATATGGAGCCGCAATGCTTGCTATGGTTGGATGCGGCGTATATAAGAATATACGTGAATGCAGTGAAAAATTCTTAAATATAAAAAAGACGCTGATACCAGATGAAGCTATATCTGCTAATTATCAAATGCAATACGACAAATTCAGTCAAATATATCCTGCAATGAAAGACGTATTTAAAAAATTATAAGGAGGAAAAAACATGAGTGAAATATTCAAAGGAATCCCTAAAATTTTATACGAAGGAACAGAAAGCAAAAATCCGCTTGCATTCAAATATTATGATGCTGAACGCGTTGTAATGGGAAAACCTATGAAAGAGCATCTTCCCTTTGCTATGGCGTGGTGGCATAATCTTTGTGCTGCAGGTACAGATATGTTTGGCAGAAATACTGCCGACAAATCTTTCGGTGCAGAAGTTGGCACGATGGAACACGCAAAGGCTAAAGTCGATGCGGGATTTGAATTTATGCAGAAACTTGGTGTTGAGTATTTTTGTTTCCACGATGTAGATTTAGTTCCTGAAGCAGATGATATTAAAGAAACTAACAATAGATTAGATAAGGTTACAGATTATATTCTTGAAAAAATGAATGAAACAGGAATTAAGTGTTTATGGGGAACAGCTAATATGTTTTCAAATCCTCGTTTCATGAATGGTGCAGGAAGCACTAATTCTGCAGATGTGTTCTGTTTTGCAGCAGCACAGACTAAAAAAGCACTTGACCTTACTGTAAAACTGGGCGGCAAAGGGTATGTGTTCTGGGGAGGAAGAGAAGGATATGAAACACTTTTAAACACCGATGTTAAGTTTGAGGAAGAAAACATTGCCCGCCTTATGCGTATGGCTGTTGATTATGGACGTTCGATCGGCTTTAAAGGCGATTTTTACATTGAACCAAAGCCAAAGGAACCTATGAAGCATCAATATGATTTCGATGCCGCAACAGCAATTGGGTTTTTAAGAAAATATGGCTTGGACAAAGACTTCAAAATGAATATTGAAGCAAACCACGCAACGCTTGCGGGACACACATTCCAGCACGAATTGAGAATATCTGCAATAAACGATATGCTTGGCTCTATTGATGCTAACCAGGGCGATTTGCTTTTGGGTTGGGATACGGATGAATTTCCGTTCAATGTGTATGATGCCACAATGTGTATGTATGAGGTGTTAAAAGCGGGCGGATTAACAGGTGGATTTAACTTTGATTCAAAAACACGCCGTGCAAGTTATACATACGATGATATGTTTCATGGGTTTATACTGGGAATGGATACGTTTGCGCTTGGATTGTTAAAAGCTGCGGAAATCATTGATGACGGACGGATAGATGAATTTGTAAAGAGTCGTTATTCCAGTTTTTACAATGGAATTGGGAAAAAGATTATAACCGGTAATACTACTTTAGAAGAACTTGCGTTGTATGCAGAAAGTATGTGTGCACCCGAACTTCCATATAGCGGAAAACAAGAGTGTTTGCAGGGCATAGTTAATGAAATTATGTTTAGATAACATAAGAGAAAAACATTGTTAATATTAGCAAAAAAAGCATCAAAATCGTAATAATGATTTTGATGCTTTTCATTTATTATAATGTCTTTATGTAATCTTCCATTATTATAGTTTTTTCTTCTTTGCGTGATTCTTCTGCTGCAAAACATATTAAATGACTTCTGCAGGAAACATCAATGTCAGAAATGGAGTTAGATGGTTTGTTTAATGCAATATAATCATAAAGGTCTTGCATAATGCCTGAATCGCCACCGCCATGACCACCTGCAATTGATTGATCAAATTCATCATCTGGTGTATAAAGCTGAGAAGTTTCCCTGGTTGCAAAATCGTAAAATTCTAATGATTGACTTTCCATATCAGCACGAAGTTCGCCTTTTGTCCCCATAAAAGTTGAGATTCTGCCGCCTCTGTTAAATGGGGACATGGTAAGTGTAGCATGCTTGTTATCACCGAACTGCATATTAACAATCTGATGATCAACTACATCGTTGTCGCAATGGTATATACATCTTCCATAAGGAGATGTTTTTAATGCTTCATCAACCTCGTCGTCAGTTGGATTAAATTTATTTACTGCTATAGCTCTGAAGTGCTGTACTTCTGCAGTATCGACTTTGTACATGTAAGGAGCATAATAGAAGCACTCATCTTTATGCGGACAACCATCTGTACAACGTTTTGGAGCATCTTTGGGTGCGTTTTCTTCTCTGTAAAAGGTGCGTGTGCCCAAAGATTGTACCTTGGTACATGGTTCATTTATAAACCATTGCAACAAATCTGTATCATGACAGCATTTTGCAAGAATCATAGGGGCTGATTCATCAGTTCTTCTCCAATTACCTCTTATAAAACTATGGCTCATATTATAAAGACCAACGCCCTCGGTATGTACTATGTTTACTATTTCTCCGAGTTTACCGCTTTCGATGAATTCCTTTACCTTTTTATAAAATGGGGTATATCTTAGGACGTGGCACACTAATACCTTAACATTATTTTCATTTGCGGATTCGCAAATTTTGAAACATTCTTCTGGGGTGGGAGCTATGGGCTTTTCAAGTAGCAAATCATACTTTTTCTCAATAGCCATCATAGATGGTTCGAAGTGCATTTTATCTTGTGTACAAATCATAGCAATATCTGCCATTTTAGGAAGTTTAAGCAGTTCTTTATAGTCTTCGAAACACATTTCATTCGGGACGCCATATGCGTCTCTTAAATACTCACGTTTTTCCTTTACTGGTTCCGCAATTGCAACTAGTTTAAAACATTCAGGTTTTATTTGCAACGACTTTAAATAACTGCTACCTCTATCGCCACCACCAATAAGAATTAATGATAATTGTCTCATAAAAATTCTCCTTTACTTATTAAATTAAACATTAAATATTTATTAAGGTTAACTCCATTGTGATAGCAGTAATTATAAATAAAGATAAAACTATTTTCAAGTGTTTTTTGATATTTTCTTAAAGAGGTTTTTTTGGGGGCAGTATTTGTCAAACTTGGGGCGTTGTTATTATTTTGTTGAGTGATATAATTTAGGTGTAAACAAGTTTTTTGAAAATAATTAAAAATGATCAAGAGATGAAAACTGTAAGGAGGACAAAAAAATGTATAAAATTGGTGTTATTGGTTTGGGATTTAGAGTGCACAAAGGTGTAATTCCGCCCTTGCGTGAGTTGAGTAAGGATATCTTGGTTACTGCTGTGGTTGATCCTGCAAAAGAACAAGTTAAAAAATATATTGAGGAAGAGCCGGATGGGTATTCGCCGGATTTGAAAATGTATGATAATGCAGACGATATGCTTGAAAAAGAGGATTTAGATGGTGTTATTATTGGCACACGTTGTTCTCTGCATACTGATATGGCAATTAAGGCTATGAAAAAAAATATCCCCATTTTCTTAGAAAAACCGGTTTGTATTAATTTTGAACAGTTACTTAGATTAAAAGAAGCAAATGAGAAATATAATCCACAAGTAGTGGTATCATTTCCACTGCGATTTTCGGCATTATCAGAAAAGGTAAAAGAGATTATAGATTCGGGAAAAATAGGAAAAGTACTGCAGGTAGAGGCTTTCAATGATGTCCCGTATGGTCGTACATATTACCATAGTTGGTATCGTGACGAAAATGAAACCGGTGGTCTGTGGCTGCAAAAAGCGACACATGATTTTGATTATCTTAACTATATTCTGGGTGACCGTTTTGAAGAAGTTTTTGCGCGCTATACCAGACAAATTTTTAAAGGGGATATGCCGGCAGGCACAAAATGTGAAGAGTGCGAGAAAAAAGATATTTGTCCAGAAGGTCCATTTATTATTAAGAATGTATATCAGGATAAATATAACCCCAATTGGTTGTGCTGCTTTGCAGAAGATACGGGGAACGAAGATTGTGGCAGTGCTTTGATAAAGTGTGAATCAGGCGCAATTGTAACATATTCACAAAACTTTTATGCACGTCATAAAGCGGAAAGACGCGGAGCAAGATTTTATGGTTACAATGGAACTTTAGAGTTTGATTGGTATAAAAGTGAAATAAAAGTGTATATGCATACTTCACCAACCGTTGAAACTTATACTTTTGAAGACAAAGGACAATCTCATTTTGGAGGAGATTTAAAATTGGCGATGTTGTATTTAGATATGCTTAATGGTAGATCCAAGAAGTCTTATTTAAAAGAAGGAATAGAAAGTGCAACGATTTGCCTTTTGGCAAAAGAATCATGTGAAACCGGCAAAAATATGGAGATTATGAAATTTTAAAATTTTACATAGGAGTAAAATTTATGAATTTAAAAGAAATCCCCGTTAAATATCATCCGGCATATTGCTGGACATGGAGTACAATCATAACAAAACAGGAAGTAAAGCGTCAAATTGATGAAATGTACGAATGTGGCATACGAGCCTTTTATGTGCTTGCACTTCCTAAAGGATTTCGTGCTGACAGTTTTAAAACGGATTTGTATCCGGAATATCTTTCTGACGAATACTTGGATTTACTTTATTATACTTTTGAACTTGCTCAGGAAAAGGGAATGTATACATGGCTTTATAATGAGGGCGGATATCCATCAGGCTCTGCTGCTGGTGCAGTTCGCAAAAAAATGCCGGAACTTGGGATAAAAAGTTTTGATATTATAACAGAAAATTTGAAAGCCGGTACAGTCTTTATCCCTCATGAAAATATGATTTCTGCATTTGTTGGTGATGAACGCATTTATGCAGGTTATGTATTTGCTGAGGATGTTGAAATTAAGCAATACATTTATTTTAATAATGCGTGTTGTATTACTGCTTCTTTGCGTCCCGATAATGCAGATATAAAAACGACAGAGTGTTTTATAGAATTAACGCATGAAAAGTTAAAGAAAAAGTTTGGCAACCATATGGGCAGTGACATTATCTATATGTTTGATGATGAATCCGGTATGGGGGATTGGACTCCGGGGTTGGAAAAAATTTTTTATGAAACGTATGGATATAATATTGAAGATTATATGCCGTATATAGCAAGGGATAAAGAACCTCAAACAGATACACAATATCGTGCGAAGAGCGATTATATACGCCTTTGTGGAAAGATTGTGGGCAAAAATTATTTTCTTAAAATGCGTGAATGGTTAAACGGATATAATATGCTTTCTATTGGACACTTAAACGTAGATAACCAAACGGATCTTGGAGCATGGCAATATGGTAATTATCTTGATTTGCTGAGAACTTTTGATGTGCCGGGCATAGACGCGATATGGGGGCAAATTAAATATCCTATAAATGACAAATGTTGTTATGAAGGAAATGAGTTTTTTCCAAGATTGGCATCTTCGGCAGCACATCAGCAAGGCCACAGCAACACTTTTAGTGAATGTTTGTCAGTTTATGGCGCAGATATGACACATGAACTAATCAGGTTTATTGTCAACTATCAGGCGGTAAGAGGAATCAGTTTATTTAATTTTATGCTAATTCCTTATGATAGAAAATCTATGCTTGGATTACAATTCCGTCCCGGATTTAATAAAGAAAATCCATCGATGGATTGCTTGAGTCAAATTAATGAATACACCGCAAGACTTTCATATTTGCTCCAGGAAAATAAAGCAGATGTTACAACTGCTCTATATTGTCCATATAAAACCATATGCGGTGGTGGAGAAAAAGGGAGACGGGCAATTGAAAATTATGAAAAACTCGGACACATGCTTGAGGAATGCGGTGTTGATTTTGATATCGTTGATGAAGAAATTGTAAGACAAGCAGTTGTGGAAAATGGTGTTTTGAAAACAGAACATATTGCTTACAGTAATGTTTTTGTGCCTGATGCAGAATTTGAACCTGCGGAAATATTGGAGAAATTAAAAGAAGTAGGAAATGAAATTAAACCTTGTATTAAGAGAAAAAATAAGAAAATAATTTCCAAAAAAATGCTATTTAAAGATGGCGATGAAGCATATTTTATTTGTAATTTTAATAATGAAACTGTTTCAGAAACAATTGAAATTGATTCAGATAAAAATATGTTCACTTTAGATCTTTCAACAGGCATTTTCTGTGAAACAGATTTTGTGCGTAAAGGTGACTGCATAGAAAAGACTATAACGTTGCATAGAGGCGAAGGAATAATTTTATGGATGACGGATACAAAAATTCAAGCGGAAAAGATTAAAGAAACAGAAAAGATATGTGTTCTGAACGATTTTTCTTCATACATAAGCAGACAATACAAACTTGACATAGAAGCAGGCGGACCTGTTAATATACTGTTTGAAGAGACTTCAACAGACAAGATGAAATCAGGATTATATGAATGGGAGAAGAATTTTTCGGGCGAGGTTACATATCTTCATAGATTGAATGGTATTTCAGAGGGGGAATATCTGCTTGATTTGGGCGAAGTAAAACATTGTGCCAAAATTTATATTAACGGAAATAAAGTTGCAGAAGCAGTTATGCCTCCGTACAGAGTATCAATTGAGAATTTAAAAAATGGTGATGAATTGAAAATTGTTGTTACCAATACAGCGGCAAATGAGTGTTGCAGCACAGATTATTTTGATCATCAAGACGCTATTGACGTTGGTCCTTATCAGAAGAAAATGGCGATTTATGAATCCCAAGCAGAGGCGGGAGGTTTTTTTGGACCTGTTATTCTTGAAAGAGTTATTAAATAAATACAGTGAAATCATAATCATCATATTTTCAAATGAACAGAGCGATGTAAAGAGGTAAAAATATGAAATATAGTTTAAATGTAAGCACAAATAATGGAATTTGCTATTTAAATAAAGACAACTTGGAGTTTGTGGCAGATAAGGCATACAGCAAAGTTTTTTTCGAAATGTCAGTCAATTTTGAAAAATGGGAGGATGATGCGTATATTCTAATGCCAGCATGTGCTTATAATGGTAATCGTTATAAAAAAATAAATCGTTATGGATATCCTCCTATGTATACCCTTTCTGAAATCGGTGTAAATGCCGAAACACTTATGACCGATGTTCCGGCATTAAATCCTGACGGCTCTGGTAAAATAGAGGTTACTTCAGGCGATATGTCTGTGCCGTGCGTTGGCGTTTTTTACAGAAAAGCCAAGAAAGGATTTCTTATTTATACAGAGCAAGCCGTTAAAGATAAGAATATTGGGTTTAGTGTTGAAGCGGGCAAAATAGTAATATCATATCCGGCATCAAGAAGTAAAGCCTATCGTTTCGCTAAAGATTATGTGTGCGATGTTGACAAGGGGATTGCTGTAAAGTCAAATGAAACAATCATATCACAATTTAAAATTTTCAATTTCGATTGTGACAGTTGCGGTCAATTATTTGAAAAGTTTTTTGAAACGAGAAAATCTTTGCTTAATGATGAAAGAGCACCTTTTATGTATACTCAGCCACTGTGGGATATAATGGAGAAACACTTTAATGAACATAACTGGAGTGGGAAATATTATTCTGAAATAAATAAAGATTGGAAATGCGGATGGACCGGATGCGGAATGTCGTCGTATCCTCTTATGAAATTTGGCGATGAGCAGAGTAAAGATAGAGCGGTGTCCACACTGGATTTTATGACAGGACATCAAGCTGATTCAGGATTTTATTATTGCGTTCAACAAGGCAAAATATTTGATGACAGTTTTGGAAATGATGGCTTGCAAGGATTACATTTAGTGCGAAGGAGCGGGGATTGCCTTAATTTTATTTATAAGCACTTCGAATTTGTTGAACCTAAGCAACAGTGGATTGACAGTGCCCAAAAATGCGCAAATGGATTTGTTAAATTGTATGATACATACGGAACCTTTGGTCAGTATGTAGATATTGATAGCGGGCAACTAATTGTTGGAACAAGTTGTGCGGGTGCAGCAGTTATTTCTGGTCTGGTACGTTCGGCGATGTATTTTGATGAGGATAAATATTTGCAAATTGCTAAACAAGCGGGAGAAATGTATTATCAGAAGTATGTTTCTCAAGGCGTTACAAATGGTAGTATTGGCGATGCACTTTGTGCTCCCGACTCAGAAAGTATTTTTGCTTTTGTTGAGGGATATGTGCTACTTTATGAAGCAACAAAGGATGACAAGTGGCTTATGTATGCACAAGAAGCATTGTATATTGCATCTTCATGGGTTGTTACATATCGTTATCAGTTTCCGGAACAAAGCGAATTTAAACGGCTCGGTATCAATACAGTGGGAAGTATTTTTGCCAATGTTCAAAATAAACATTCTGCACCGGGTATTTGCACATCTTCAGGAGATTATATATACAGACTCTACAAATATACTAAAAACAAGAAATATTTAGAGTTACTATTAGATATTGTTTCTTTTATTCCCCAGTGTATATCAACTGAAGAAAGACCGATATACGCAACTATGGAAGTAAAAGATGGTTCCGAAAAATTACCATCAGGATATATCTGCGAACGTGTGAATATGAGTGATTGGGAGGGATTCAGTAGCGTAGGAAATGTTTTTTGCGGTTCGTGTTGGTGCGAAACTTCGATTATACTTACTTACAGTGAACTGATTTATGAATATAAATTGAAATGGTAAATATTAAAGGGGATTCATAGTGAATCCCCTTTAGTATTTATATACACGGTAAATTTATTGTAATAGTAGTTCCAAATCCACCGGAATCAATGCTTATTCCGTAATCAATACCAAAAACATTTTGAATACGCTGTTGGGTATTGCGAAGACCTATGTTTTTTCCATCCGGCAGGCTTTCTAATTTTAAAGCATTTCTTATTATTGTGAGTTTGGAATAGCTGATACCTACACCGTCATCATTTACTTTAATGATAAGTGCATTATTTTCTTTAAAAGCAGAAACACGTATTGTTCCATTACACCCAAGAGGCATAAGTCCGTGTGTGATGGCATTTTCCAATATAGGCTGCATTGAAAATTTAATGATGTGACAATCCAAAGTGTCTTCGCTGATATCCCATTCAACATTAAACGAATCATTGTATCGCATACTTTGAATTTGCATGTATGTTTTTGAATAATGTAATTCCTGACTTAAAGGAATCAAATATTCGTTAACCTGATATACAGCATGCACTAACTCAGCGAGCATTGATAATATCTTACTTACGGGAGTGTCTTTTTTTAACATTGCAATAGACATTGTACTTGCCAGTTGCAATGTGTTAAAAATAAAATGAGGATTTATTTGCATTTGCAGTGCGTACATTTGAGATTGCTGGAAAGACAAAGTCTTTTTTGCTAATTCCAACTCGTACTCTTCATTTTTTTGGATAATATCCATAATAGTTTTATTTAAGAAACTGATTTCATCTTTTTCTTCTTGAGCAGTTGAAGAATGAGACGTTTTTTCAACAATTGACAGAATACCTGACAGAGAGTTGTAAAAATATATTGATAAATTATAAGCTAATATAAAACTAATAAGAAGCAAAATGATAATACTTATCAATTCAAGTAACCATAGGTGAGAAAAAACACTTATATTATTGGCAAAACTAACAATTAAAATGTATGGTAAATTTTTAATGCGTGTTGCAAAGTGAAAATTATTTTTATTTGACTCAAGTAAAGAAGTATGCTCTGTGATTGAATCAATATCAAAATCAGATATATCTATTGCTTTGATTTCTGAAAGACTGTATAAAAAATCACCGTTTGTAGAAAGAAGGACAAAATTATCCAGTGGAGATTCTGTGGAATTTTTTGAAAGGGATTTAAATAACTTTTCTGCATCTAAATTAACTGCCAATACACCTACACTTTTGGATGAAAGAGAAATCTCACGATATATAGTAATAGTTTTTATATATGTGTTACCATTTTTTAAATTGTGGCTTAATGTACAATCTGCCATGTTGACTTTACTGTATTCGTTAAAAATATATGTATAGTCAATATAGTTTTTTTCGCCAAAAGAAGATATCTTGTCATTTGTTTTATTATATAGTTGGATAGAGTGAATATGCGGATTTGTCAGTAAAAACTGGTCAAACAATTCTGATACTCTTTGGCCTAAATTATAAAAATATAAATTAGAATCGGTGCTATTATCTGTAACCAGATAAGTAAGAATATAGTCGTTTATAGAAATAAGATTTGCATTTGTATTGATGTTGTTTAATATACTTTCAATCGAGTATGTGTATGAGTTAACGGAAGATTCCAGAGAGAAACGTAAATCTTTGTGATATGTTGATGAAACAGAAGAAAATATTATTACTGTAAGCAAAGAAAAGGGTAATGCAATAGAAAGCATAAAAGTAATAAGATAACGAATAAAGATGCTGCGCCAACGATAACTCTTTATATATGGATATGCATGAATTTTAAGTTTCTTCATTACCATTCTCCTCAAGATTTTTATTTGTATTATTGACATCTTTTCCTGACGTGGAAGAACGATATTCTTGAGGTGTTACGCCAGTTAATGTTTTGAACAACTCGCTGAAATAGCGGGTTTTTTTTATGCCACACATATTTGAAATTTCTTTAATTTTGTGGTTGGTATTTCTTAAAAGATGTTTTGCTCTCTTAATTCGTGCCTGTTTCAAATAATTGCTGAAAGTTTCGTTTATTTGGCTGTGAAAATAACGGCTGAAATAATCAGGGGATAGAGATACATGCCGTGCAACATCATTGCGAGTAATTTGTTCGTGACAGTGTTCTTCAATGAATTGTAATGCCTGTTCTATAGGGGGGATGGTTGATTTTGTTGTGCTAGCAGTTCCTCTTAAACTCATTGCAAGAGCAATAAGATCATCAACAAGAGTTTTTATTTCTGTAATATTACTTGTTTTATTCAGGAACTTTATATTACTTACAGAAGGATGTACAAGTTTTTGACCGTAAATTCCGCAAAGTTCAGTATATAAACAATTTGCCAGATTTGTTAAACTTTGAATGTTATTACCGAATTTCTTGTGAATTATATTTGTTTCGTTTTGTATTTGTGTTTGGTTTTGGGAATTAACAGCTGTCAAAAAATTATGAACATGGGATAAAATCAAAGACAGACTTATTTCCAGAACTTCTTTTTGTTCTACAGGTTGCTCATTATTCGTATTTTTAATTGTTTGGGATAGATTATAAAACACTTCGTAAAACCCGTCATAGGTAATTGGTTTTAAAATATAGTCAAAAACATTATACTTAATTGATTCGCGAGCGTATTCAAAATCACGATATGCACTCATTATTACAACAAATATTTGAGGGTATTTTTCGTGTAATTTTTTTGCAAGTTCAAGCCCACTCATAGGAGACATCTTTATATCAGTTAAAACAATATCTACTTTATTATTTTCAATAAAAGAAAGCGCACTTTGACCATCAAAGAAAGAACCGGCAAATTCAATTCCCAGTTCATTCCAATCCAAAATTTCTGATAAAAATTTTCTTGTTGCGGATTCATCGTCCACAATGATGAGCCTGAACATAAACAATCCCTCTTTTTTTCTGTTGTTTATAACTTTCTAAGCAAATTATAAATAAAAAATATGTTTTTTTCAAGTTTTTTTGGCAGTTTTGAATTAAAAGGCTTTTTTGGGGCAGTAGATGTCAAAGTTGGGACATTGTTATTTTTTTTGTGAGATGATAAAATTGTGATAAATAAAATGGTGGGAAATTTACAAGGATACATTTTATCATAAGTAAGGTAGAGTAGTTTCGTATGGTTTCTCATAAATGCAGATTATTAATAGGAGTGATGAACATGATACGTGAGAAGCAGGCTGTGATTTCACTAGATAGAAGAAAAATTATGCATCGAAGCATAAATACAAGATATATACAACTGTATTCTATGTGTATAATTCCTTTGGCATTGTTAATTATGTTTAATTATGTGCCTTTGTTTGGAATTGTGATGGCTTTTAAAGATTTTTCTTATTCAAAGGGTATATTGGGAAGTCCCTGGTCGGGGTTTGATAATTTCAAGTTTTTATTTCAAAGCGGTGATTTTTCAAGAATCGTATTTAATACTTTGTTTTTGAACGCTATTTTCATTGTTGTTGGCGTTATATGTGCTTTGGCGCTTGCTATTGCACTTTACGAAGTCAAAAGAAAATGGCAGATTAAAGTTTACCAGACGATTTTTTTAATACCGAATTTCCTGTCGTGGGTTATTGTGGCTTATATGGCTTATGCAATTTTAAATCCAAGTTACGGATTTTTAAATTCTGTCATAATTGCATTTGGTGGAGAACCAATCCAATGGTATTCTGAACCCAAATATTGGCGTGGGATACTTACCATTTCAAATATATGGAAAAACTGTGGTATGGATGCCGTTATGTATTTTGCGGCATTGGTGGGAATCAATCAAGAATACTTTGAAGCAGCAGAAATTGATGGTGCAAATAAAAAGGATATTATTTTACATATTATTTTACCCGAATTGGCAAGTTTAATAACTATTTTAGTGATTCTTAAAATTGGTAATATCTTTAGAGCAGATTTTGGTCTGTTTTATCAGATTACTAGAGACAGTGGTCTTTTATATTCTGTTACCGATGTTATTGACACTTATGTATATCGTGCTTTGATGGATTTGAATGATGTAGGAATGTCAGCGGCGGTTAGTTTAATTCAATCTGTAGTTGGTTTTGTAATGGTAGTATCAACTAATGCGATTGTAGATAAAATCAATCCGGATAATGCACTGTTTTAAGGAGGAAAGGAATAAATGAATACATTTAAACAAAGATTAGGCCAAGCAATTTTACATACTGTATTGATTGTATTGAGTGCAGCAGTTATATTTCCGTTCCTGCTTATGGTGAGTGTTTCATTCTCTTCAGAGATAGATGTTGTAACTGAAGGATACAGACTTATTCCTAAAAATTTTGATTTATCAGCATATAAATATGTGTTTGAAACACCTGAAGTTGTTTTACGTGCTTATGGTGTAACTATATTTACAACAGTAGTCG
>JAZNPF010000024.1:0-59485 GCA_045589495.1 Clostridia bacterium
TATGGTGAAGACAATCTTATTGCTGCAGAAATTTATGCTGAGGATCAAACCGGTATTCAGGAAGGTATTGATGCATTAAATAAGACTTTACCGAATTACAAAAGAATTAACAGAATAAAATTCAGAGATACAGAATTTGAAAAAACTACTACTAAGAAAATTAAAAGATAGATAAATTAAATGAACAACTCCAGTAAAAACGGATAACAGAAAAAACTCGACCCTTATGGTAGAATTAAAATAACTACCATAAGGGTCGTTTTTGTACTGTCCGCACAAATTGGGGCAGTCTAGATTTTATGAGGTCATTTTTATTTATCTGTTTAAATACATTTTTTCGTAATAATCAATATAGTCACCTTTGATTATATCTTCCCACCAAGATTTGTTTTCAAGATACCAATTAACTGTTTTCACAATACCATTATCAAACATAGTTGTTGGAGTCCATCCAAGTTCTGTACTGATTTTTGTAGGATCAATAGCATAGCGTAAATCATGACCTTTTCTGTCTTTAACATACGTAATGAGTTCTTCAGATTTATTCAAAATCTCAAGTATTTTCTTAACAATATAAATATTTGTTTTTTCATTATGACCACCAATATTATAAATCTCACCGATTTTGCCGTTATGTATTATAAGGTCAATTGCTGAACAGTGGTCTTCAACGTAAAGCCAGTCACGTATGTTTAAACCATCACCGTATACCGGAAGTGGTTTATCGTTTAAAGCGTTTGCAATTATTAAAGGTATCAGTTTTTCGGGAAAATGATATGGACCGTAATTATTGGAACATCTTGAAATGGTGACAGGCAAACCAAATGTTCTGTAATATGCCTGACACAACAGGTCAGCAGATGCCTTACTTGCACTATACGGACTTGAGGTGTGGATTGGGGTTTCTTCCGTAAAAAACATATCAGGTCTGTCAAGTGGCAGATCGCCATACACCTCATCAGTAGACACCTGATGATATCTCTTAACACCAAACTCGCGTGATGCATCCATAAGTGTTTGTGTACCTATTATATTAGTCGTTAAAAACACTCCGGGATCTTCTATCGAACGGTCAACATGACTTTCGGCAGCAAAATTAACAACTATATCAAACTTTTCACTTTCAAAAAGATCAAAAACAACTTTTCTGTCAGCGATATCACCTTTACAGAATTTAAAGTTTGGGGATTCAAATGCATTTTCAAGTGTTTTTAAATTGCCTGCATACGTCAACTTGTCCAAACAAACTATTTTATAGTCAGGGTGTTTTTCGAGCATAAAGTATATAAAATTAGATCCAATAAATCCGGCTCCACCGGTTACAAGTATTTTCATTTTATTACTCCTCCGCAATTGATAAAAGATATCTACCGTAATCAGTCATTTTAAGATTTTCTCCAATCTTAATAAGTTGTTCGGTAGTAATAAAACCACGACGCCAAGCAATTTCCTCAATGCAAGATATGTAAAATCCCTGTCTGGATTGTACGGCTTCAACATATTCTGCCGCTTTAAGCAATCCTTCGGGCGTTCCCGTATCAAGCCAAGCCATTCCACGGTTAAATAATTCAACACGAAGTTTTCCCATTTTTAGATATTCATTATTTACAGAAGTTATCTCAATTTCACCACGTGCAGATGGCTTCACATTTTTAGCAATTTCTATTACCTGGTTATCATAAAAATAAAGTCCCGGAACGGCAAATTTAGATTTTGGGTTTTTCGGTTTTTCCTCAATAGAAACAACATTTCTGTTTTCATCAAATTCCACAACGCCAAATGCAGTAGGGTTGTTAACGGGATAACCAAATATTGTTGCACCGGTGTTTTTTTCGATAGTTCTGTTAAGAGTGTGAGTGAAATTTTGACCATAGAAAACATTATCGCCAAGAACCAGACAAACGCTGTCATTTCCAATAAATTCTTCCCCAATTATAAATGCATCTGCTAATCCTCGTGGGGTTTCCTGAACTTTATATGAAAGATTAATTCCAATATCGCTGCCATCCCCCAAAAGGCTCTCGTAAAGAGGTAAATCTGCCGGAGTAGAAATTATCAGAATATCTTTAATACTTGCTAAAAGAAGTGTTGACAAAGGGTAGTATATAAGAGGTTTGTCGTATATGGGCAAAAGTTGTTTAGATACAACTTTTGTCATCGGATATAATCTGGTACCTTTTCCGCCAGCTAGTATAATCCCTTTCATTAAACACACATCCTTTTTTAATTTAAAATAATATCACATATTCTATTAACATCATCTAAAGAAAGATCAGCATACATCGGAAGACACAGAATGTTTTCAGAAATACTTTTAGCGATTGGCGTTTCACCGCCGAATTTTCCTTTATAGCACTCAAATTCGTTTGTTATTGGATAAAAATATTTTCTTGCAAAGATGTTTTGATTCGACAGTTTTTCGGCAACTCCATCACGAGAAATTTTATAGCCGTCAAACACAACGGGGAAATACGCAAAATTTCTTTTAATTTCACTGCAGATAGGAGAGAGCGTTATACCTTCAATATTAGTTAATCTTTTTCTATACATGTCATCAATGATGCTTCTTTTTTCGATATCTGCATCAATGTTTTTTAAATTACACATTCCCATTGCAGCCTGAAATTCATTCATTTTACCATTTGTACCAAGATACTCCACATTTCCTGAACCAGTAATCCCGAAATTTCTGATTGATGAAATTTTGTTTTTTAAATTATCATCGTTATATGTAAGACATCCACCTTCAATTGTGTTAAACACTTTTGTAGCGTGGAAACTAAACATACTTATATCACCAAATTCTCCAATACCCTTATTGCCAATTTTAACACCAAAAACATGTGCCGCATCATAGATAACCTTAAGATTATATTTTTTTGCTATTGAATCAATTTTTTTGACGTCACACACGTTTCCGTAAACATGAACTGGAACAATGGCGCAAGTATGTTTTGTAATAAGTGATTCAATTTTGTCAGTATCAATAGTATAGTCAGATGGGTTTATATCACAAAATACAGGTTTTAGTCCGCACTGAACAATTGCGTGTGTGGTAGAGGCAAAAGTAAAAGGTGTTGTTATTACTTCGCCTTTAATGTCTAAAGATTGTAATGCTATACAAAGAGCCAAATGTCCGTTTGTGAACAATGATACATTTTTGCAGTTAAGATACTCAGATACTTTATCACAGAACTGATTATGAATCGGTCCTGCATTAGTAAGATGTTTCGATTCAAATATTGGTTTTATCGCTTCGCAATACTCCTCATATGATGGAATAGAGGAACGTGTTACATTTATTTTATTCATTATATTCTCCATTTGTATTTAATAATCTCTATGTATTTTTTATTAAATAGTCAGACATTACTTAAAGAAACTTTTAATAGACTTCTTTAAGTAGATAAAAGATTCGTTTTTAATTACATATGATACAAATATATATGTGCACGCACCACATAAAACTTGAATAGATAATAAACACAAAGGATGCATAGACATCGTACCGATCATATATACAACTATGGACATAACTACAAGAGGAAAGAAACCATTAAGCATATCTTTAAGTTGATCTATATAACTGTAATTGATAAGTTTTTTGTTTGGAAAAGCATTTAAAAAAGATGAAATCAATGTTGTAATCATGGCAGTAAGTGCAATTGCAATAACACCATAACGCATTGAAAAAAACAACAATAAAATTCCAACAACTTTTTTAACAGTTTCTAATTTCAAAAAGATATCGCTGCGTCCCACTGCTTTAATTGCTTCTAAATTCGCAGTGTGTATTGGCATAAACGACAACGTAAAGCACGAAATTTGCAAAAATGGAACACAAAAAAGCCATTTTTCGGTAAGCAAAAGTTTTACGAAAGGCTCTGCTACCAATGCTAATCCGATCATTAAAGGCAACATAATATATGAACTTATTCTAATTGAACGGCGTGTCATCAACTTTAAAGTTATCTTATTATCTTTCTCATTAGATAGTGCGGGAAACATAACGCTTTGAATAGATGAATTTATATTTGTTACTATCAAAGTTGGAAAACTCTTGCCTTTATTATAAAACGCCAAATCCGAGGAAGAGTATAGTTTTCCAATAATCATGGTGCGTAATTCATTGTAGCCAACATCAAGGAAAGATGAAATCAACAACTTCCAACCATATGAAAACAATGATTTTAATCTGTCAAATGAAAAAGCAAGTATAGGGCGCCAGTCAACAGTAAACCATAAAACAATGGTATCAACACAAATATTAGTCATGTATTGAGCAACCAGTGCCCAGATACCAAACCCTCTATAAGCCATTACAAGACCAACAATCCCCGAAACAATGGTTCCAAAAAGTGTTGACCAGAAAAATCGTTTAAACAACATATTTTGAGATACATAAGCATGTTGCACGTTATTTATTCCGGCAACTATCAATCTCAAACCTAATACGCGTAAGGTGGGGGATAAAATATCCATATTATAAAATCGAGCAATGACTGGTGCTGTAAAAAAAATAACTATGTATATTAAAACAGATAAGAGTATGTTAGCATAAAGGACAGAGGAATAGTCTAAATTATCGGAATTGCTCTTTTGGATAAGTGAATTTCCGAATCCAGAAACAACAAACACATTTGCCAATGCAATAAAAACATTTACAATAGCAATAGCACCGTAGTGTGAAGGTTCAAGGATACGCGCAAGAGCGATTGAAACTATAAAAGTAACTAATTGAGCAGATATTCTTTCGGAAAACTTCCAAAAAAGTCCAGATAACACTTTACTTTTTATATTTTCTTTTTGCAATTTTATTGCTCCTTACTTGTAACTTGCTAATTTTTAATTTTATTAAACTAAAGATAGACGCACTAATATAAAAATTTATTTCTAAAACTACATATAAAATAATTATACTACACTTTTTAAGAAATATCAATCTTAAATTTCATACTCATCATTCAAGTATATTCGAAAAGTATTCAACTGATGATTTTCCGTCCGGTCTGTTATACCTTTTCAAAAAGTGAAGAGATGAAGTAGGGGATATGTGATTGATTCCTTCGTTACATGAAAAACTGACCTGATATCCCATTTCTTTCAAAACTACTTCCGATTCATTAGAAAAATATCCAAACGGAAATACCATTGCATTTGGAATAAAACAAAAATTTTCTTTTATCAGGTTATGTGCTTTATAAAGATCTGCATAAAGCATTTTTTGATATTCATCGCGACTTTCTGATGATTTTTTCTGTATACCTTTCCTTCCGTTATCAATTGAATGAAGATCATAAGTATGATTCTGAAATTCAATCAAATTGGAATTTATCATTTCCCTGCCTTGTTCCCATGTTATATGCGAATAATAAGCATTGTTTTCATCATGTTGGCTATATAACTCGCTGTATTTCATAATGGGTGAAATTACGGCTTTAACATTATATTTTTTTAAAATTGGAAACACATATAGATAGTTATTAAAATATCCATCATCTATGGTTATCATTATAGGTTTTTCTGGAAGTAACTTTTCACCTTTCGTGTACGATATAAGATCATTGACCAAAATAGGTTCATAACCTTTTTGTAATATATATATAATATCTTCTTCAAATTGATTAGGTGAAATTACGAATTTTCCGTGTGAATTGGTATCTTTTAGAAAAGCATGATACATAATAATGGGTAATTTAATCTCTTGAACCATTTTTTTGTTCATAGTTTCTTCATAAGTGTTTATCCCCGAAAGATTATAAATCATAACAATAAAACATGTAAATGTGATAATAAAAATCCTGCTTAAAATTTTCATACAATATTCACCTCAAAATAATTATATGAAAATATTATAAAAAAATCTCCTGCAGAATAAAACTGCAGGAGATTTGCTTAATCGATTACTCTTACTTTCAAAACATCATTCATATTTTCAATTTCAGATATGATTTCCTGAGGAATTTCATCCTCCACATCAATTATTGTATATGCATAATCTTTTTTACTCTTGTTAAGCATATTGACTATATTGATACCTTTATCTGCTATCAGAGTTGAAAATCCACTTAACATATTAGGAACATTTTTATGCATAACCGTAAGTCTGTATTTGCTTTCTCTGGCAATTTCGCAATTGGGGAAATTAACAGAATTGGTTATGTTTCCATTTTCAAGAAAATCATCAATTTCAATAGCAGCCATAACAGCACAATTGTCTTCTGATTCGGGTGTGGAAGCACCAAGGTGTGGAATGCAGATAACACCATCCATCTCTAATGTTTCAGCAGTAGGAAAGTCGGTTACATAGCAAGCAACAGTTCCATCAGCAATAGCATCTTTCATATCAGCGTTGTTCACCAAACCGTCTCTTGAAAGGTTAATTATTCTTGCTCCTTTTTTCATAATAGAAAACAGGTCTTTATTGAACATGCCTTTTGTAGCATCATTCTGAGGAACATGGATACTTATATAGTCACAAGTTGATACAATATCTTTAATATCAGTTGCTTTTTTTACATGTGTTGAAAGATGCCATGCAGCGTCAACTGAAATATAAGGATCATATCCTATAACTTCCATTCCGAGTGCAATAGCAGCATTAGCAACCATTACACCAATTGCGCCAAGACCCACAACACCAAGTTTTTTGTTTTTGATTTCAGGGCCCACATAATTTGACTTACCTTTTTCAACAAGTTTAGCAGCATCAACTTCGCCAACAAGAGTTTTTGCCCAGTTTATGCCATCAACAATCTTTCTGGATGAAAGTAAAATAGAAGTAATTGCCAGTTCTTTAACAGCATTTGCGTTAGCACCAGGAGTGTTAAATACAACAATTCCTTTTTCACTGCATGTATCAATCGGGATATTATTTACCCCGGCACCTGCTCTGGCAACAGCCTTTAAAGAAGCAGGCAGTTCCATATCGTGCATATTAAAACTTCTTAAAATTATTCCGTCAGGATTAGCGCATTCATCAGAAATGCAATACTTATTGTTATCAAGTTTATCAAGACCGCAAGAAGCAATCTTATTTAATGTTAAAATATTATACATTTTATCAAGTCCTTTAATTAGTTATTAGTTTCAAATTTTTTCATGAATTCAACCAATGCTTTAACACCATCTATTGGCATAGCATTATATATACTTGCTCTCATGCCGCCAACACTTCTGTGACCTTTAAGGTTAACAAAACCGTTTGCTGTTGCTTCTTTAATGAATTTTGCATTTAATTCATCATTACCGGTAATGAAAGGAACATTCATCAATGAACGGTCTTTTGCATTTTCAACAGTTGCTTTAAACATTTTCGAATTGTCAAGAAAATCGTAAAGGATTCCGGCTTTTTCAACATTGATTTTTTCCAAGGCGTCAATACCGCCAACAGATTCAACCCATTCACAAACAAGTTTGCAAATATAAATTGCAAAACAGGGTGGGGTGTTAAACATAGAACCATTTTCTGCATGAGTAGCATAGTTAAACATTGTAGGAGTAATATCCATGGCGTTGCCAATGAGATCGTCACGAACAATTGCCAAAGTTAATCCGGCAGGACCTATATTTTTTTGAGCGCCTGCATAGATAATACCATGCTTGCTCACATCTACTTTCTGGCTCATAATACTTGAAGACATATCGGATACAAGTGTAACATCGCCCACATCAGGAATTTCAGAAAATCTTGTTCCGTATATGGTGTTGTTATGAGTGTAATGAAAATAGTCAGCATCAGGAGTAAACTTTGATTTATCAAGTTCAGGAATATAACTGAATGTCTTATCTTCTGATGAACCAACAACATTCACATCGCCATATCTTCCTGCTTCTTTTGCGGCTTTTTTAGCCCAAACACCCGTAAGTACGTAATCTGCCTTCATCGACTTGTTAAAAAGGTTTAGTGGTACCATAGCAAATTGGCTTGATGCTCCGCCCTGTAAAAACAGAACTTTGTAATTTTCAGGAACATTCATGATTCTACGTATGAGCGCTTCACACTCATCAATTATTGCCTGATATGCACCGCTTCTGTGACTCATTTCCATAACAGACATGCCGGTGTCACCATAGCAAACTAATTCCTTCTGTGCTTTTTCAAGAACCTGTAATGGCAAAGCAGAAGGACCTGCAGAAAAATTAAATACTCTTTTTTCCATTTTGTTTTCCCTCCAAAATTTTATATTAACATTATACTGTTCTATTATATGACAATTTAAAAGAATAGTCAAGAATTTAACAAAAAAAGACGGAAAAAATCCGTCTTTATTGTATCGTTCTGTATGGCTGTAATATTTCTCTAAGTGTCTTTGCAATAAATTTAGTAGATTTAAGAGCTTCATCCAAAGTATTACCGCTTGTTCCTATCTCAATAATCATCGAGCCGAGTGTAGCATGAGTATTAAATCTTTCTTGTCTTAAGTTAAGAGGTCTTGCCAACCCCGGATAATGCGTTTCCATGTAATTCTGTACTTTGAGAGCAAACTTCAAATTTTCCTGCCATGTATCGTTATCAAGGCCTGCCTGATTTGTGCCACATACAAGCATTACTTGTGCAACATTTTCATCATTGATTTTTGTTAAAAATTTTAATTTTGAACCATCCGATTTTATTATTGAATCACGATGTATATCTAACACAATTTGAATGTTCTTATTATTTTTTAAATAATAGTCAATAATGCTTAATGTTTTATTATATGATTGATTATAAGACGGAAAATCATTGATATCTTTGGCATGAGTCACCTTAAAACCATGATTTTTAAGTTCTTTTGCTAATTCTTCACCGACTTTGACAACATTAAAACGAATATCTGTGTTTCTGTCAGAATCCTCCTCATAATAATATAGTAAATCGTCATTTTTATATGACTCACTGGCATGAGTATGAACTATTAAAATTTCAGGTTCAGAAAAATTCAAAGGTGAATATAACAAATGGTTAAAATCTGGTGCATACGTGGTTTCATTTCTGACTTCCAGATTTTTCGAAATTATTTGCGTTGTTTTAATTGGATATGTGTTTTTAGGAATATCATTAACCGACCGTTCGTCATTACTATAAGAAGAAAGAGAAGAAGCGGAATTTATTTGTTCACCTGATGATACTGGCATATCAAAATTTATCATTGGCATTGATTCTGCCAATACAGAATGGAAATTTAAATACTTAATCGGCTTAAATTCATTCTTATTATAAAATTTCTTTATAACTGGGATTTCCTCAGCAATTATAATTTTTATATCAGTTAACTGCAAATCTTTTTTTGATATCACAAAAATAATCAAAAAAATAAGTGTTAATACAACTAAAGCAGAAATTAAATCTTTTATAAATATCATCTTAAATAATTTTTTTCTTTTTTTGTTTTTCATATATACTACCTCTTTCATCCATTAGAGAACAGTAATATATATGCACAAATAAGAATTTACAGTACACACTTCAAGAATGTATATTTTCAACAAGTGCGTTGTTAATTCCATTAGCAATTATTTTTGATACATCTTCTATTATCAAATCTACTTCTTTTGGAGTAACAATGAGATTACCTACATACGGGGTAAGTAATTCTTTAATCAATGGATATCTGTGTTCCATATCAAAACTGTCGGCAATTTTTTTCATATATGAATCATCACTTGCCGAATTACTGATATTTTCTACCAAGAGTTCTATAGCATCATTCGCCACCGTGGCAGCATCTACAACAGTAGGTACACCAATAGCTATTACCGGAACACCAAGATATTCTTCATTAAGACTTTTACGACGATTTCCAATACCGGATCCGGGTGTTATTCCAGTATCTGCAATTTGGATAGTGGTACTAATTCTGTCAGTTTTTCTAGATGCTAATGCATCAATTGCAATAATTATATCTGGTTTTACCATATCAGTAATACCTTTAATAATTTCACTCGTTTCTATACCCGTCAAACCAAGAACTCCTGGAGACACGGCGCAAACAGGACGCGTATTTTCATCAAGATAAGATGGGACATATTCAAACAAATGACGTGTGACATAAAGTTTTGATATCACTTTTGGTCCTAATGCATCAGGAGTGACATTCCAATTTCCTAATCCGACTACTAAAACAGTACTGTCTTTTTTCAATTTCAACACATCTTTTAATTTTTCACAAAGTATAGCAGACGTACTTTCAAAAATTTCTTCATCGTTATCTCTGATTTTTGGCGAATCAATTGTAATGTAATTTCCAATTTTTTTACCAATTGTTTTCTCGCCGTTTTCATTTGTTATTTTAACATGGGTTACTTTAACACCTTCTGATTCTTCTGTAATAACCTGTACACCATCAATTTTTTTAATTTCCTCTGATGATTTATTAAAAAGTGCCGAAGCCTCTATCGCTAAATCTGTTCTGATATTTGCCATTTTAAACCTCCATATAATATTAAGCCTATAATAACCAAACCAAAAACAGATTATTCATTTAAGATTTCTAAATATATTGAGATAGTATAAGAAAAGACCATGTTATAGGGCATGGTCGAAAAGTGTCGAATTGTTTTTCTGGATTTTTGTTTAGAAATAGTATATAATGTGAATTGGAAATTTCTTCTAATATACATTTGAGAGGAGGATAGTAATGAACAAAGAATTTTATAGATGTGAAAGTTTTGTGGCAGAAAACGAAGAGCATGAAAAAGTAAATCTTGAATATTATCTGATACAATCAGAACACCCATTTAAAAGCGGAAATATCAACTATATGTGTTATGGCGTAGAAATTAGAATGAAAAAGGAAAAAGACAGTGATTACAGTGAAATTGAATCTGCAAATGAAATATTTTTTTCAAAGGATATCGCAATTGAGTTTATTAACAAAATTGCTGATGAAAAGGTGACACCGTGTACTTTGGAAGAAGTTGTATCAGATGTTTTGATTGATGCTATTCTTTAATTGCTTCAGTTTGCCAGCAGATACTTAAGTAACGTCATAAGAAGAAACATACTTATAATTATATATGTGAATATTTTAGAAGTTGATTTACGAAAATCACTCCACTCAAAGTTTGAATCCGCATTATACTCATTATCAACATAACTTATCCGTTCATCAGTTAATGTTTCGTTTGGAGAATTCAATATTTCTTTTGATACGGACAGCAATTTAGACGGAACAAAAATCTGAACTTCATTATATGAAATTCCTGCCACAATTTTTATATATCCGTCAATATTCCGATACTTTCTTTCTACAGGAATATTATATCCTTTAAGTAGTGATTCGATAACATCTGCTTCAAAATCATTTTTTACTGTTGTTAAAAAAGCGGGCATGTCACAGATATACTCATCATTGTTCTCCTCTAAATACGGCACAAGATTTTCACCGCAATCATTACAGTTTAAAACACCATCAACATATTCGCAACGACATTTAGGACACCAAGGCATATTTTAAACAACTCCTATTCCAAAATACTGTATGTATTTATACGTACAGTATTTTATTTTTTGTTTAAATGTATTATAGCGTTAATTTCTCCACCGGTCATAAAGATAAAACTACTCATATATAACCACGTCATGAGAACAAGTATACCTGCCAAACCTCCATAAATAATGTGATATTTAGAAAAATTATCAACATAAAACGAGAAAAGTAGTGATGCACACCCCCATAAAAAAGTGGTAAAAAGAGAGCCCCATATCACATTTTTATATGAAAGATGTTCATTTGGCAGAATTTTATAAATTGTTGCAAATGCTGTGATTACAATCAAGTAAGTTATTATAAGTCTTAAGGCATGCCAAACGACATAAAAAGACGGCAAAAACCTCATAATAGCCATTCCGATAAGATTTCCAAATACAATAAGCAAAAAAGTTAATACTATCGTAACCGCCAGTAAAATTGCAAACAAAAACCCGATACTTCTGATTACAATAAAATTTCTGCTTTCAACAGTTTTATACATTCTGTTTAACGCTTTATTGATTGTCGAAGCAGCACACGAAACAGACCACAAAGCAATTACAGAACTGGTGATAATTATACCTGTACTTCTGTTGACACCCGTTAAAACATAAATAACGACCTCATAAACTTCTCTTGGCAATGCTGCCAACAACTTAAAAAGCGTATCTTCTGCTGAAAGAGGCGTTATAGAAATTAAAGCAAGCAATAAAATAACAAAAGGAAAAAATGATGCTGTAAGATAGAACGTCAATTCCGCAGAAAGTCCAAATACATCATCACCCCAGAATTTATTTAAAATATTGAAAAATTTTTTAAATCTGGGGTGTGTATTTATAAAAACTTCAATTTTATGTTTAATCATTTAAATTCCTCACTTTGTTTTTTCTTATTTAAATACACCAAAAATTACTCACATAGATTTTTTACATTTTTTCATAATAATATTAAACTGTTTATTAAGGAGTGAGTTTAATAGATGAAAATAGATAAAATCAGTATAATAACAGCGATAATAATTTTGGCAATAACTATAATCGCATTCTTAATTATATACAGAGATTTCAAACAAATGCCAGAATTTAAGGGCATATTTGTATTTTTGAAAGGAGTAAAATTTATATGAATTTCAATATGAGTAACAAAGAATATAACGAATACGTAAAAAGTAAAAGCCCAAATTCAACGACATTTAAAGATTGCATTTTTGCATTTATTATCGGTGGTATTATATGCACAATCGGGCAACTGATAAATACATTTTTTGAAATTAGTGGTCTGTCAAAAGAAATTTCGTCAACCTTGACATCCATTACAATGATATTTATTGGTGCGTTATTAACCGGATTGAATGTTTATGACGATATCGCCAAATATGCAGGCGCCGGAACAATAGTTCCGATAACAGGTTTTGCTAATGCTATTGTTTCATCCGCAATGGAGTTTAAATCAGAAGGATACGTGATGGGGTTGGGAGCAAAAATCTTCACCATTGCAGGACCGGTTATTGTGTTCGGCGTAATATCTTCAGTGGTTTGTGGTTTAATTTACTATATTATATAAGGGAGGAATAGGTTTGAATTCAAAAAGATTAGGAAAACAAACAGTAAAATTAAATAATCCTCCAAGTATTATTGGGGCATATTCTTCCGTAGGAGTAAAGGAAGGAGAGGGGCCTTTAGCAAAATATTTTGATAATATTTACGATGACGATATGCTTGGTGAAAAAACATGGGAAAAGGCAGAATCACGATTGGTATGTGATACAATAGAGGGAGCATTAAACAATGCCTCTAAAGTGCCATCTGACATACAATATATTTTTTCGGGGGATTTATTAAATCAATGTGTTGGAAGTGCATTTGGGATTAAAAACTTTGATATACCATATTTCGGACTTTTTGGTGCATGTTCGACAATGGGTGAAAGTATTTCTCTTGCATCAATGATAATTGATGGAGGTTTTGCCCAATGCTGTATTGCAGCAACAGAAAGTCATTTTTGTTCAGCAGAGCGCCAATTCCGTTTCCCAATTGAATATGGTGGTGTGAGAACTCCAACATCACAATGGACAGTAACCGGTTCCGGAGCAGTTATTATTTCATCAGAAGAAAGCACATGCCCAAAAATCACACATGTAACAACTGGGAAAATAGTAGATATGGGTATTGTAGATGCAAATAATATGGGGGCGGCAATGGCACCATCAGCAGCAGATACAATATATCAGCATTTCAAAGATACACAAAGAACTCCTGAGTACTACGATTATATCGTTACAGGGGATTTGGGCGCTGTTGGTGCCAGTATATTGATAGATTTGTTGAAACAGAAAAATATAGATATAACTAATAATTATGCAGATTGCGGTATGATGATTTATGATGACGAAACACAAGGCACAAAAGCCGGCGGAAGCGGATGCGGATGCAGCGGAAGTGTTTTTTGCGGATACTATTATAAGCAACTGATATCAGGTGAAATTAAAAAAATATTGTTTATTCCAACTGGTGCTTTAATGAGCACAACTACTGCACAGCAAGGCGATCCAATAATGGGTGTATCACATTGTGTTGCTATAGAAATGGAGAAATGATTATGGATTGGATGCAACTAATAAATTCCTTTTGGGTCGGTGGATTGATTTGTGTTATAGCACAAATTTTAATAGATAAAACAAAAATTACACCGGCAAAAATTATGGTTTTATACGTGGTTTCAGGTGCGTTTTTAACACTTTTAGGTGTATATGAGCCTTTGGTTAAATTCGCCGGAAGCGGAGCAACAGTGCCAATAATAGGCTTTGGATATTCCCTGGCAAAGGGTGTAATTAAGGCAGTTGACAAAACCGGTATAGTAGGAGTGCTAACCGGAGGACTTACGGCAACTGCCGGCGGGATTACTGCTGCTATTTTATTTGGGTATTTATCTGCTTTATTATTTAAATCAAAAGGAAAAAAATAATTTTAAAGAGTAGGGGACAGAAAAATATTCTCTGTCGCTACTCTTTATTTTTATCACCTGCTATTTTTAATTTATTCAGTGGATTATTTTCTGCGGCATTTTTCATATCTTCATTTTTTATATGTGTATATAATTGAGTGGTTGAAAGATTTGCGTGACCCAGAATTTCCTGTAAAGTCCTTATATCTACGTTTCCGTCACGATACATTATTGTTGCTGCAGTATGACGTAACTTATGCGGTGTATACATATCAGAATCTACTCCGGCTGCATCAAAGTACTTTTTGCAAATTCTCTCTACAGAACGGGGAGTAATACGAGTCATTTTATTACTTATAAAAAGTGCATTTCTAGCGTCACCAATAAGTTTATCGTTCGGACGGACATCCATATATTCCTTGATAGCCTTGATGCACATTTCATTCAAAAACACATTTCGTTCTTTATTACCTTTACCCACAACCCTTAATGATTGATTGGAATAGTTAATATCTTTAAGATTGATTCCTGTAAGTTCTGATACGCGAAGTCCGCATGTTAAAAAAATAACAAACATTGCAAAGTCGCGTTTTTCATAAGGTCCATCAATTGATTTTAAAAAGGATACACTTTCATCAAGCGTAAGATATTTTGGTAATCGCTGCTTGATTTTAGGACGTTCAAGATGTTCCGCAGGATTGACATCAATTATATTTGCTTTAATTGTTAAATAACCAAAAAAAGATTTTATACACGATACTTTTCGTGCAATATAATTATCATTATTTGAATGATTGTTATACAAATAAGTTGTGTAATCATACAAATCACTGAGAGTAATTTTTTTTAATAAGTCTGTATCAAAATTTGTATCTAATTTATATGTAGCAATATCCAAATTATTAAATTTACAATTTATATAATTAAGAAAGTTCTTTAAGTCGTAGCAATATTGATTAACCGTATTTACGGATTTTCCTTTAACAACGGTCATATAACTAAGATAATCAGCAAGAACACGAGGAATGTCGCTATTATTGATGCTTTTCAATTTACTCATTATACACCTCTCCCACGTCGTGAAATTTATATTTCACGACGTAATGCTTTTCTTTTTTAAACGCACTACCCCTGCACAAACAAACAATAATGAAATTAAAATAACTGTTGTCCTATTATACCTCAATAACTGTATAATGTTATTTCTTATTATAAACGAAAACAAATTATAACCCAAATGTGCTATTACAGACGGATAAACAGATTTTGCTGATAAAGTTATATTACATAAAAAAATACTTAATATAAATTGCGGGATTATATTTGTATAATCTAAATGGATGAACGAAAATATAAGTGAAGTTATTATACAAGTTTTAATTACAGAAAACTTATGTAATAATTCATCAAGCACTATCCCCCTGAATAAAATTTCTTCAAACACAGCAGGAATAACGCAAAGTGTTATAATAGCCATAAAAATTTCATAGATTGAAAATTCAGGAAAATAATATGGGGTAACTTCTAAAATTTTTATAACAGGATGATTTATATATGTTGATATGATATTCAAAGAAACAACCATCAGTATTATGAAAATCATATCCATAAATTTATAATTTGTTCTATATTTAAAATAATCTCTTATCTTTCTTTTTGAAAATGCTAAATATATCAATGACGGCAACAAAACAACGAATATCTGTGAAATAAGTGTAGTTACATATCCATAATCTGTGAAAGTTAATTTTATCAGAATTTGTATTAAAAATATACTTAAAATCAGAATGTTCATCTTCATACAGATACAGTCCTGCTTTCAGTTATGATTTTATTAAGTTTTATATCGTGAATTTCAGACGGTATTTCATTCAGAAGTTGAAAGTCATAGCATATACCGATTTTATACGGAGAATATTTCAATTTAGAAATATATTTGTCATAATATCCTTTTCCATACCCTATTCTGCTTCCGGATATATCAAAGGCTACCCCTGGAAATACTACAACTTCAACCTCATCATTGCAATTATCGATAATATCGGGTTCTAAAATTCCGTACGCATTTTTATGAAGTTCGTTGAGCGATTTAATGCGTGATATATGCATTGTGGTAGTTGAAATGTTACATACAGGAACAAAAATCTCTTTTCCCATTTCAAGCATATACGAAATAAATTCAAGTGTATCAACTTCAGAACTATAACTGATATATACAAATATTTTATTGTAATTTTCACATTCTGAAATCAGTTTATTTAAAATTTTTTTATCACAGATTTCTTTCTTTGAAAAACTGTTTCTTTGTTTAAGAATCATTCTTCGAATTTCACTTTTCGTATACATAACATCAATATTGCATAGAAGAAATTATTTTATCTGCAACTTCTTCACCTTTAAAAATTTTTATAAAACAGTGTGCAAAATCCTGCACAGTACCAGCACCTTTAGAAGTAACAAATATGTCGTCTTTAACTACTCTTTCGCCTGTAGCATAAGCACCGTGTAATTTTTCTTCAAATCCAGGATAACAAGTTGCTTTCTTATCTTCTAAAAGTTTCTTCTCGCCAAGAATCATTGGTGCAGCACAGATAGCACCTATTATTTTTCTGTTATTTACGGCATAATCAATTATATCATTAACTTTGCGCTCAGCTTGTAAGTTTAACGTGCCGGGCATACCCCCGGGTAAAACAAGAGCATCTATTTCATTTAAGTCAAGTTCACAAATACTCATATCTGCCAAAACAGATATCCCGTGCGAACCGGTTACTTTTAAATCCGTATATATAGAAACAGTAGAAACCTCAATATCAGCGCGTCTTAGTATGTCGGTAAATCCTAATGCTTCAATCTCTTCGAAACCATTTGCTAAAAATACATAAACCACTATTTATCCCTCCGTTAAATAAAATCATCAAATAATCCACGCTCACGAAAACTTGTAAAAAAATTATCATTGCATATAATATGGTCAACTAATTCAATATGTAAACCTTTAAGTAAATAAAAAAGTTCTTTCGTTAGGGAAACGTCATTTACAGAAGGTTGTAACGAGCCTCCAGGATGATTATGTGAAATAATAACACCCGTTGCACGAGCATTTAAAGTTTCTTTTACAATTTTTTGACAATCAAAATAAGTTTCATTTATGTTTCCCTTGCTTATAACAGAGATTTTTTTCAGATATCGTTGAGAATCAATAGCCAACAAAATCATAGACTCTTCTAAATGAGCAGAAAAATACTTTACACAAAAATTCCCTATATTTGTTGTTGTGTTAAATTGAATTCTTTTGTCGATTAAGTGAGTGTTTTGATATTCAAGAACAGCCCTGAACAATGATAACAGCGCGGCTGTGTTATCCCCTATTCCTTCAACCAACTTCAGATCGTCAGCAGTCGCAGATAAAATATTGTCTAATGAACCGATTTCATCAATTAGTTTATGAGCCAAAGGATTAGTATCGGCTCTTGGGATAGAAAAGAATAAAAGCATTTCTAAAACTTCATGTTCTTCGAAAGAATCCAATCCGTACTTTATATATTTGTTAATAACTCTTTTTCTATGCCCTGAATGAACAGATTTAGAAACACTTTTCTTATTTTGAGTTGACATTCCGTAAAACTACAGTGTTAATATCACTGCTTCCTCCTTCATCTATAATGAATCACCCGTTATTATGAGCATTATCAACTACTTCCGATATACGGTTTTCATCTATATTGTTAGCACTCGTATTGGTTTTAGTAACATACATTAAAAATTCAATGTTTCCTTCGGGCCCTTTAATAGGAGAAGAATCTATATCCAATACCGATAGTCCGTTTTCGATAGCATACTGAATACATTGAAAAATAACTTTTTTATGGATATCAGCATCACGGACAACACCTTTTTTTCCAACCTCTTCTCTTCCGGCTTCAAATTGCGGTTTTATCAAAGCAACACAATGTCCGTTATCTTTTAAAAGTTTATTCACAACGGGTAAAACTAATTTTAAAGATATGAACGAAACATCAATAGAAATGAAGTCAAGTTCATCTGTAATAGATGCAGGCTCTAAATAACGAATATTGGTTCTTTCTATATTGATTACACGTTCATCACATCTTAATTTCCAGGCAAGTTGTCCATATCCAACGTCTACAGCATATACTTTAGAAGCGCCATTTTGAAGCATACAGTCTGTAAATCCGCCTGTAGAGGCACCGATATCCATACACTTTAAACCATTAAGATCTATATTGAATACTTTGATGGCTTTATCTAATTTCAAACCACCTCTGCTTACAAACGGAATTGGAGTTCCTCTGACTTCAAGTTGCATTCCATCTTTAACCTTATCGCCCGGTTTGAATGCCTTTTGACCATCAACAAAAACAGAACCTGCCATAATATATGCTTTTGCCTTTTCACGACTTTCTGCCAATCCACGATTAACAAGTTCTACATCAAGTCTGTTTTGCAATTTATTTGCCACTCCTTTATAATTGATGCAGCAATTTTTTCGCTGTTCATACCATAAAGTTCATATAATTCATGAGGTTTGCCATGAGTTATAAAACTGTCATAGCCAAAGTGAAGTGCTTTAACCGGTTTATCATATTCACAATGAATATATTCACCCATTCCACCTATTTTCATATTATCCTCAATTGTAACTAAAAATTTTGTTTTATCCAAACTCGAAAATACAGTTTTACTATCAAAAGGTTTTATTGTACGCAAATTTATAACATCTGCGGTAATACCTTCGTTTTTCAAGATTTCAACCACTTTCATTGAAGTTTCAACCATATTTCCTGAAGTTATAATCGTAATATTATCACCGTCTGTTAACTTCTCTGCTTTTGAAAACTCATATTTGGATGTTTCTCTGAATTTTACATTTCCGCGAGGATAACGTATGGAAACAGGGCCCTCACATTCATTGATTGCCCAGTCGAGCATATCCTTTAACTCCTCATAGCAGCTTGGCGCTAAAACAGTCATATTGGGGATATGCAATAAAAAAGAATGGTCAAACACACCTTGATGCGTTTCTCCGTCTTCCCCTACTATTCCGGCTCTGTCTATTGCAAAAACAACGTGTAAATTTTGCATACATACATCGTGCAGGATCTGGTCATAAGCTCGTTGAAGAAATGTTGAATATATACAAACTACCGGTGTTATACCGGACATAGCAAGGCCTGCAGACATAGTAACAGCGTGTTGCTCGGCAATACCGACATCAAAAAATCGTTCAGGAAATTTGGCTGCGAATTCGTTAAGTCCGCAACCTGATGGCATAGCGGCAGTAATAGCAGTTACTTTATTATTCTTTTCTGCATTGATACAAAGAAGATTACCAAAGGCATTGGAATAATTGATATCACTCTTTTTTAGCGAGGTAGTAGCACGGCTTACTCCGTGATACTTTTCCGGATTATCTTCTGCATCAGCAAATCCAAGACCTTTTTTTGTTGAAACGTGTATTAAAACAGGTCCGTCTATATTTTGTGCTCTGTCAAACACAGAGCACAACTGAGAGATATTATTTCCGTCACATATTCCAAGATACGTAAATCCTAAAAACTCAAACAAAGCTCCCGAAGTATATGCATACTTAATGCTGTCTTTGATGACTCTTAATCCTTTTTCCATCATAGTACCAACATTACCGAACTTTTTAAGGAAATCATGAACATCATCTTTGGTTTTATTGTAACCTGGTGCGGTTCTGATTTTACTTAGGTATGTAGAAAGTCCACCAACATTTTTTTCTATTGACATTTCATTATCATTGAGAACAATGATAAGTTTTGTCCGGCTGGAACCTGCATCATTTAACCCCTCAAACGCCATACCGCCCGAAATGGCACCATCGCCAATAACTGCAATGACATTATAATTATCATTATTTAAATCCCTTGCTCTAGCCATTCCCAATGCAGCAGAAATAGATGTACTTGCATGACCGGTATTAAAGGCATCATATTCACTTTCTTCTGTTTTTGGAAATCCGGACAGGCCATTCAAACAACGTAAAGAATCAAACTTTTCTTTACGACCTGTAAGCATTTTATGTATATAACTTTGATGTCCAACATCATATATAATTTTATCACTTGGAAGATTGAAAGATTTGAGCAAAGCGACAGTCAGTTCTGTAACACCCAGATTTGACGCAAGATGACCACCGCTTTTCATAACTGTTTCCACAGTAAAATTACGTATTTCGCTACATAAAATATCAAGTTGTTCATTATTGAGTTTTTTTAAATCGTTCGGTGATTTTACAGTATCAAGAATTTTCATAAGTGCCTTCTCTTTTCTGTTTTCTAATTTAGTATTTATAATCTGTAAATTACGCCAATGATAACACCTAAAAGTGCTCCCATAAACACCTGAAACGGAGTGTGACCGATCAATTCTTTAAGGTACTTATCGCCAAAAATCGATTCTCCGCCATTATACAAACTCATCATTTTGTTGATTATGGTAGCGTGTTCACCGGTGGCACGTCTGACCCCTCTGGCATCATACATAACAATTACCGAAATAATTAAACTGATAGCAAATTCTGTAGAGGTAAAACCACATAATCTTAAAACCATCACAGACATAGCAGACATACCCGCAGAATGTGAACTTGGCATACCTCCTGACCCCCATATACGTTTGAAGTCAAATTTGCCTTCAGAATCGTAATGAGTAAATAGTTTTAAAACTTGAGCAATTACCCACGCAATTACGGTGGCGTTTATAATATCGTTATTAAAAATATCAGTAATATGAAACTCCATCATTTCACCTCAAAAATATATTATACATCCTCTACTGCTATAAAATCAGTTTCTGTTACTTCACCATCTTGTGTTTCTGTAAGTAATTTGATTTTTTGCTCGGCGTTATCCAGCATTTTCATACATTCTTTAGATATTTTTACGCCGTCTTCAAACAAGGAAAGACATTCATCTAACGGTGCCTCTCCCTTTTCCAAAGATTCAATTATTTGTTCAAGTCTAATAATATTTTCTTCAAAAGTATTTTTTTTATCACTCATAATTTTATTTCCCCTTATCAATTACACGGCAATTCAGTTTTCCGTCTTTAAAAACTAATTCGAAATCATCGTTTATGTTTACATCATTGACTGATTTTAATGGATGCCCGTTTAATTGGGCAATTGCATATCCGCGTGTTAAAACAGCCATTGGATTAAGTGCTTCAATTTTAGATATTATATTTGAAAATTTGTGTGATTTTTCAACGAGAATCTTAGAAAAACCATCTGTACATTCTTTGAGAAGAGAGTCAACGATCATTCTTTTTTCATCTATTAAAGAATCAAAATTCGAAAAAGCAGAATTAGAAGTTAAAGTGTTTAATTGCTGACGTTTAATCTCACAAAGCCGTCCTAGTAACGAAAGTAGTCTAGCAGATGTGGTTTGAAGATTTGAACGTAATTCAATCATATTTGGAACTGACATTTCAGCGGCAGCAGAAGGCGTTGGAACTCTTAAATCGGCAACAAAATCTGATATTGTAAAATCTGTTTCATGTCCCACTGCAGAAATCACAGGAATTTCTGAGGCAAAAATTGCCCGTGCAACAACCTCTTCGTTAAAAGCCCACAAATCTTCTATTGATCCTCCGCCTCTGCCAACAATGAGAACGTCGGCAAGATGATTTTTATTAAAAAATTCTATTCCTTTTGCAACGGAGTCACCTGCACCTATGCCTTGAACCTGAGCAGGATATATGTACATATTTGCAAGATTATATCGTCTGGTAATTACATTTATTATATCACGCACCGCAGCACCTGTTGGCGATGTGACAACCCCAATACGTTTGGGATATTTAGGAATTTCCTTTTTAAAAGATGGATCAAACAGCCCCTCTTTTTCAAGTTTTTGTTTTAACTGTTCATAAGCAACATACAACTCCCCCACTCCGTCAGGAGTCATTGAGTCAATATACAACTGATATTGTCCGTCACGCTCAAAAACAGAAACTTTTCCGCAAGCAATAACGCACATTCCGTTTTCCACATCAAATTTAAGTGATGCAGCACTCCATTTGAACATTACTGCTTTGATGGCACTTCCTTCATCTTTCAAAGTCATATATATATGACCTGAATAATGTTTTTTATAATTGGATATTTCACCTTTAACATATAGATTGGTGAGATGAACGTTATTATCAATATAACGCTTCATATAGTTATTAAGTTGGCTAACTGTGACTACTGCCATAATTTCCTCCGCAAATCACTGCTTTGCAATTTTATCAAGAACACCGTTTATAAATGCAGGTGCATCATCATCACCGTATCGTTTGGCAAGTTCAATTGCTTCATTTATAGTTACCTGATACGGAATTTCATCAAAATACAGCATTTCTGCAACGCCAAGACGAAGTATAGAAAGAGATACCTTTGGTAATCTGGCAATTGTCCACTTGTTAAGTAAAGGTGTGATTTTTTCATCAACCGTTTCAAGATTTTCAAAGCAGATTTCAACTGCTTTTTTAACATATTCTTTCTCAGAATCGGAAAGTTCAATTTCATGGTTTTCAATAAAAAAGTCTATTCTATCTTTATAATTACAACCGTGAAAAGGAATTTCAAAAACTAATTTAAATGCAGTGTCGCGTGCTTCTCGTCTACTCATGTTTTTTCCTCCGCAAATAAAATACAAACTATATATACATTATAATATAATTTTTCAAAAAAATAAAGCCCTGATTGATAAAAAAATCAATCCAGGGCAACTTTTTATCAGATATTTTCATCTTTTATTTCTTCTTCGGGGGTCTGAACAGTGATTTCGTCTTTTTCAACCTCAATGCCCACAATACGAACATTAACTTTTGTTACGGTAAGTCCGGTCATTGATTCAACCGACTTTTTAACATTTTCCTGAACATTCCATGCAATTTCAGGAATTCTAACTCCGTATTTAAGAACAACATTCAAATCAAGTACGACTTCATTGCCGTCCATCGTTATTTTAACACCTTTAGTCAATGTTTTTTTACCGAATTTTTCAACAATATCACCGGCAAAACTCCCACCCATACCATGTACACCGTTAACTTCTGAAACTGCAATGGTAGCAATGGTTGATATAACCTCATCCGAAATCTTTATATTACCGTTTTCGAAAATATTTTCCATCAAAATAACCTCCCAAAATGATTATCGTGAGATTAGTATAACACACTTTTTACTTAACTTCAACTATTTTTATATTATTATTTCCAGTTTCCTCGATTACTATGTCTTTAATTTTTGCAATTTCGGGAGCCGTAAGACCGTTTGTTTTAACGGTAACAGTTATATTATTATCATTTATAAATATAACTACATCTTCAAATCCTTTTGCCTTTATGAGATTTTCAATATTCCCTTCTGCTTCTATGTTTTTACTTATATTCAGAATTTCTGCTTCTGCTTTACCTTTTGCTTCCTGAGATGAATTTGGATTATCTATAGTGGATCTTAATATTTCTACCGCTTTAGAACGAACCGTTTCTCTGTTATTTCTGCATGTTATAAAATAATCATTTCCGGTTTTCCCTACCATTGTTGCTTCACCCAGGATCTCGTTATTCTCCGTATCAGAAGCACTAATTGATGTTGCTAAATCAGGCGAATCTGCACCATCATATTTCCAATTAAGGTATCCGGCGATACCAACCATTAAAATCAATGCTCCCAAAACAATTTGCTTTTTGTGTAAAACTGTCATTTTAAATCCTCCTGTAATTTAATTAGATTTTTTTAATACCTGTATCCTGTAATAAGGTACATCTAAAACTGCAGCAACGGCATTTGTTAAATTATAACGCACGGTTTCATCTCCGGCACCGTCTGCAACCACTAAAACACCACGAACCCGAGGATTTACCTCTTTCGTCACAAATGGAGTCAATGAATTACCACTACCATTCATAACCGTCTGGTGTTCTTCGCTGATTTGAGTAGAACTTGTTTCACCTCCTGATTTTTCTGTATCATCTGATGTTGATTTACTTATTTTACTATTTTTAACAGTGATTTTTTCAACACCTGTATCGTATGTAATCATAACATCAGTTTTTCCTGCACCATAGACTTTTGAAAGTATTTTTTCCAGTCGTTCTTCATCATTTTTTATGGATATAGAAGTAACGTCCTTTTCTTTTTTTTCGGTTTTTTTATTTTCTGATGAAAAAACACTGTTACTTAACAACAGAATAACAACTCCGGCTATAAGTAAAAAACTTATGTTTTGTTTATTTTTTGTTATTGTTTTTATTGTTTCTACAGATATTTTCATTTTTCATCAGTCCTTTTTAAACTTACATTCAAGTCCATAAGTGTTTTTCACAAATTCTTTGATATTTTCATTCTCCGGAGCATTGATAATTATGCTATCAATTATCCCATTGTTTGATAATGTTTTTACTTTACACTTAACTCCGCAATATGAATAAATAGCATTTGAAATAGTATTTGATACTGAAGAAGAAAATTCATTGTCAATTATTTCATACTGGAATTTTTCTATTTTTTTATTTATCATTTCTGAAGAAACAGTTGCATCGTCTTCTAAACGCAACAGCATATTGTCAATTGTTATATTGGGAATTGATATAATTGGTTTTACTATAGCAAACAATATAATCAGACCAACAACCAAAGAAATATGTTTTTTCATGTTGGTATTCGGCATCAATGATTCGGATATGCCAGAAATCAGCACCACCGATATAATAGTCATGATATAATTTTTAATCCACATTTTTCCTCCGTAAAAAATTTAAATCTTGTTAGTTACGTTTATAATTATTGTGATTCCAAGAACAAACATTATAGTTACTGTAAGTATTATTAAAAAAATAAAAGTAACAGCATTACCTGCTTCACTTACCATTGAAGTTATTCTTTTATCTGACATTGGTTCTATAATTCCTGCAGCAAGTTTATATACAAGTATAAGTGCAAGCATTTTAATAATTGGCATCGCACACATAAATATAAGAACAATAATTCCGACAGTTCCCATTGCATTTTTTAGAACTGTAGTCGATGCAAGAACAGTATTAACCGAATCTGATAATAAACCGCCAACAACAGGGACAAAATTGCCTATAGCAAATTTAAGTGCTTTAACTCCCAATCCGTCAGCAGTTGATGCGGTAAAACCGGACAGCCCCAAAATTCCTACAAAAAAAGTCATAAGAATGCCCAGTCCCCACCTGATTACTTGCTTAACAAAATCAATCAGTTTCTTTATGCTGAATTTTTCTGTTATGCAATTAACCATATTTAAGATGGTTATCCAGAATACCAGAGGAAGAACAAATTTTTCAAGAAGCGAACTTATAAGTTGAATAAAATATAGAAAAATAGGTTCCATTCCAACAGAAACTGCAACATTTCCTGTACTCATAATCAAAGCACTGTAGACCGGAACTGCTGCTTTCATAAATACCACCTGATCAGATACTACAGTTTTAGCAAGTTCCATACACTCATTAAGTCCGTTTATAATCATTCCTAAAAATATGGCATAAAAAGCAAAAAAAGCAGTTTCTGAAACAGATTTTGAATTATACGAACTTTGTATGTTTGTAATAATCCCCCAAACTATTGAAAGTATAATAATAGTTAACATTATATTTATGTTAACATATATTTCATTGGCAAAAATATTTAAAAAAGAAGATAATATTTCATTTGGTTGAAATAGCGAATTACCATGTTTTAAATCCTCAATTATATCTTCAAATTTGAAATCCGGCATTATTTCCGTAATATTCACATTTCTGTTTGCTATGTCAGCAATTCCGCTTTCTTTATATATGACGTTTTCAATAGAATTTTCATCTGCATATACCTTTACACATGAAAATATACATATCAACAAAATTAAAATTATTTTTTTCATCTGTTCACCTTCTAAAATATATCAGTGAGTAATTCTAAAAGTGAAAGCATTATAGGTGCCGATGTAAATAAAATCATTATTTTGCCTGCCAGTTCTACTTTTGTTGCAATTGCGGTTTCACCGGCATCTTTACATAATTGGGCGGAAAACTCACACACGTATGCTATTGCAATAATTTTAAGAATTATGCCGGTAAATGATAAATCAAGATTTATTTTACCGGTAATTTCATTAAGTACTTGCATAATACTTTGCAAATATGATGACAAAATAAGAAAAATAGTAATTCCGGCAACCAGGCTTATAAGGATTGATATTTGAGGTTGTTGATTTTTCAACGTAACCGCCAAAATTGTTGCGGTTACAGCAATTATCGATATCTGTAAAATAACCATTTTATAAATTAAAAACCGATTTAATAGTTTCAAATAATATACTGATTTGATTTATTACTATAAACAATACTACAACTAATCCGGCAAGTGTAGTCATCATAGCCTGCTCTTCTCTTCCGGACCTGATAAGCAACTGATTAAGAACAGCAACCAGAATTCCTATTGCGGCAATTTGGAAAATCAACTCGACATTCATTTGTCATACTCCTTTAAAGCAAAAGTACAGTAATAAGTATTCCTGAATATAATCCAAGACTTTTGTATAATTTTTTGTTTTTTTGACAAACTTCTTTTGCTGCTTGTGTTTGATGATTTAATTTAAGTTTAAAAAGTTCTATGCTTTTTATCTGACCTTCAACGTCTGTACATCCGATACTTTCACCTAGAGAAAGAAATAAATGTGCATCCTCACGAAAAAGTTCTGAAGATATGCCGTCTAACGAATTTGTCCACAATTGAAAAAAAGTTTTTCCGGATTCATCTTCATTGCAAGTATTATAAAATAACTTTTTTATTATCGGATGTGCATTTACAGAAACTTTTTTTAATGCTAAAAAAATCGGCGTTTGAGTATATCTTATCTCATTTTCAAGTTGAAGCACACAGAATTGCATACTTTCAAGATAAGTAACTCTGTTTTCATACTCATTAGATTTTTCTATACCAAACAATAGCGAAGAACATGTAATGATTAAAGCACCAAATATTTTAAGTAGCAATTTCTTCTCTCCGTATAATTTTTGAAATATTCCCTACTCCGCCTTTGTTTGTAAGTATAATATAAACATCAAAAAAATTGACTAATTTCTTAAAATTCTCTCTTTGAAATATATCACTTATATCTGTGCCGTGAGCTGAAGTTATTATCTTAACTCCGCTTACAGATGCAAAACTAACTGCAGTAATATCTTCATCTCCACCAATCTCATCGGAAATTATAACTTCAGGTGACATACTTCGAATCACTAACGGAATTCCAATTGACTTGGGACAATTATCAAGTACATTTGTTCGCAAGCCTACATCGTTTTGTGGTACACCATTATGCATAGCGGCAATTTCGCTTCTTTCATCAACGATTGAAACTCTTTTGTTTCTTCCTAAGGCACGGGCTATATCGCGCAATAAAGTTGTTTTTCCGCATTGTGGTGGTGAAATTATAAGAGTGTTTTGTATTATGTTGTCCGGAGCAATATGTTCAATCACTTTATCTGATGCGCCAATAATTTCTCTTTTAATGCGTATGTTTATAGAGGAAATATCTTTTATTGCAGTAATTACACCGTTTTTTATTACTGCACATCCGCAAATTCCTGCCCTATGCCCCCCTTTTAATGTTATATACCCATTGATCATTTTTTCGTTGGCAGCATAGATAGAATTATCAGTGATAAGCATTAAAGTTTCATTTATCGTACGCAAATCACAAATAAAGGGTTTGTTTTTGTCATACACATACTCAAATCCGTTACTATAACAAATCATCGCTGGCTTGCTTAAAGTGATGCGTATCTCTTCTGCTTTTTCAAAACAACTCATATCAGTATTCTTCAAACATTCTCTCAACGATGGAGATATGTAATTTAAAAGTTCATCAAATTGATTTTTATCCATTGTTCCCACCTCGATAAATATTATGTCAGCATGTCCTTTGATATTACTAATTTCTTGACAAAAAAGAGATTTTTGTTTAAAATATTATTATATTTCTGTAACGGGGGTGCACTGATGTCTTATTCTGATATATCTGCTCAATTTAAAGAATTAAGCGATGAGGAAATAGTTGCAATGGCAAAAAATGATGACAGTATTGCTACAGATTATATAATAAATAAATATAAAAATTTTGTTAAAGCACGCGCAAGAACATACTTTCTGATTGGCGCAGATAAAGAAGATATCATTCAGGAAGGTATGATTGGGCTTTACAAAGCAATCCGCGATTACGACTCCTCAAAACCTGCTTCATTCCGTGGCTTCGCAGAAATATGTATCACACGTCAAATAATTACAGCAATCAAAACTGCAACACGCCAAAAACACATTCCATTGAATTCATATATTTCTCTTAACAAATCTGTTTATGATGAAGAATCAGAACGTATGATGATTGATATGATTGCTGAAAAAGAAAATTTCAATCCGGAAGAAATTATGATTACAAAAGAGCATTTTTCCTCTCTTATCACAAAAATGTCCGAAGTTCTTAGCAAGTTTGAGTGGAAAGTTATGAATCTGTTTTTAGATGGCAAGAGTTACAACGAAATTGCCAAAAAACTTGATAAAAGTGAAAAATCAATTGATAACGCTCTGCAACGAATAAAAAAGAAGGTAGAAAAATATCTTCAAACTAAAAATGATAACAATTAAAAAAGAGTATTGCCTTTTGGCAATACTCTTTTTTTATATACATTCACGTTTAATAAGATTTATCATACAACTTGTATTTAGTTCAATTGCATCTATAGGATATATAACCTTGATATAGTCATGATAATACATAGATTTAAAGTATTCAATCAATTCCTTATCAGTTTCTCCGCGTTTTATTCTTGAAGAAAAATCTTCAGCAGTCACATTTGCGACTTCTCTTGCTTTTTTCAGAAATATCTTCGTATTTTCTCTGTCCAACAATCCATAATGAGGAACAAGAATATTTTCTATATCCATATTTTCAACTTTGCTGATTGAGTCAAGAGTCATTTTATAACCAACCAGAAAAGATGGCAGAATAATTCCGTTTCCTGCATAAATACCAAGTGTTTCTGTGCTTAACAAAAGTTTATTTTCAACAAGATAAAATCCAATTGAACACTTTGTGTGTCCCGGTAAATCCACGACCTTATAAGTCATTTTTCCGGCATTTATAATATCACCGTCATTAACAGTAATGTCAACTCGCAACTCGTCAATAATATCTTCGTAGGGTCCTGCGCCACATGTAACAGCAAACTTTTTATCAAGATTTCTCATAACCGATTTTGCTGACGGTTTAGAAAATATTTTTGCTGCATATTCTCCCGCTACAACTACAGCATCAGGCCATGTCCTCATTGCATACAGAGCGCCAAGAACGTGGTCATAGTGAGAATGTGTTAGAAAAATATAGTCTAACTTTCTGTTGCCAAGTTGTTCTTTAATTTTATCCACCATTGAATTACCGGTAAATGCAAAGCCTGAGTCACAAAGAACCGAGGTTTCTCCGTCATCAATTAAAAATCCGCTATCTCCACCATGAATGCGCACATCAGTTATCTTTATGTTGTCCATATTAAAAATTACACCTTCTTAAGACTGTTGCTGAGTATCTTTATTGCGAATTTCGGCCCTGCGGATTTTGCCGTTGAATGTTTTTGGTAATTCCTTAACATATTCAACTATTCTCGGATATTTATATGGAGCAGTATTTGTTTTTACATAATTCTGGAGTTCTTTTGTAAGTTCATCACTACCCTCATACCCTTCACTTAATACGATGGTTGCTTTAACTGCAAATCCACGTACGGGATCCGGTACACCTGTGACAGCAACCTCCATAACGGCGGGGTGCTCCAACATAACACTTTCAATCTCAAAAGGTCCGATTCGATATCCTGATGATTTGATTACATCGTCATTTCTGCCGACATATCTGAACATACCTTTTTCATCACGATATGCAGTATCACCGGTATGATAAAAACCGCCGTACATTGATTTTTTCGTTTCTTCATTATTTAAGTTGTAACTATCCAAAAGACCGCAGGATTTGCGTTTTGCGCTCAATACACGTATACATATTTCACCGGTTGTACCGCGTTGAACAAATTTGTTGTTTTCATCAAGAATATGTACATCAAATCCCGGTACAGGAAAGCCCATCGTACCAGGAATAGGTTCAGTCCACGGTTCAATAGTAGCAATACAAACGGCGGTTTCTGTCTGACCGAATCCCTCATAAATCTTAAGACCGGTTGATTCACGCCATTTATTGAAAATTTCAGGATTTAAAGCCTCGCCGGCAGAGCAACAATGTGTTAATGATGATAAATCATATTTGCTTACATCGTTTTGGAGCATCATACGATACATTGTGGGAGGAACACAAAATGTTGTAACTTTGTATTTTTCAAGTTTAGAAAGAATATCCGCACCATCAAACTTCTCAAAATCATACACTAAAATTGCAGATTCCCCAAACCACTGACCATAAAATTTGCCCCAAAGTGACTTAAGCCATCCAGTATCAGAAATAGTAAAATGTAACCCGCCATCTACTACTCTGTGCCAGAATACGCCTGTCATAATATGACCTAACGGATACTTGAAGTTATGGGAAATAATTTTAGGATAACCTGTTGTACCGGATGAAAATGCCATAAGCATAGTATCATCTGCCATAGGCTTATCTTTTCCGTTTGGTTTTTCCCATTCATCACTTGCCATTTCAAAGCCTGCTTCAAAGTCAATCCAATCAGGTCCGGCATTTTTATGACCTAATACAAATTTTTTGGTAACAGTTTCATATTGGTCGCCGCCTTCGTCAAAATATTCTGTTTCCATACCGTCTCCAGTTAAAATAACAGCATTGATTTTGGCGGCATTACAACGATATACATAATCTTTTGCTTTAAGCATATTTGTAGCCTGAATCATTACAGCACCAATCTTGTGAAGTGCTAAAACACAAATCCAGAAATAATAACTGCGTTTTAATACAAGTAATACTTTGTCACCTTTTTTAATACCCATATACTTAAAGTAATTCGCCGCTTTGTTTGACAGCAGCATCATATCTTTAAACGTAAATCGTTTCTCTTCTCCCGAAGAAGACACATAAAGCAAAGCCAGTTTATCCGGCTTGGTGGTGCCAAGTTCGTCAATCACATCATAAGCGAAGTTAAAATCTTCATCATAAGTAAGATTATAGTTTCGTTGTGCGTCTTCAAGAGAGATAAAATCATCTCTTGATGCGCCAACAAATTTTTCATATATTGCCATTTTGATCAATCCTCCGAAAGTTATTTAATTACTACGGCGATAAACTGAGCCTGCTTATCGCCGAGGGCAACTTCCGCATGAGGTATACCGGAATCAAAATAAACGCTGTCGCCTTTAGAAAGTTCGTAAGAAATATCTCCTATAAAGAATTTCATCTTTCCTGAAAGTACATAGTTGAATTCTTGTCCTTCATGGCATTTCATAACAGGTGGTTTTTCGTCTGGTGTTATTGTTACAAGGAATGGTTCGGCTTTCTTATTACGGAAAGTATAGGCAAGATGTTTATAATCATATTCGTGCTCTCTGTTAACAGAATAGCCGTTTCCTTTTTCGACCATTGTACACATTGAAAGTGTAGGTGCATCTCCGCTGATTAAATCAAGAACATCAACGCCAAGATGTTCAGCAGCGTTATAAATGAAACTGAATGAGAAATCCATCTCGCCTTTTTCATAAGAAATATATGTTGCTTCATCCACATCTAACTTTTCAGCCATTTGTGCGGTTGTAAGTTCCATATCTTCACGAAGAAAAGCAAGACGCATACCGATATCTTTAATCTGGTTATTCATAAGAGTAACCTCCTTAATAGTTATATCCCAATTCTACTGCTTTTTTATTAGCCTCGAAGAGATTCTGCTTTTTCGCAGAAACTACTTTTGCCATTGATTTTTCGATAGTTTCATAATCAATTACATCGCTATGTTTAATCATGTGTCCCATCATTATCATGTTAGCCAGTCCGCTCAGGCTCTCATCAGATGCCATTTTTGATGCGGGGATATAAAACACATTTACATCATCTCTCTCAACTTTTCTGTCAATAAGAGAACTGTCAACAAAAATATATCCGCCCGCAACAACATCATTTTCATATTTATCGAGTGAAGGTGCATTCAACGCAACCAGAATATCAGGCTTATCAACAATTGGAGAGCCAACTTTTGTATCACTTAAAATGACGCTGCAATTTGCAGTACCTCCACGCATTTCAGGACCGTACGACGGAAGCCAACTAACTTCTTTTTCTTCAATAAGACCGGCGTATGCAATAAATTTTCCTGCAAAAAGTACACCTTGTCCGCCGAAACCGGCAATTAAAATTTGTTTACTCATTATTTAGCCTCCCCGTCTGCATATTTATCCTTATATACACCTAATGGATAGTAAGGCATCATTTCGCTTTCAAGCCATTTAAGAGCATCTTCAGGTGTTTTTCCCCAGTTGGTCGGACAGGTAGAAAGTACCTCTACCAATGAAAATCCTTTTCCATCAATCTGGTTCTGGAAAGCTTTTTTTATTGCTTCTTTGGCTTTTTTAATATTTTTAACATTGTTAACCGCTACTCTTTCAAGGTATGTTGCGCCATCAACATTGGAAAGCATTTCACAAACTTTGATGGGATATCCTACTTTTTCAACATCTCTTCCGTATGGTGATGTCTGTGTAACCTGACCGGGAAGAGTTGTAGGTGCCATTTGACCGCCTGTCATACCATAAATAGCATTATTAACAAAAATAACAGTTATATTTTCGCCCCTTGCCGCTGAATGTACAGTTTCTGCTGTACCAATTGCAGCAAGGTCGCCATCGCCCTGATATGTAAATACGATATTGTTGCTGTCTGAACGTTTAACACCTGTAGCAACAGCGGGTGCTCTACCATGAGCAGCCTGAACCATATCAACATTAAAATAATTATATGTAAATACAGAACAACCTACGGATGCAACACCGATTGTTCTTCCGCGGATACCCAATTCGTCAATTGCCTCTGCAACCAAGCGGTGGATAATACCATGTGTACAACCGGGGCAATAATGCAAAGTGTTTTCTGTAAGTGCTTTTGGTTTTTCAAATACTACCATTATTTGTCACCTCCGATTTTCTGTGCTTCTTCAATGGATTCAAGAATATTTTCAGTAGTATGAATCATACCGCCAGTTCTGCTGCAAAGAAGTACGGGTTTCTTACAACGAGTTGCAAGTTCGATATCTTCAAGCATTTGTCCCATATTAAGTTCAACAGAAATAAATGCTTTTACTTTATCAGCAGCCTTGTTAAGAACATCTTTCGGGAAGGGCCACAAGGTAATGGGTCTTATCATACCAACTTTTATGCCTTTTTTACGTGCTTCATCAATAGCGTTCTGTGACACTCTTGCAGCAACGCCAAAGGCAACAATGCAGATGTCAGCATCATCCATCATATATTCTTCATACATTACTTCATTTTCTTCAATTTTCTTATAACGTTTGAATCTTTCGATATTGAATTGTTCAAGTTCGTCAGGTTTTAAGAAAAGTGAATTTACAATGTTAGGTTCACGTTTACATTCAGTACCTGTGAGTGCCCAAGGTTTATCAACAGAATTTACTTCAGCGGTTTCAAGAGATACAGGTTCCATCATCTGTCCCATAGTACCATCGGCCAGAATCATTGCAGGTACTCTATACTTATCAGCAAGATCAAAACATTTAGATGTCAAATCTACCATTTCCTGAACAGAAGAAGGAGCAACAACGATCAAATGAAAATCACCGTGTCCCCCACCCTTAGTTGCCTGGAAATAATCAGACTGTGATGGCTGAATACCGCCAAGACCGGGACCTCCACGCTGTACGTTCACAATAAGTGCAGGCAAATCGCAACCGGCAAGGTATGAAATGCCTTCACTTTTTAATGAAATACCTGGACTTGAAGATGAAGTCATAACTCTTTTGCCTGTAGCAGCAACGCCTATAACCATATTTATTGCAGCAATTTCACTTTCTGCCTGCAGGAAAACTCCGCCATCAACCTTTGGAAGTCTTTTTGCCATATAAGCAGCAACTTCCGTTTGAGGAGTAATGGGGTATCCGAAATAATGCTTACATCCGGCCATGATAGCGGCTTCTGCCATTGCTTCATTACCTTTCATCAATACTTTTTCGCTCAAAATACTCTCCTCCTTATTTCTCTACAGTAATTACACAATCAGGACACATTGTTGCGCAAAATGCACAACCAATGCAACTATCCATATCTTCAACGCCTGCGGGATGATATCCTTTAGCGTTAAGTTCGTTTTTTAATGCAACAAGTTTCTTAGGGCAAGCGCCTACACAAAGACCGCAACCCTTACAAATACTTTCGTTAAAAGTAACTTTAGCCATTTGATTTTCCTCCTTATTTTAACCACGATTGACGTACATAAAGTTCAATCGGAAAAAGATTGTCTATCTTGCCTGCAAGTTCTGATGCTAATTCAGATTTAACAGCAGTCATTTTGATGTTCAATCCTGATAATTCAGCAACTTTTTCAGCGTATTCAACCGAAGAAATAATATCTTCAGCAGTAGATTCTTCACCAAGATTAGAGTTGTTTATAATAGATGTAAACTCTGCACCGGCAGCAATTTCGATCTCACGCATTATTTGAACAGTTTCTTCAGGTGTAGAAGTAAGGTATCTGAATTTGTTTATTACAAATATCATTTCAAAATTATTTTGCTTGAGGATTTCCGGAATATATCTTCCAAGAGCCAGAGCACCTCTGTCATCGCCGCCAACATCTATTACTGAATAAACATTCTCATCATGAATAACAGAATATGCTTCTGCGGGTAGTGCAGGAGTATCTACATTTGTGTTAGCGTATGGGGATGATATAAGGCGTATGCCATATTCGGACAAAATCTTTTCAGAATCCTTTGTTCTGAAATACGGATTAACAATATCTAAATCAGCAATAGCAACAGGTTTATTGCATTTAGCAATTTCTAATGCATAATTTACAGCGATATTTGTTTTTCCGCTTCCGTAATGTCCGGCAAAAATCGTTACACGTTTTAAATTTCTACTGTCCATCCGAATGTATCCTCAATCTTACCCCACTGAATACCAGTAAGTTTATTGTAAAGTTCCTGAGTTACAGCACCGATTTCGTTGTTGTTAACAGTATATGTTTTACCTTTATAGAACAACTGTCCTATTGGAGATACAACAGCAGCGGTTCCGCAACCCCATGCTTCTTCAAGTTTGCCATTTTCCATTGCTTCGGTAAGTTCATCGATAGAAAGCAAACGTTCAGATACTTTATAACCCTCGTTTTTCAATACTTCAACGCAAGATTTTCTTGTGATACCGGGAAGAATTGAACCTGTAAGTGCAGGAGTTACGATTTCTCCGTCTATTTTGAACATTACATTCATTGCACCAACTTCTTCAATATATTTTCTTTCAACACCATCAAGCCAAAGAACCTGAGTATAACCTAATTGCTCAGCTTTTTCACCTGCACGGTTAGCAGCAGCATAGTTACCACCGCATTTGGCAAATCCTGTACCACCACGAACGGCTCTTACGTCATCTTCTTCAATCATAATTTTAACGGGATTTATTCCCTCAGCATAGTAACTTCCACTTGGTGAGCAGATAATTACAAATGTTGCATTAACAATTGAATGAACACCAAGATGTTCGTCATTGCCAAACAAGAAAGGACGAATATACAGTGATTCACCTTCATTGTGAGGAACCCATGCTTCTTCAACTTTAACGAGTTCTTTGATAGCCTGAAGCATATCTTCCTCCGGCATTTGAGGAAGTCTTAAACGTTCAGCAGAATTGTTCATTCTTCGTACATTTTCAATAGGTCTGAAAAGTTGTACTTTTCCGTCTGCTCTTCTGTATGCTTTTAATCCTTCAAAAATTTCAGCGCCGTAGTGAAAAACTGTTGCCGCAGGATGCATACTTAAATTTGCGAACGGAACTATTCTGGCATTATACCAGCCTTTATCCCTTGAATAGTCAGCAATAAACATGTGATCGGTAAAACTTTTACCAAATCCAAGATTTTCTGTAGGTATTGCTTTTGGGGCAGTTGTTTTAGTAACTTTGATTTCCATAATTTATATCTCCTTATTCTGCAACGATGCCGTCAACTTTTTTGATTTTAAGTCTTTCAACAGCATCTTCGCGCATTTTATATTTGAGGATTTTTCCCGCTGCGTTTGTTGGGAAAGCATCAACAAAATCAATATACTTTGGCACTTTGTGTTTTGCCATGTGTGAAAGAATATATTCTTTCATTTCTTCAACAGTAATGGTTTCGCCTTCTTTGGGAATAATACAAGCCATTATTTCTTCGCCATATTGCTCATCAGGAACACCAATTACCTGAACATCGCTCACTTTATGATGAGTATATATAAACTCTTCTATTTCTTTCGGATATATATTTTCTCCACCACGGATAATCATATCTTTTAATCTGCCTGTGATCCTGTAGTTACCTTCCGGTGTTTTAAGTGCAAGGTCACCTGTGTGCAGCCATCCTTCACTATCAATTGCGGCAGCGGTTGCTTCAGGCATTTTGTAATATCCTTTCATTATGTTGTAACCTCTTGCAACAAATTCGCCAATCGTATTAACCGGCAGTTCTTCGTTTGTTTCGGGATCAACAATGCGACATTCAATTTCAGGCAACGCTCTGCCAACCGTTGAAACACGAACTTCCACAGAATCATCAGTAGAACTCATTGTACAACCGGGGGACGCTTCCGTCTGACCATACACAATAGTGATTTCACGCATATTCATTTGTTCAATAACCTGATTCATAACGGGTTCCGGACATGGCGAGCCTGCCATAATACCGGTTCTCATGTGGCTGAAATCAGTTTTTTCAAAGTCAGGATGTTCGAGCATTGCAATAAACATTGTCGGAACACCGTGGAAAGCAGTAATGTGTTCCTGATTTATACATGCCAACGCAGGTTTTGGAGTAAAGTACGGTAATGGTAAAATAGTTGCACCGTGAGTCATAGATGCCGTCATAGCCAGAACCATACCAAAGCAATGGAACATAGGAACTTGTATCATCATTCTGTCGGCAGTCGAAAGATCCATTCGGTCACCAATACATTTTCCGTCGTTTACAATATTATAATGTGTAAGCATTACGCCTTTGGGAAAACCGGTTGTACCTGATGTGTATTGCATATTACATACATCATGGATATCTACTGTGGCCGCTATACGTTTTACTTCATCAATATGTATTTTTTCGCCTTTGGAAAGTGCTTCTTCCCAGGTAAGACATCCTTTTTGTTTATATCCAACAGTGATAACGTTTCTGAGAAATGGTAATTTCTTTGCGTGTAATGGTGCATCATCTTCTTTTGTTTCAAGTTCTGGACAGAGTTCTGCAATAATTTGTGAGTAATTTGAATCTCTGTAGCCATCAATCAGAATTAAAGTATGAGTATCTGACTGTCTGAGCAGATATTCTGCTTCATGTATTTTGTATGCCGTATTTACAGTTACAAGAACTGCACCAATTTTGGTTGTCGCCCAGAATGCTATATACCATTGAGGAACATTTGTAGCCCACACAGCAACGTGACTGCCTTTTTTTACTCCTAACGCAAGTAAACTTTTTGCAAAGTTATCAACGTCATCACGGAACTGCGAATATGTTCTTGTATAATCGAGAGTAGTATATTTGATGGCGCATTGATCAGGGAACTGGTCAGCCATCGTGTCGAGAACCTGTGAAAAAGTTTTTTCTATCAAAGTGTCTTTTTTCCAGACAAATTTACCTGTTTTGGCCTTGTTGTCATAAAGCACTTTTTTTGCTCTTGAAGGATCTTTGTATCTGGACATAAAACTTACGAAATGCGGGAATATAATGTCTATATCATCGACATCAGAAACCCACTCCGGATCCCATTCAATTGAAACAAAGCCATTAAAATTGATGCTCCTTAAAGCATTTATAAATTCATCAAGAGGAAGCGACCCCTCACCTATCAAACTGTGTTCGGCAAGACTTTCAGAATCTTTTATATGAATGTGTTTTACATAAGCGCCAAGATTTCTTATAGTTTCTTCCGGCTTTTCGCCATTTACACGGTATGGATAATGAAAATCCCACAAAGCGGCAAGATTGTCATCAGCAAAACTTTCAAGTAATGTACGGAGTTTAGCAGTGTCTGCATACTCTCCAACTGTTTCTACCAGCAATATTATATCATTTTCTTTTGCATACGGCAAAACTTTCTGAATAAACGAAGTGGCATCACCAGTTGATTTCAATCTTATATATGGTATACGGAGTTTCGAAACAACTTCTTTTAATTTTTCAAACTCATCATAAAGTTCGTCAGTTTCTTTCGAAACATCATTAACCATATCTATACATGGTATTTTAATGCCATGTTCAATAAGCGAATGATATGTATCATAAAGGCGTTCTTCATTGATTTCATTGACATCATGTATCTCAATACCGTTAAATTTATATTCAGCAGCAATTTTAATGAAATCACTGATTTTAAAGTCTTTCCATTTATTTGTAGAAAAAGATAAATTCATTACATCTCCTCCTCAAAGTAAATTTTATTCAATGCATTTATATAAGCGTTGATACTTGCGCCCACAATATCTGTAGAAGTACCTTTGCCTGAATAAAGTCTACCGTCATTTCTAAGTTTTACAATACTTTCAGCCATAGCCTCACGCCCACGTGTTACAGACTGAATCTGAAAATCATCAAGTTCATAGTGATGACCGGTGATTTGTTCAATAGCCATAAATGCAGCGTCAATAGGACCATCGCCAATGGAAAACCCATGCAAAACATCATTATTTTTAATGAGTTCAATATTAGCGGTAGGAGTCAAAATATTTCCGCTATTGATAACATAACTTTTAATTTTGTAAGTGGGTGCAACCTGCATAGCCGTACTTGCAACGATGGCATCAAGTTCTTTTGCTCCAACAGATTTTTTTGATGCAATCTTTAAAAATTCATCATATACGTTTTTGATATCATCCGCAGGAAGTTCATACCCCATAGTAATCAATGCTTTTTCAATAGATTTTATATCATCATTTGCACTGAATTTTGTGTCTTCAAGATAATTTTTCTGTTCATCTTCATCTGAATAAAGAGAATTAGCAAAATTACCGGTAACAATTGAAAGCATACGAGAAACCGCTTTATCTAAAACAGTCATATTCATAGAAGTTGATAATTTGAGTACATCAGACTTGATTCTGAAAACATTTGCAGTTGATTTAAGTGAAGGGCACGCATTTGAACTTGTGGCAACTTTAATCTGGCGTGCACCTGCATTTATACACGCAATCGCACATGCAGTTGCCATATTCATTTCGTCTGAACACTCAACAGACAAAACAACATTTTTAAGAGATGGAACATTATTATATATAGTTTTAATGTACTGTTCAAACTCTGAAGGCATCATAACCCCAGCAGAATCGCATAATGTAATTACATTTGCACCATTTTCAATTGCAGACGAGATTGCTTTATATAAAAACTCACTCTCTGCTCTTGTACTGTCTGCCAAAGACACCTCTACATCATTGCAAAGCGAACATGCATATTTAGTAAGATTTGCAATGAGTTCAAGAACCTTATCCGGTTTCTTATGACAAATATATTCCATCTGCACGGTTGATACAGGAACAATAATATTAAGTCTTGCTTTTGAGGCATTTTTGATTGCATCATAAGCCTGTAAAACAGATTCTTCTGTAATTCCTGTCGGGCATGAAATAGTACTGTTTTTAACAATTGAAGAAATTGTGTGTAAAAACAGAATATCTTTTTTGCCGCTTGTAATAGGTGCGGTTTCAATGATATCCACTTTAAGACCATCTAGTTGTTTGGCAATCTCTGTTTTTTCTTTAAAACTTAGAGCAGCAGCCTCACAGATAGATTTTTCTCTTAAAGTAATGTCGGCAATTTTAATTTCTGTCATACAATTTCCCTCTTTTCATTTTATTAAAAAACGGTTCTGCTTATAAAAAGCAAAACCGTCTTAAAAACCTAAATGTTTTAATATTGCATATATCCGTTATGATGTTTCGCTTTTTAATAATTTGGCTTTTTCAATATAAGGCTGATAATGACACCAGCCAGAATAATTATATAAATTAGGTCTATCAAAGTAATGCTAATAATTGACAATATAGAGCACAACAAAACAGACACTGCTAAAACAGTGTCTGTGAAATTAACAAAATCAAATTCAGTAGCAGTTGTGTTAACTGCATCACAAGAGGAACACGCACTTACAGACGCATTTTTAACAAACATATTAGTAAAATGTTTAGCAAAATTCGACATACGTTGATCCCCTTTCAAAAAATATACACATATAATACCATAACAATTGCAGTTTGTCAAGTATTTATGCATTTTTTGTAATAATTTAATTTATTTTTTAATAGTTTTTTAATTAAATTATACATCGTGCATAAAACACTATTCTTATTACAAAGTAAATCATCTATTATATTGTGAGCAGGATAATAATTTATTGTAAAAATGCAGTAAGATTTCGTAACGTTTATTAGAGATTATTATGTTAATATATATTCATAAAGGAGGTTGATTATATGAAAAGAAGCGAAATAAATTCAGCGATTAAATGGGCAGAAAATTTACTTGAAACCAAGAATGTTTCATTGCCGTGGTTCGGTAAAATTATGCCCGAATTCTTTAAACTTAACGCCCAAGAATGTGAGTGTATAAAAGAAAGTATGCTCGGTTGGGATGTAACAGATTTTGGAAGAGGAAATTTTTCAAAAATAGGTGCGGTTCTGTTCACATTAAGAAACGGTAATGTTTATAAAGAAAATATTGGAACTCCATACGCCGAAAAATATATATTTTTAAAAGATGGAAATGAACAGGAAATACCAATGCACTATCACATCAACAAAACTGAAGATATCATAAATAGGTGCGGTGGTATTCTTTGTGTACAAATCTGTAACAAAGATAAAAATGATAAACCTGATATGAATACTCCGGTAAAAATTTATATGGATGGAATTTTAAAAGAGTTTTCGCCTAATGAAATAATTGAAATTGAACCTGGAAATAGTATTACCCTTACGCCGTATGTATATCATAGATTCTTTGCTAAAATCGGTTGTGGCGATCTGTTGATAGGCGAAGTATCAAAAGTAAACGACGATACAAGTGATAATATATTTGCTGACAAATCAGAGTATTTCAGAAATATCGAAGAGGATGAGCCGGCATATAGACTCCTCGGCAACGAATATTGAAAGGTGGAAGACAAATGTATAGATATGGAATATTTATGAACTTTTGGGAAAACTCATGGGATGCTGACCACGTCAAATATATAAAGAAAGCAGCGGAAATCGGTTTTGATGTTTTAGAATTCCAGGCACAATCACTGCTTGAAATGTCTAAATCAAGAATGAACGAATTAAAAAGTGCTGCTTCTGACTATGGAGTTGAACTTACGTATAGTCTTGGTCTGGATCCAACTTATGATATATCTTCATACGATGAAAATATAAGAAAAAGAGGCATCGATTATTTAAGTGATATTATAGAACGTATTCACAAAATGGATGGTAAAATTCTTTCAGGCGTAAGTTATGCCGGCTGGGGCGTACCGTCTTATGAATTTGAAAAGTCAAAACTTCTTGAAAACAGCATCCAATCTATGAAAATACTCGCAAACAAAGCCGCTGAATATGGCATTACATACGGGATAGAGGCAGTAAACAGATTTGAGGGGGTTATAGTTAATACAGCAAAAGAAGCACTTGAATATGTAAATGCAGTAGCCTGTAATAATGTAGGTATTCTTTTAGATACCTACCATATGAATATTGAAGAAAATAATTTAGGCGAAGCAATAAGGACTGCCGGAAAGAAACTTGTTGGCTTGCATGTCGGCGAGAACAACAGAACTGCTCCAGGAAGAGGTCATTTGAATTGGTCTGAAATTTTTTCTGCATTAAAGGAAGTTAATTTTGAAGGAAGGATTGTTGCAGAACCTTTTGTTAAAACTGACGGAGAAGTTGGAAGAGCAATTTATGTTTGGAGAGATCTTATACATGATACGTCTGAATCCGGTATCGATGCTGAAGCCAGATATATGCTTGAATTTTTGAAAGAAAAAGAATTAAATGCATAAAGTTAAAACCTGCGATTTCGCAGGTTTTATTATTTGGTGATAAACTTAAACATTCAGATTATGCAAAAAAATCATTAGATTTCCTATATGCTACCGGTGATACGCCTACATATTTTTTGAAAGTATATGAAAAATGATGTACAGAAGAAAAACCGGTTTTAAAAGCAATTTCGTTTACGGAAAAAGCACTGCATGAAAGAAGAGTCTTCGCTTTCTGAACTCTCATCATAATCAAATCAGACGTTGGGCTTATTCCGAAACTCTTTTTGTATAATGAGCAAAAACGGCTGACAGAATATCTTGTTTGAGACGCCATATTCTCTAAAGTCCAATCCTCTTCAATTGAATTAAACATCTTTGTTCGGAACTGTTTAAAAATATTATCAATTTTTTGTGAGGGCTGGTTTTCACAAAGTATACTTCGTGATAAATCCAAAAACATATTTTCTGCAACACAAGATATCTTTTCTTTATAAAAATGTTGTTTATTTAGATTTTCATACATTATAGTTTGCAATCCCTGAGTCATAAACGATGGATCACCAATACTGAAATGTATATCTATAGGTATTCCATAATTAAAAATCGCATCTTCAATATCTTCCCCATCAAAGTACATCCAGTCGTTTTGAAAACCCACACTCATTTTTTCTGTTGGACCGTGTTCAATGTATTTATCAGGTGAATTCAACAGGCAATCTCCGGGTTTTCCTTCGATCATTTTGCCATCTTTGTAATATTGAAATGGTGTCTGGAAACACATCAATAGCCAATCTCTGTTTTTCTCTTGGCGGTGAAAATAATCCGGATTGTGTTGCGTCATGACATCACATTTTTTTACTTCAAATTTATGCATCTCGCTATCCCTTTCAGTTTAAAGGTACGTATCCTGTTTTTTCAATCAGTTTCTGACCTTGCTTACCAAGTATCCAGTTAATAAGTTTTTCGGTGTTTGCATCTCTTTCCGCGCGCGTTACTGCGTAAAAAAATGAGGATATCGGATAAGTATTGTTATATATGTTTTCTATTGTCGGCTTAATTCCGTCTATGCTTAAAAGTTTAATCTGATTATTTCTAACCATCTCCGTGGAATAAAATCTGAATGAATATCCTAAAGCGTTTTTGTAGTTTTTATAATCAGCAGTTTTTGTAATTATTCCACCCATTCCATTTATAACATCTTCTTTTGGAGGTTTAACAAGTTCTATTCCGTTCATAAGACGGACAAGCGCACTTTGACTTCCGCTTCCTTCGTCACGTTGAAATGCACGCATTTTTCCTAATCCGTTTATTCCAAGTTCTGACCACTCTGTAATACTGCCTGAATAAACATCTTTTATTTGTTCAACTGTTATATTAGAAATAGGGTTATTGCTATTTACAAAGAAAACAAACGCCTCTTTACCAATAGGTGTATATATAAGTTTTACACCTTTTTTAGCAGCATACTCCTCTTGCATTTCGGACGGAGCAGCAACGAAAATTATATCTGCATTTCCATCTACGATGTTTTTATATGCACCTGTAGTTGTAGAACATTTTATATATTCATTAGTATACTTCACCTCATCATCCGAATCGGGATAAACTGCTTTTACAAACGAAGAATATATAGGATATAATGCAGTAGCGCCATCAAGGCGGGGTAAATTTTCAGTTAGTTCAAGAGTGGGATCCTCGTCCAAGATTGCCACCTTGCTATTTTCAGAAAAAGGCGAATAGTCCCACAAAATATTATCGCTTTCACCAATAGTGGGGATTGAATCATAATAACTGTAATAACAAGAAGTAACTGCCATTACAATAAGCCAAATACAAATCAATGCAGAAAGAGGAAAGAATATATATTTTTTTCCGATAACCTTCCATAAGGTGCACCCCAGTATAGACAGTATAATTGCAATAGCAATAAAAAGCATTGTATTATAAAAACTTGCATGAACATTTCCAAACGAAATAAATATCGCACAAAAAACAAAAGCAAGCAATAACACTATCGCAGTGAAAAACATAATAAGTATTTTATACACATTAAATAGTTTTGGGTTTTTAATGTTCATATTAGCACCTTCTCTTTTGTATTATATTTAAATTATATTGTCAATGTAATAATTTGTCAATCGGATTATAATTACACATATAATAACTTTGAAGATTTTATACTTGAATTAAATAAAAAAATGTAGTATAATATCATATTGTAAAGTTAATTTAAAGAGGTGTCTGATTGTGGCAATAGGATTTGATAATGATAAGTATCTGCATATGCAGTCTCAACATATCAAAGAACGTATAGAACAGTTTGGCGGTAAACTCTATCTGGAGTTTGGCGGTAAACTTTTTGACGATTTTCACGCCTCAAGAGTTTTACCGGGATTTGAGCCAGACAGCAAACTCAAGATGCTTCTTCAACTCAAAGACCGTGTTGAAATTGTTATAACAATCAACACTGCTGATATTGAAAAAAATAAACTTCGCAGCGATTTGGGAATCACTTATGATTTGGATGTAATAAGACTTATCGACTGTTTCCGTTCAATTGGTCTTTATGTTGGCAGTGTTGTTATGACTCGTTTTAGCGGACAAGCCACTGCGGTAGCTTTTCAAAAACGGTTGGAATCTTTAGGCGTAAAAGTATACCGTCACTATTCAATTGAGGGATATCCATCTGACGTTGCAAAAATTGTAAGTGACGAAGGTTACGGAAAAAACGAATATATTGAAACATCAAAAGAACTGATAGTTGTTACTGCTCCGGGTCCCGGTAGTGGAAAAATGGCCACCTGTCTTTCACAATTATATCATGAACACAAAAAAGGAATTCAGTCTGCTTATGCAAAATTTGAAACATTCCCAATCTGGAATCTCCCGTTAACTCATCCAGTGAACCTTGCATACGAAGCGGCTACAGCTGATCTTAACGATGTTAATATGATTGATCCATTCCATCTTGATGCGTATGGTGAAACAACGGTTAATTATAACCGTGATGTAGAGATTTTCCCTGTTGTTAAAGCAATGCTTGAAGATATTTTAGGCGCATGTCCATACAAATCCCCTACTGATATGGGTGTAAATATGGCTGGAAATTGCATAATTGATGATGAAATTACAAAAGCGGCGTCAAAACAAGAGATTATTAGAAGATATTATACTGCATTATGCGAACAACGTAAGGGGATTATTTCTGACGAAGATGTAGTTATGAAACTCGAACTTCTTATGAAAAAAGCAGGTGTCACCGCTAATGACAGAGCCGTAATTGCTCCCGCATTGCAAAAATCCGCACTCACTGGCGCTCCTGCTGCGGCATTGGAACTTCCCAATGGAAAAATAATTACTGGAAGAACATCAGAACTTTTGGGTGCTGCTGCTGCGCTTTTACTTAACGCATTAAAAGAACTTGCCGGTCTTGATGATGCTATACATTTAATTTCACCTGTAATAATCGAACCCATTCAGCATTTGAAAACAGACCACTTAGGTAACAGAAACCCCAGGCTTCATACTGATGAAGCACTGATAGCATTATCCATCTGCGCACCAACTGATGAAAATGCCGAACTAGCTATGGAACAGCTGAGTAAATTGAGAGGATGCGAACTTCACTCATCGGTAATTTTATCTTCTGTTGATGAAAATGTACTTAGACGACTCGGAATAAATGTCACTAGTGAACCTGTTTATCAAAATAAAAAAGCAACTCTACAATAACATAATATAAAATCAAAAACCTCATTCAAATGAATGAGGTTTTTGATTTTGAATTAAAGTTTATTTCTTTGGATTTTACCGCTTACAGTCTTTGGCAAACTTTCTCTGAAATCAACGATTCTTGGATACTTGTAAGGTGCAGTTCTGTCTTTAACATAATTCTGAATTTCTTTTTTTAGTTCTTCAGTAGGTTCTGTTCCGTTCACAAGAACAATGCTTGCTTTTACAATTTGTCCTCTTACTTCATCGGGAACAGCAGAAACACCACATTCAAGCACGTACGGAAGTTCCATTATAACACTTTCGATTTCAAACGGACCAATTCTGTATCCGGACGACTTAATAACATCATCAATACGTCCAACATACCAATAAAATCCGTCTTCATCACGCCACGCAACGTCACCAGTATGATAATATCCGTCGTGCCATACTTCTTTTGTTTTCTCATCATCACCGTAATATCCGGTAAATAATCCACACGGTGCACCGCCTTTAACATTGATAACAATCTCGCCGGATTCACTTGTTTTAACCTGATTTCCATCGGCATCGTGGAGTTCAACCTTATATATAGGTGCAGGTTTCCCCATAGCACCTATTTTATGCGGCTTACCAACCAGATTACCTATAATCATTGTGCTTTCTGTCTGACCAAAACCTTCTTTAATCTGAAGTCCGGTTGCTTTTTCAAACTGACGGTAAACTTCAGGATTAAGTGCTTCACCGGCTGTAGTCATATGACGTACAGATGAAAAATCGTATTTTGAAATGTCCTGTTTTATCATCATACGAAGCATTGTTGGCGGAGCACAGAAAGTAGTAATATGATGTTTTGCGAACATAGGCAATATTTCAGCAGCGTCAAATCGGTCAAAATCATACACGAAAGTGGCTGCTTCACAAAGCCACTGACCGTAAAGTTTACCCCACATTGCTTTTGCCCATCCGGTATCGGAAATTGTGAAGTGCAGACCGTCAGGATCAACATTATGCCAATATTTTGCAGTATGGAAATGTCCTAACGGATATTTATAGTTATGTGATGCTATTTTTGGATATCCTGAAGTTCCGGATGTAAAATACATAAGCATTGTATCATCTCCGCACGCAGAGTCCTCCGTGCGTTCAAAATGAGTGCTGAAACGTTTGTACTCTTCATCAAAGTTTCTCCATCCGTCCTTGCCTTCTCCAACAATCATTTTATTTACAAGCATCGGACATTTTTTTGCTGCAATATCAACCTGATTTGCCACTTCGCCGTCAGAAGTGCACACAATGGCACTTACACCGGCTGAATTGAATCTGTATTCAAGATCATGTTCCTGCAACTGATCAACTGCAGGAATTGCAATTGCACCAAGTTTGTTAAGACCAAGCATCGCAATCCAGAACTGATAGTGACGTTTTAAGATAAGCATTACCCTGTCACCTTTTTTAATTCCAAGCGAAGCAAAATAATTCGCACACTGACTGGATGCTTTTCTCATATCAGTAAAAGTAAAACGTCTTTCAATTTTATCTTTAGATATATGAAGCATAGCAAGTTTGTCAGGTTCTCGTCTTGAAAGTTCATCAACAAGGTCAAAAGCAAAGTTAAATTTTTCGGTATTTTTAAAATCTATAGATATTGGGGTTCCATTATCATCTTCAACCACATCAATAAAATTATGATAAATTCTGTCTTTAGTATCTCTATGGATTGAACCGATTATCTGTTCTGTTGTAACAACATCATTAGGTGTTTCTACTCCGTCAACGTCTGCTCTTAATACTATGGCATAAAACTTACAGTCTTTTCCGTTAACTGCAATCATACCATGAGGAGTGTCACTATTATAATATATGCTGTCGCCGGGGCCAAGTACTTCTTTATGTTCGCCCACCTGAACCATAAGGTGTCCTTCAATAACTATATCACATTCCTGACCAGCGTGCGTTGTAAGTTCAATATCTTTATTTTGAGCATCTTCATCATACGCACTTACAACATAAAGCGGTTCTGCTATACGATTTTTAAACGCATACGCAAGGTTATGATATATCATACCGTGTGCTTTTGCAATCTGCTGACCTGCTCCGGCACGTGTAACTGTATACGATTTAAGATTAGGACTATACCCCTCAATAATATCTGTTACATTTACTCTTAATGCCGCAGCGCAACGGTATATAAATGCGAAGTTGAGATCTGATTCACCATTTTCGCACTTTATGTAGTCTTCAACAGAAATACCGGTCTTTTCAGCCATTTCCTGAACGGTATAATTTTCGATTTCACGAAGTTCGCGAATACGCTCCGCCATCTCCTTAATTTTGAGATTTATATCTCTTGAGTTTTCCATAGTAAAAATTTCTCCTTTTATGAGGCAAAAAAAATCTCGCCTCAAAGTATAGTTAAAATCTTTGAGACGAGTGTAATCACCCGCGGTACCACTCAAATTGCACGAAATACGTGCCACTCTCAAGGTCAAACAACCCGTATGCATTAACGCAGCAATCACGAGAAGGTTCTACTAACAAATATGCTTTCTTCCTTCCGGCTCAGAAGCTACAAACATATCCCCTCCCCTATGACTCGCACCAACCGTCACTTCTCTCAAAGGTTAAATTGAATATGCCCTCTCCGTCAAAGCCTTTATACCTTAATAATATAACATATCATTTTAAATATGTCAAGCATTTATATATAAAAAAGTTTATTCAAACATCTTGACAAGTCTGAACACCTGTCCGTTGAAAGAATCTATAGTAATAGTAACTGTCATAAATACACATCCTCAAATATTTTTACAATCTATTTATATTGAAAAAATATTTGCTAATTGCGTTTCTTAATTAAAACAAAAAATGCAAGCATCATTACGACGCTTGCATTTCTACGGAGAAGGAGAGATTTGAACTCTATCATTTTCTCGTAAATAGGTTAATATTCGAAATTTGACTACTTTTTTGACTACTTAATACATTTTATCTTAACTTTTTCCGCCTTTCAACTGGGTAATTGCCTGCATAACCTTATCATACCCAAGCATAGCAACAAGCCAGTTGGCACAAATCATTAAAAATATGCTGATAATGTTTGTTGCAGTAAATGCAATGTCGTTCCACATATAGAAAAACGAAGTACCAAAGCCTCCTACAAATATAGCAACACAAAAAACTAAAATATTTGATGCATAATTAACTTTTAATGAATCAAGGAACTTTTTCCCCGCTTCGACAAAAAGGCTTGTAATAATGGAAAATGCGAATAACAGCATTATAAAAACATCAAATGTCATATGTATTCTCCTCTCTTTCAACTTTCTTTGTTTTTATCTTTGCAAGTTGCCACAATTCTACTGTGGTAAATGCAAACCAAGAACCTATTAGTGCAGTCGGCTCTGCAGATGTTTTTAAAAACACCCACAGAACCGCAGTAGTAAAAATTATGTTTACCGCAATGACAAACACAACAATAAATTTTGAAAAATTACCTTTTCTTTTATTAGTCATTACCGTTCACCAACTTATACAATATCCAATACAATGATGAAAATTCAGCATTTTTCTTTGCGTTATCCAAAGCCTTTACGGCTCTGTCGACTTCAGAAATTTTAATTTTGTGCTTTCCGTTCATAAGTTCCCAAATAATATCGTTCCCAGATTCGAGCATTTTCTTTTCCTCACTTTCGTATGTAATATACGGCAGTTTGCCGTGTTTTACCCAATTTCTTCTGTTGTAACCGCTCTTGTTACAATTGCAGGCTGTAATCTGTACGCCATTTTTCCAAGACGGTGTACATTCTACAGCAAGTCCTTTACCTATGTATATTCCTATATGCTCTGGCATCCATACCGCCTCACCGACTTCGATATGCGAAAAATCAAAAGATACATTTAAGCATTTTGCAATCATACCGTCAGCACTTATGTCAGGAACACCATTTGTTGCATATTTCGCACCGCCGTATCTTTGTGTTTTATCTCCATTCCATCCCCATAATATTGATTTGATAACATTAACGCAGTCAAAACCAAAAGTATCTGCTGATGCAGATTTAATCATAGCCTGTCTTGCTGATTTTTTGTTGTATGAGTGGTTGCTACTGTATCTTAATTTGTTTGACGAATTAAGCGGAGCACCGAAACAACCCATTACATACAGTGTTTTATAGTTGTTTGCAATATCAACAAGTTTTGAAACAAGTTCTTTGTTTGTCATACTATCACTCCCCCCTATTCCTGATTGTGTGCCTTTTTATTTATGTGTTTTTCCAATTTTCCGATTGCTTCAGACACAGGACCATTGCACCCCTGTGCAGCAAGACCTTTAAGGCAGGCGAGCAGACCATACACTACGAGTGTCTGTTCTTCTTGTATGTTTTCCTGATCTCTTAAATGCATTGCTTTTAAATCGTTAATGGCTTTGTCGTACTTATCATCAATGCGTTTTATTTCTTCGTCCTGTTCTTTTTGATGGTTAATCCATTTAAACAATTTCCAGACTACCGTAGCAAAAGCGCCTGCAACACTAAGCAAACCACCTGCCGTTATAATAGTTTGTGCTGACACATACATTACTCTATCTCCTCTTCTCTCAGCGCATCTTCAGACAACAATTCCGCCTGACGTTTCTCTGCTTCTTCAGCAGTTATTTCGTGCCAATTTTCAGGTTTGTCATTTACACCAAGATAAATCGAACCACCAACACTTGAAAATGCCTCACCATTGGTAAGCACCATATTATCTTCTGCGGTAATTTGTCTTAATTCTATTGTTGATATTTTCATGCTAAAGTCCACCCTCTCTGTGTCGCTATTGCTTTTTCTTCATCAGTAAGTTTTGCAAGGTTTGTTGAACCTAAAGTCAATGTGCGTGTCGTTGTGCTACCTTCGGAAACAAAATCTCTTAGTGCTATGATGATGCCGCCATAATAATGCTGACCATTGAAGAGCAATATATTTTTCCCAGCCGTTTTTTGTTCTTCGGTTGCAATTTCACCAAATAAACTTTCGTGTGTCAATTTGTTGCAAGCACTAAAGGAAACATTTGTACCAATCACACCTTCAAAACGAATATGTTCCAATTTTGAACAACCACTAAAAGCATTGGTAAGTGATTGTGCTCCAGTATCTTTTAGGATTATTTTTCTCACACTAACAAGGTTGCTGCAAGCATTAAACATACTATTGCAACCGTATGACGTTGTTGCGTTTATTACTGGCACATGTGTAATAGAAGATTGTGAGCAAAATTCATCAACATAATAACTGCCCTTTGTATCAATTTCTGCGTTTCTTTCTGCAAGTAGACTTTCCAAATTGGTTATTTGGCATCTGCTAAACATATTTGCTGACGAACTCGGATAGATTTTAGTATTCTTAGGCGGTTTAAATGTTTTATCATTCCAACCATAGCCCGTAAAAGCATTGTTGAAATTGTTATCTTTTCTAACTCTCCACATCGGATTCCAGTATGACTCATATTCATCTGTTACACCTTGTTCATAGCCTTTGCCATACCCTGCATCATACACCTTTTGTTCGTTCTCGGCTATGGTCTGCAATTTATCCGCTATACTCATACACTATCACCGCCTATCAATGTGTTTTGTATTGCAATGATATTGTCAAGGGCGGTGTCTATGTCGCCTATAGAAGTTTCTGCATTACCAAGTCTTTCATTAACCGCAGTTACCTCTTCTTTAGTCGCATAACCCGATAAATCTACTTTTTGCGTACCAAGTTTTTCCCACGTTCCATTTACGTATATGTACTCATCGTAAATGTTTTGGCTTTCATCACCATAAGGAATTAAATACACTGTTGTTGTAGAAATATCTTCAGTAGGTAAACTTGTTACGGGAAGAATGTTGAATTTAGGTATTGCGCTTAATTCTGCTTTAGTTGCGTAGGTTTCTTGAAATTTTCTTCCTGATATATCCGCATTAGCCTTAACAGCAATATTAGCCGTCTCTGCATACAAAACACTCTTCTCATTATCAGGTGTGTTATCAACCTTGTCCAATCCAAGAGTTGTTTTTGTAGGTAATTCGCCTTTCATAGCAGGAGTCCAATTGTAGTGGACTGTTCTGCCGTTGGTAATATTGCTTGCAGAACAAAATTCATGAACTTCAAAGTTTATAGAATTCCACTGTTCTTTTGTACCCTCATAGTAAATATCAATCAAATTTGGACTATTTAAAAAAGCGGTGGTGGCTATAGTTGTTACGCTTGTTGGAATAGTAATAGCAATTAAATTTTCGCACGAGGCAAATGCCTTTGTGCCAATTGAAGTTATTCCATTGTGCAATACTATATTTTCTATATTGGTGTACATAAACGAATTATTACTAATTGAGGTTAAACTTTCTGGAAGATTAACATTTTTTAATTTATTACACCTGATAAAATTAGATACGCCTGTTGCAGTTAAATTTTTAGAAAGTACCACAGTTTCCAAATTGATACAACCGGCAAACAATTGACCCTCCGTATCTACAACACTATCAGGAAGTGTTATATCAGTAAGAGAGGTACATTCGTAAAATGCATGATTTCCTATAACAGTTACGGTGTCAGGAAGAGTTATATTTTTTAAGTTTGTACATCTATAAAACATATTGCTACCAACACGAGTAATTCCATTAGGGAGAGTCACGCTTTCAAGATTAGCATTATTAGCAAATGCGGCACTTAAATCGCCAGAGCGATTGGGGTTTTCTATATATGTTGAGTTGCATGATGCTACAACAGTTATTAGATTATCACATTCTGAAAAAGGGAGAGTACCCCAATTTGTTACACTATTAGGTATTATAATACTTGTTAAATTTTTACACTCGTAGAATGCTTGGTAGTACTGAGTCTCCTGATCAGTTACTGGTTTTCTCCCCAGTTGCGTCACTAAATACACCTTATCATCAACAACATACTGATACGGGATAACGATATCGCCTGAAATATCTGTTGATGCTCTGTATACACTTGCAGTCATTGTTTCATCATCGGTTGTGAACTTAAACAAACTTGCATCTGATGGAACAATGTTCATATCGCCGTAGTATTTGAGTGAGTTTAGTTTGTCGGTGTTGTCCTCTGTATTATCGCTTACTTCATTCATTTCTGCTTTTGTTGGAACTTCGCCTTTCATAGCAGGAACCCAGTTGTAGTGGATTGTTGCTGATAAAATAGGAGTGTTATACTCGCCAATTTCTATAGCATTCCATTCCTCCTCTGTACCCTCATAGTAGATATCGGTAAGATTGAAGCAACGATAAAACATACCATAACTTATGCTTGTTAGCCCTTTGGGTATTGACACACTTGTTAAATTATCGCAGTCCTGAAATACGTATCTGTCTACAGTTGTCACACTACTCGGGATTATTACGTTCGTTATAGCGTCGAGATGACCAAACGCATGTTCACCTATACTTGTCACACTATCAGGAATTATTACACTTGTTAAGTTACTACAAAGAGCAAAAAGCGCCATATTTATAGTTGTTATAGAATTTGGTATGTTTACATTCACTAAATTAGTACAGCCATAAAAAACCTCATTTTCCATACTTGTTATACCATCAGGCAAATGTACGTTTGTCAAACTTGTGCACAGAGCGAATGCCGCCCTTTCAATACTTGTCACACTATCTGGTATGGTAACATTCATTAAATTTGTACAAAAAGCAAATGCCGAATTACTTATCTCTGACATTGTATTTGGGATAATTACACTTTCCAAATTTGAACAATTTTCAAACCCGCCAACCTTATAAGTAACACCGTTTTCTACAAATTCACCCACAGGTTCTATACCCGTTATCAAATACACCTTATCATCAACCACATACTGATACGGAATAACAATATCACCAGCAATATCTGTCGATGCGGCAGCCACACTTGCAGTCATTGTTTCGTCATCGGTTGTGAATGAAAATAAACTTGCATCAGACGGAACAATGTTCATATCACCGTAGTATTTGAGTGAGTTTAGTTTGTCGGCGTTTGTTTCTACATCATCACCAATCTCTGCGGTTACTGTCTTTATATCTGCAATCTCATTGTTTGCCGACTCTAAATCTTCCTGTATGCTTGCAATATTCCGATCTAAAGTCTGTGTAAAAGCATTAACTTCCGTAACCTTTTCTCTGGTAAAATTATTTGCCGCAGTCAGAACAGAAGAATCCTGCGTATCTACATACTCCCTCTGCTCTTCAATTGCCTTTTCTAAATTCTGCTCAACCTCTGCCGTCTTGTCTATGTTGTTGTTCCAGTTTTGCCGTTCCTCATCCTCTATATGAATATAGTTGTTGTTTTTATGTGAATTAAAATTTGCTCTTATGGAACGTATCGCATTGGCAATGTTGTTTATAATTGCAGAGAATAGCCCTGTAAAATTCCCCGTATTAGTTGAAGCGTCAACAACTGTTCTTTCACCGATTTTTTCATCGGTAACGCTTCCGTCAGGATGATCTAAAACAGAACTTTCTTTGTGTGCTTTTAACGCTTTTTCCGTCTTGTAGTCCATATATTCGTCAATGCGTTTCTGCTCGTTTTTGTACTGCTTTTGATTTGTTTTAAGCCAGGCCATTTACATCACTCCTTACCACATATTTTTAAATTGTGTTGATTTGATAGGTGCACTGCGTTTATACCATGCGCCGTAATCGTTCATTAGAGAATTGTATATAGATATATGTTTGTTGTACATATCCACATCGTTCTGATAGAATCCAATCTTTGCAAGAACAAACTGAATATACATATCATCAAAAGGCGGCGGCACTTCTGTTTCGTCCTCCATAACGGTACTTATTTTAGACACGTTGTTTCCAGGAGAGTCATTTAAAGTGATTACATTGCCGGTTATATCCAGAACATAGAAAAACGCTTCCGTACCATCGGTATATATAAATCTCAGTTTGTCGGACGGATATACATATATCGGCGCTTCTTCTTCAAACACGAGAGCGCTGTTTTTTATGGTATATCCTTCAAGTTCGGTTTCACCATACGGCTCTGCACGCACACGGTGAACAATTTCAACTGTATCTTTGTCGGTTAATTCTTCAAGCGAATACAAAAATGCCGTTTCATCGCTCTTTTCTATTTCAACACCGTTTATGTAAACCTTCACAATATCTTCAAACAACACTAAGGGCGATAGCGCAATATCGCCACCGCCCTTGAAAGTTGCTCTTTCATATATATCTTTGTACCGTTCCCGTATCGTGCAGGTTACTGAATAACACCAGTTTAAAAGTTCCTCATCAGTAAATGTGTTTGGATAAAGTTTTTTGACCTGATTTAAAACTTCTGCTATTTTCATTTTATCACTCCATTTCTGTGGTCCTTTTTAATCTGTTCCTTAACTTCGCTTTTCGCTTCCGAACGTGCATCCTCAAGCAGAATACGTTTCATCTGAGCGTCTGCATATTTGTACTCTGTCGATTTGAATACCTCGTTGTACTTTTCCTGCATCTTCTCATTTTGAAGTTTCTGATACTTTGCCCTGTCCTCATCGGTAAGCGTATACTCCGTTTTAACTTTTTTATGAGTATAACTGCCCGTGCTTTCAATAGGCTCAAACGGGAATATATCTTTTCTCTTTATTTCATTATATAGCCTTACAACCTCTGAATCGGGATTTTCCTTTTTGTATGCCTTGATGAAATCGTCAGCCGCTTTTTCTTCGGCTTTTGTGTTTTCAGCCTTTTTGTAGCCTTCGAGTTTTTTGTTTTCCCAATACTCATTGTTCGCTTTTAATGAAGACGGCCCGAATACCCCCGCTTTAATATAATTGCCTGTGGTTTTTTCTATGGGGTAATACATATCGCCCCTCTCACCCGTAGACCATTCCTTGTAAATGTTGCTCTGGTAATTTCCGCCACGTGCAACATCGCCGATACCACGAATGGTTTTGTCAAGTTGCTTTCCGCCAAATGGTAATGCAAAGGATGATACACCTTCTGCTGCTGCGCCCAACCAGTCTTTGTCATGAGCCTTTTTACCCACTTTGGTTGCAGACTGCAAAGCAGGGATATTCACTCCTTGTGATTGATACAGACTGTCGTTAAAGTAGTTGGTAGCCCAGTCCTCATCAATAGTGTCTAACAATTCACCTACAACCCAGCCGAATGACCTGTTGCCTATAAAATCGCCTGCCACATTCTGCGTTGCTCTTTTTGTACCTGTTCCGAGTTTGGTTAATACGTTTCCTTCTTCCTCTTCCTTCCAACCTTGATTCAAGCCTTCTAAAAGGTCGCCAAGTGGGTCAAAACTGCCTTTACTGCCGGTGAGTGCTTCCAACGCAGCATTCATCGCACACGTCACGACAAAAAACACCGCAGTTTTAAATGCTCTGTCACCATAATCTGGAAGTTTTCCTTTCGGTGTATTTCCGGAAATCATATCTCTCATAACGTTCCAGGAGTTGGTCGGCTCTATCTGGAACGGAAGTGCCAACTTAGCAAGTTGCGATTTGTAGGCAAGCGGTATTTCACCTATACCACGGCCGGCAACCGCTTTTCTTGTGTTCACATCAGCATATCTTATCGGGTCAGCCTCACCGTCCTTAACAGCCTCATAATATAAAGCGTTCCATATAGAGCGTGTACCTATCTCATCGGCAAGCCCAAGCATAAAAGCAGCGCCTTTTTTTAAACCATTTTTTTCAAATTTATCAAAAGCCTTGTCCGAATACCTTGAAGTTAAAAAATTACTCTTTTTGTATGCTTTCGCAGCCTCAGCACCTGTTTTGGAATTTTTAAAAATGGCTCCCATACCGGCATCGTAAATCCCTCTTAGGATATTTGCCGGATTTTTAAGCAAAGTAATACCGTTTGGTATGTTCATTACCTGTTTTGACATCGATGCAACATTTCCAAGTACAGCATTTGCCTTTGTCCTGTTGTTAAACCATTGTAATGCCTTGATAACTGTTCGTCCCGATGCGCCCATAGATTTAATTAAGGCCCTGTCAAGTCCGCCCGTTTTACCTGCCAAATCATTCGCGAAGTCGTTTAAGTATTCAATAAATCCGTTCAAATCAGAATTATCGGTTTGCCGTTTTATCGATTTGCCGTTTTCATCAGTACCTGTTACGGCGCCGGCACTCTTTAATTCAGCCAAATCTCTTGCTAAACCTCTGAATTGTTCTATATATGGGTTTATATATATAGCGTATGATGCCTGACTGATATATTCATTAAATCCCTCAATAGCACCTTCTGATGTTGCCTTGCCGGCTCTTTTCTGCATGAACGATGCCCATTTTGTTTTAGGCTTTGTATTCTCGCTTACAGAAACTAAACCGGGCGCAATTTCATTGTCGGTTTTAAGTAAATCCACCAAACCGCCTAAACCCGTCTTAACTTCTCTGAAGTGCCTCATATAGTCTTTACGTTTGGGTAGTAATTTTTCCGGTCTGTTCGGAAAAATTCTGCGTAGTGTGGCATTAATAGCGTTTATCATTTCATCATACTGCTTGCGGTACCATTGCTCCGCTTTTAAAATATTTTCCGCCATATCGCCGAACTCGGCACGCAGCATCGCTTCTGTATAAGGCATCCTGATACTCGGGTCTAAATTTTTAATGTCGGTAATACCCATTTTTTTTAGCGCTTCTATATCATCTTTGTTTTTAACATCAGGATTTCTTTCTCCCTCTGCAATCCATTGAACCGCTTTGCTCTCTTTGCTGCCTTTTTTAATACCCAATTGCTTTACTATGTAGTTATACTGTTCAGCAAGTTTTCCAACACGGTATCGCGCCTCATCGCCTTTTGCGTCATCAAAACGGTCTAACAAAGGTTTAATTTTGTCAAAGTGCTTACCGAACACCCTTTCAAAGTTCCTGTAAAAATCATTAAAACGGTAGTTACCGCTTTTGATTTTCATAAATTCCGTACCTACATCCTTCAGGTCGTCAATTATATCGGCTAACCAGTAATTTCGCTCAACAAATCCTTCAACAACGCCCTCAACAACGCCCCAAAGTTTTCTGCTTATGTTAATATTCGCAACATTTTTTTCCTGTCTAAGCCTAAGGTTCTCTAAAACTTCATCAAGCCTTTTTATCTGCTCAGGCGTTTTGGCATACCTTTTTTCCCATTCCGCAGTTGCAATTTGATTTTCAAGCATTTTTTCAGTGTTTTTAGATGCCTTGTAATACTCTTTTGCCCATTGGCGTGTCGGCAGGTCAGCAACATTTCCGCTTTCCTCATAGATTTCCATAGCCCTCTGCGCCTTTTCCGCACGTGAGCCTTTGCGGACAGACAATTTAACATCTGATGCATTAAAAGAGGACGGCTTATCGCCGTCCTCTATCTTATTGTATTCAGTATTCGATGTGTTTCCCTGAGTATGTCCGACTGTGTTGCTTGAAGATTGTTCATTAGAAAATCTATCATCGCTTCCGTATGCCGTGGTAGTTTCAACGCTGTCATTATTCCCGGTATCGCTTCTTTCTCTATCCCGAATGCTATCAAACCATTCACGAGGTCCTTTTGCGCTTGAGATATCGCCATTTTCAACACTCCGTTCTAAATATGTAGTTAGTTCCGAATTATTTTCTATAGGTATTGCAGTCAACAAAGTATAATTCCCTATAGAATGATTTTTCCACATCACAAAGCAATCACTGGTGTATGAATAATCTATATCTGGTAATCTTTCTTTGTTTGCATAATATGGTGCTTGTTTTTGCATGATAACATTTTTAAGTTGAGATACATTGTTTCCCAAAAATATATATGGGTCTACCTCGAAATAAATATTATCTGATTCTGTATCTTCATTATACTCCGTATTTGAATCATTTGCAAGATTTTTTGATGATGTCGACAGATAAGTTATATCAGACAGGTTTGTATCCCCGTCAACTCTGCCGTTGCTTTGTGCCACTACCTCCTGATACACTGCTTTCACCTGCTCGTAATTGTGGAAAATCGATTGTATTTCTGCGTCGTTTTCGTCAAAAAGAGTGCGTATCTGCTCTATAAAATCTTTAAGGTACGCCATTATCCTTTCCGCAAGATTTTTGTCTTCTAAAGCGATTTTGCGTATTGTTTCGGGGTCGTTTATAATTTCGCCCAT
>JAZNPF010000025.1:0-9453 GCA_045589495.1 Clostridia bacterium
GTATTGAAGATACAAATGCTTATATTCACCACAGAGAACTTGAAGAGGAAAATGAAACTTTAAAGCAGCAGGCTTACGAGAGAGAGTATTTCAATGCTAAAATCCAATCTCTGCAGGAGCAGAGCGAAAAACTGGGAGTTGACTTTATAAAATTAAGTCAGAACGAAGAATTTGTTGATGCGGTTAATATGTTCTATTCAAATCCAAAAACAAAGGACAATGCAATAAAACTTGCACACCGCAGTGTATTCTTTGATGAACTTATTGAGCAAACGGCACAGTCTGAACGCGATAAAGTTATCTCCACAGTTAAAGCAGGTCAAAACAGAATGGTGGAAGGAGCGCAGCAAACACCAAGCGGCTCTTCTGCCAAAATTGATATTTCAAAAATGAATGAGGACGAAATCGCCGCCCTTGCCGAACGTGTAGCAAACGGCGAAAAAATTGTATTATAGGAGGTAACTAATTATGCCAGTAACAAACGCAACCACAACAGCAACTTTATCTGCTGAATTAAAAACTTTTTACGATAAAAACCTTTTAAGAGAGGCAAAACCCAATCTTGTACATAACCAGTTTGGTCAGAAGAGAAACATTCCTAAAAATGGCGGAAAAACCATTGAGTTCAGAAAGTTTTCTTCTCTTCCGAAAGCCAAGACTGCTCTTACCGAAGGAGTAACTCCTGACGGACAGTCGCTCACGGTAACAGCAATTACTGCGACAGTAGGACAGTACGGTGATTATGTAAGAATTACCGATATGCTTGACCTTACTGCTATTGACCCGATTTTGACCGAAACAGGAAAACTTTTGGGCAATCAGTCGGGCGAAACATTGGATTCGCTTACTGCCGATATTTTAAATGCCGGCACAAATGTTCAGTACAGCGGAGGTAAAACCGCACGTGCGCAACTTGCTGAGGGTGATGTTTTAACCGTTGATGATATCAAAAAGGCGGTAAGAACACTTAAACGCAATAAAGCGAAGAAAATAAACGGCTCTTACGTTGCCATTATTCATCCCGATGCGGCATACGACTTAACCAACGACCCCAAATGGGAAGCGGTTAAAGAGTATGACCCAAAAGATTGGTATAACGGTGAAATCGGAAGAATTCACGGTGTACGTTTTGTAGAAACTACCGAAGCAGTAAGATTTGGAAGCGGTGACGGAGAGGTATTCTCTACATTGGTTTTAGGTGCTGACGCATACGGTATTACAAATATCGAAGGCGGCGGCCTTGAAAACATTGTTAAACCTTTCGGCAGCGGTGACGATCCGCTTAACCAGAGAGCAACAAGCGGTTGGAAAGCCACACACGTTGCAAAAATCCTGAATGATTTGTATATGGTTAGAATTGAATCCAAAGCAACAGCATAATTGAAGATTGAGCACAGAACGCACAGCACCGTGATGGCGGTGCTGTGTTTTGTGTGCTTAAGCAAAAGATTAAATTTAAGGAGGTACAAATTCTATATGTATCAGCCGATTATTTCCAACAATGCAAAGCAAAAAGAAGTTTTTATGAACAGTTTCGGGGGGCTTAACAGAAAGGAATACGCAAAAGAAAATGAGTTTGCGGATATGTTAAATTTATCGTCCGATAAGTTTCCGTACATAAGCACAAGAAAAATCCGAACATCTTACAATAATCTGAAGCACTCAAACGGTGAGATTACAGACAATAACGTATATGCCACATACTGCAATCCGTATGATGACAAATGCGTTGTAAGGTTTAACGGAAAAACGCTGGTTTTACCTAATGAGGATTTGGGGGATGGATTTACAATAACAAATAAAAGTCTGGTTGCCGCTACCGATGCTTACGGCAAATCGTTTAGAAACCGGCTAAGTCTGAACGAGATGAACTATGGCACGTGGGATAGGTATTTTATGGTCGGCGACAGGATATCGATATCGGGAGCAGTAAATACCTCCTATGCAAACGTTAATCCGCATGATGAAATAAATACCACAGATGATGAGAATGTTGAAGATGTCGGCAATGGTATTATAGTTTCGTGCGTTGTTGAGGAAATAGACGGATATACAATGTATGTAGGATGTTATGACAAAAACGGCAGTGCGGTAAAATTAATGCCGCGTCACGATTGGGCAAATTTTAACAATGCAACAATAAAGCACTTAATACCGAAAATAACAAATGCGTGTGTTTCAAACAACAGAATATTCGGTGTTACGGAATCGGGGAAGTATATATATGCCTGCAAGCAGGGCGATTACAAGAGATGGTACACGTATGAAGGAATATCTACTGACAGTTGGTACGGGCAAGTGGGAACAGAAGGCGGATTTACAGGAATAGTTGAATTCAACGGCTCGGTAATTGCGTTTAAAAGAGATTATATCTACAAGATTTATGGCGACAATCCAAAAAACTTTACAATTCAAAAGCAATCTTCGGACGGATGCATAGATAAAAAATCAATTGTGGAGTTAAACGGAAGATTATATTTCCTCTCACAAAACGGCTTTTGTGTATACAGCGGAGGTTATCCTACAGTAATTTCCGATTGTATAACAGTGGACCACCCCGCATACAAAGGATACACAAGTGCAATTGGCGGAACTGACGGAAGAAAAATATATTTTTATGCAAAGCCACGTTTACGAGACAAAGAATTACTTGTTTATGACACGATGCTGAATATGTGGCACAAAGAGGACAAAGACAATGATGTATTGTGCTTTTTCAGGTATAACGGAGAATTGTACTTTGTCCAAGGAACCGATAATCAAATATACGGGACCGGTTTAGGATATGCAAATTGTGACTGGTATTTTAAAACACGGGAGTACAATACAGCGGGGACGGATTATACAAAACTGAGCGAAGTTATAATTTATGCAAAACCTATTTACAGCAACGTGCCATGCACAATGAAGGTATATGTTTTATATGATGAAGCCCCTGAAAGTGAAAGAGTGGACTGCGGAAGTTTTACGATAGAATCAAGTATAACACAGAGAATATCTATAAAAATAAATCCGTGCTTTTCGTTCGCTCTGGCGGTGGAAGGTACGGGCCCAGTTATAATTAAAAGCATTGAGCACATATATACTGCCGGCGGAAAGAACGACGGAAATAGGAGGTAGAAGTTTATGGCTATGTTTGTAAATGCTTCAAAACCTTTAGGTGCTCAAAGCGGAGCAGACTTGGAAGCAAGAGTTAAGGCTTTGGAAGATATTCTTGTTAATTTGATAGACGAAATAAATTTTTGCATTACACATCTCGGTGCGGATAATGTTTTAGAAGCGACAACGGCACAAACAGCGCTTGCCGTCAGTGCGGAAAATATAAATACGGACAACTCAAAAATATCCTCTGAACAGATAGAAAATATTCATGCAACAAAAATTGTAGACGAGGACGGAAATCCGCTTATACGTTTTATAAACGGTGTTGCTTTTTTCAAAGGATATGCGGAATATACGGAATAAGAGGACGGTTGCGGATTAGATTGTTTAAGGAGCGGAATAAATGAAAAATATTGATATAAAAAAGATAAACGGCGAATATGCGAAATACAGCGAAAATGCTGAGAAGAAAGCGTTAAATTTCAGAATTATTGAAAACAACCGTTGGTTTAAGCAACAGTACACGGATTTTAACAATGGAAAAGAAAAAAATCCGAACAAGCCCGAGTGCAAAAGCGGATACATATTTTCTGCTATATGCACAAAGCACGCAGACGCTATGGACAACTATCCCGACATAAACATTTATGCCAGAGAACCCAATGACGTGAGCGAAGCGGAAAAACTTACTTCAATAATCCCATGTGTGCTTGACATTTGCAAATTCAAAGAAGTTTATTCTTCGTGCTGGTGGTACAAACTTAAAAATGGAACTTCCTGTTACGGCGTGTTCTGGAACAACACTTTAAATGGCGGTCTGGGCGATATAGAAATAAAGCAGATTGATTTGCTTAATCTTTCGTGGCAACCGGGAATATCGGATATTCAGGACAGCAAATATCTTTTTTATTCGTATTTTATGGACAAAGAAAAATTTGCTGATACTTACGGCAAAGACAAATTACCGCAATCGGCGGATATACTGAGTGTTGATACTTATGACGGAAAAAGCCGTGATGAATATCTTGAGAGTGTTTTAGTGGTAGACGCTTATTACAAAAAGAATAATGCAGTACATCTTATAAAATTCAGCGGTGAGAATATTTTAGAGCAGACCGAGGGTGACGAAAGATACCCCAAGGGATTATACGAACACGGTTTATATCCGTTTGTTTTTGATGTGATGTACCCCAACATTGACAGTCCTGCAGGATTCGGTGTAATTGACGTGGTAAAAAATCCGCAGGCATACATAGACAAAATGGACGAACTTATTGCGGATAACTGTGCGATAATCGGAAAAACACGTTACTTTATAAAGGACAGCGGCGGTGTTAATGAAGATGAATTTGCAGACCTTAGCAAGAATTTTGTCCACGTGGAAGGTCCGCTGGACGAAAGAAATATTTTGCAGATAACAGGTAATGCTTTGCCTGAGTCGGTAAACAACTGGCGAAAGGATAAGATAAACGAACTAAAAGAAGTAATCGGCAACAGGGATTTCCAGCAGGGCGGAACATCTAACGGCGTAACTGCCGCATCGGCAATAACGGTCCTACAGCAATCCGGCGATAAACTATCAAGAGATATGATAGCATCGTCATACAATGCGTACAAGCGGATAGTTAATATATGCGTAGAGTTGATAAGGCAGTTTTACGATATAGAACGTCACTTCCGCATTATCGGCAACGATGGTGATTATGAATATACAACATACAACAATGCAAACATAAAAGCAGTAATTTTGGGCGATGCACAGAACGAACAATATTTCAGGCTGCCTGAATTTGATATATCGTTAGTGGTGCAGAAAAGCAACCCAATAACAAAAGAACAGCAGAATCAGACTATAATGCAACTGTGGGGAGCAGGATTTTTCAATCCGCAACTGATTGACTATTCTATTCTTGCACTTAACTGTATGCAGTTTGAAGGCAGAGAAGAGTTGGTTAAGTCTCTGCAGGAACTTAAACAGCAGAATATGCAGATGCAACAGCAAATGCAGAGTCAGCAATTAAGTAATCAGGGAAATACGCAATCGGATTTAGTGGCAATTCCGATAGGTGAAGAAGGAGGCAGTTCAAATGGTATATTCTGATAACAAGGGCATACGTGATGAAATGGTTAAAAAGTACGGGCTGGACAATTCAAAAATCGGCTGGGACGGAAAAAATGTTACTTACGACAACAAATATTTTATGACACCGTCAACTGTTTCAGACGGAAAAAGTTATGCTCCGCAGACGGAAATTAACAGAGCGGTATCAAAATATTTTTCCAACGGCGATTTCGGTGTGCGTTCTGCGCTTGAGAACAGAGGCGTTGATACATCAAAACTGGGTTATGACAACGGAATTATTACATACAACGGCAAAAACTTAATGAAACCCGACAGGGTGGAAAACGGAGTGAGTTACGTAAGCAATCCTGAATCCATTACCGCGGCCGCAATTGATGCACACAAAGCCAACGGCAAAAACATTGTTAAATTAACTGATTATACTGCCAACAAGCAGATTCCTTTTAATGTTGGTTATGCAAACGGAATGGTATCGGTAAACGGACAGAGTATAAAACCTGCATTTGTTGACAACGGAGTTGCATACGTGGATTCTGCAGAACTTGACAAAGCGATTGAAACTGCGCAGAAGTCTATGGGAATACAGGATAACAATGCGATATATGAAAAATATAAAGCGGATATTACACCGCTTTACGAACAGTATATTGATTTGAGCCAAAACAGAGAACCTTTTGAATATGACTACGCATCAGATCCGGTTTATCAGGCATACAAGGAAATGTATACACGTGAGGGCGACAGAGTGATGCGCGATGTTATGGGTGAATATGCAGCAAACACCGGAGGATATGTAAACAGTGCCGGAATAACCGCAGGTGCACAGGCAAATAATTACTATATGCAGCAGTTAGGTGATAAAATTCCGCAGTTGTTTGAAGCGGCTTATGGAAGATATAACACAGATTATATTAACAAACTCAATGCACTTGAAAACATTATCGGCCATAAGCAGAATATGTTCAACACAGAATACGGCGTAAACAACGATATTATGAATAATATTTATGCTAACAATGCTTTGAATCAGCAGAGAGAGGACAATATATACAACCGTAATTTTAACGAAAAACAATATGAATATGAAAAGGCACTTGCTGAAGCCGAAAGGCAGAAAGCGGCCGAGGCTGATTCTATCCAGAGAATTTTACAGGGCGGACAAATTACGGGAAAATATAACGACTGGCAAAAGCAACAACTTGCTAAATATTACGGATATGAAGACGGAACTGAGTTCGACCCATTCGGCGCAGAAAGAAATGCTGCAGCGGTGAATTATGAACTTGAATCGAGGTATGCAAGACCTACATATTCTTCTGGGGGAAGTCCGAGCAAAACGGAAGATGATGACGGAAATGTTACGGAAAAGAAACTTAAAAGCGTTTTAGGTGATCTTAACGGTTTAAATGTATTTAAAAATAACAGTTACGTATACAAGCATATAGGGGAAGAAGACGTACCTATAAAATATAATTCTGCTGAAAAAGTACTGTATTGGAACAAAAACATTCCTAAAGAAAGTCAGCACTCTTACAAGCATCCTGTATTAAAAGCACTTCTTGAGGATGATTTGATAAGTTATGCCGAAATGGAAGAGATATGTGGACAGTTAGGGATTAAAACAGATGATGCTGAGTATGACTATTTATTCGGCAGATAAATTCCGGAGGGGTAAATATGACAAAAGCGGAAAAGATTGCGTATTTCAACAAAAAAGCACAAAGCAAAAATGAAAGCGGAAAAACAGCAACGTCCAAAGCAGAAAAAATTGCGTATTTTAATAAGAAAGCAGGGCGGGACGATGAAAGACATTCCACCTCATCTGTCGGCGTTGCCAACACCTTCCCCTCAAGGGGAAGGCTTGAGGGGGACGGCGGTGCTGCTAAATCGGCATCAGACCTTTTTGTAAATAAAAACCTTCTGGAAAAGTACAGAAAAACTGCTAATACTCCCGCTCCTGTTAAATATACCGATACGTTGGAAAAGGATAAATCTGACAGTAAATTTTCAGATGCATTACGTATAAATGCTAAGCAAGCAGTTAAAAGCGTAGGAACAGGGTTAAGGAATGCTCTTATTTTCGGAGTTAATCAAATGAATGAGCAGACAAAATATGACCCCACAATGCATATCGCAGAAAATGCCGGATTGATTAAAAAAGGTTATAACGAAGAATATGAAAAAGTTATTGATAAGCAAATAGAAAATGCTAATCTTGGTATTGCCGAAGATTACAAAAAGCAACAGGCAAAAAATGCAGAAGAAAAAAGCACATATTCATCTTTGCCTAAATGGCAGCAAGTAACAGCAGAACTTGTCGGCGGTTCAGCACAGTTAATACCTCAAATTGCTGTTTCTGCAGTATCGCCGATGGGAGGAATAGCAATGCTGGGAGGACAGGTATTTGGAAATTCATATGCAGAGGCACTTGCTGAAGGAGCAACAAAAGAAGAAGCAACAGGATATGGTATGCTGTCTGCAGGAACTGAACTTGCCATAGAAAAAGCGTTTGGCGGTATTCCTTTGATGGGAAAAGGGTTTATGAATAAGTACATATCAAAAGGAGCAGCAAAACTTGTTTCTTCACCAACTACGCAGAAGATAATCCGCTATGCAGCAGATGCAGGCGGTGAAGGATTAGAAGAAGTGGCATCTACTTTTTTATCTCCCTTTTTAAAAAGATGGACATACGATATTAATGCAGAAAACCCAACCGCAGCAGATTATCTGATGGCATTTGCAGGCGGTTTTGTCGGCAGTGCTATTTTTGGCGGTGTAAATCTTGCTTTGGATTTATCACCAAGTTTGGAAAATGACTTAGAGCAAAAACAATTTTTAGAGGATAAAGAAAGCAAACTGTACGATAAATATTTTGAAAGCCATGCTGAAGATGTTGCTAATAATCCTGATAACGAGGATTTCTTCAGTGCAAAAACATTAAAAATAAAAAGAGAACTTGATGATATTATTAATAAAAGAAAAGCAATTGACCAAAGGATTAATAAAAGAATAAAAGAAGAGGAATTGTTTAACACAAAAAAATCAGGCAATTCAAGGGACGAGGAACTCAATAACGAGGACTTCATCAGACAAGAATTACCTGATAACAATATAATACCACAAAATGAGAATGCTGTCAATCTTGATGATATGCAGACCGGAAAACTTGATTTATCTAAGGTTAATTTATCAATTGATAAAAACTTTATAAGCAACTATGATGCTTGGGTTTCACAAAACAGACCTGATAGAAGGGTAATAACAGTAGGAAGAACATCTGATGCCTTGAAAAGTATAGGTGTAAAAGAGCAAAAAATTACTTGGGATACAAGTAAAATAAACAAGTCATTAAAAAAACATAGTTATTTAGACGATAACATTATAAAGCAAATCCCCAGTATTATAGAAAATCCAATAACAGTTATGCAATCCAAAAGTATTGGCAGCAGAATTACTATGTTTGGAGAAGTATATGATAATGACGGATTGCCGATAATGGCTGTTTTGGAATTAGAACCAAAAGGAAGAAACGCCTCTTTAATTCTTGATGAAATCAAATTGGTAAGTGCTCACAGCAGAAAAGATGTCAAAAATCCATCAAGTATATCACAAACTCAAAATATTATTAACAGCAGTGAAATATTGTATGTTGACCCTAATAAAGAAAGGACCGATAATTGGCTTACGCTGAATAGGCTGCAATTGCCGTTGAGCGTAACCAATTATGGTCCCATAAAAAGCATAACATATTCAAATGAAGATGTCAATAACTATAATATGCAGAACGCCGAAAATAATGCGATTGCAGATGAATTAAATTTTGCAAGAGAGAATGCAAGTGGAATTGAAGAAAATGAAAACGACAGCCGTAAGATGAAACTTGCAAAAAATGTTATGCGTGCCCTTAATGAAAGATACGGAATAAACTTTAAAATTTATTCCGGGGAAGCGCTCAACGGATTCTACCACAACGGCACAGTATACATAAATGAAAAATCGGAAAAACCGATTTTATCCGTTATCGGCCACGAATTTCTGCACGGATTTAAAGACATCGATGCCGAAGGGTATGCGCTTTTAAAAAGCGTTACGGAGTCTGATTTGCGTTTATCAGACTATGAAAGGTACAAACAGAATTTGCTCAGCGACTGGAAGGAAGCCGGAATAGATATATCCGCTTTAAGCGAGCCGGAACTGAAGAACGCTATTTTAGAAGAAGCAATGAGCGATATGATGGGCGAAATTATAAACGACCCCGAAACAATACG
>JAZNPF010000026.1:0-4661 GCA_045589495.1 Clostridia bacterium
ATAATTACTGTGGCACAGATTGGGCTTAAATCTGATTCGGCAAGACGGTTTTTTACGGATATAGACACATACGAGGGTGCATATTTTGAAGCGACGGCACAGGTTGAAGATCCAGTACACACAATAATGCTCAATGTGGAGTCTGATGACGACTTAGAGGGTGCAGAAATATGGATGAACGGAAAAAGTTATTCGGCACTTACATTGGGTAATAATGAGGTTAAAATCACAGAGCCGGCAGTTATTGAAATTTATGCCCCCGAAAGCAAGGTAAATGTGAAACTAACGGATATGAGTAACGGTGTAATTATGTATACTGCTGATAATGAAATAATTGTTGATAACGGTTTAAAAATTTTTGGAAGATTTGGAATTAAGTAAAAATATTATTGTAAATTATATCAAGTTGTGGTATTATATTGTAGTACGATAATTAAGGGAGATATACAAATGATAAATATTGCAATAGATGGGCCTGCAGGTGCGGGTAAAAGCAGTGTGGCAAAAGCAGTTGCTTCAAAATACGGATATATTTATGTTGATACCGGAGCGATGTACCGTGCACTGGCATATAAGGCAATAGATAGCGGGATAAGCATATCAGATACCAATGCGGTTTTGGACATGCTGTCTGAAACTAAACTGGATATTGCCTATAATCAACTTGGTCAGCGTATTATATTGGATGGAGCAGATGTTTCTGATTATATACGTACAGCCGCCGTTTCAATGGGGGCGTCAGATATTTCCGCTATTGGTTTTGTTCGTGAATGGCTTCTGGATATGCAGAAAAGTATTGCAAGAAACAATAATTGTATTATGGATGGCAGAGATATTGGTACAACCATTCTGCCTGATGCGGATGTGAAGATATTCCTTACGGCATCTGTGGAGGAACGTGCAGCAAGAAGATATAAAGAACTGATTGAAAAAGGTGAAAATGTTACCTTTGAATCAGTTATAGAAGATGTTAAAACTCGTGATTATAATGATTCGCACAGGGCGGTTTCTCCTCTTAAAAAGGCTGATGATGCCATAGAGATTGATACTACCGGTATGAATATAGAACAGTCAGTAGATGCCATAGTTGAAGTCATCGACAGAAACATCAAAGGAGAATAATATGTTTAAATTGTTAGTAACGTTAGTAAGGGCTTTTGTGAAAGTCGTTTTCAGAATACGCATTGTTGGTGAGGAAAATATTCCGGCAGAGGGCGGTTGCATAGTATGTGCCAACCACGCAAGTAACTGGGATCCGGTATTTTTGGTAGTGCTTCTTACAAGACGTCTTTATTTTCTTGCAAAAGCAGAACTGTTTAAAATTCCGGTAATAGGCGCAATTATTAAAGGTATCGGTATGATACCGGTTAAAAGAAATGCGTCTGATATAAGTGCTGTCCGTACTGCAATTTCTGTTCTCAATGATGGAAAAGCACTCGGTATTTTTCCTGAAGGAAGAAGAGTTAAAAAAGGAGAGGAAGCCTCTGCTAAAGCAGGAGTTGCTTTTATTGCTGTGAAAGCGGCAGCATCTGTTGTTCCTGTGTATATTGATGCAACGTACAAGCCTTTTTCAAAGGTTACAATACATATCGGTAAAGCACAGGATTTTGCCGTGTATAATAAAGCGCGTCTTTCATCTGAACAATTAGGTGAGATAAGCAATAATTTATTTAAAAATATATATGCTCTTGCGGAGGTTAACGAGTGATTACAGTAGCAAAAACAGCAGGATTTTGTTTTGGTGTAAACCGTGCAGTTGAATTTTTGGAAAATACTGATTCTCCAACCGCAACGCTCGGTCCGATTATTCACAATACTGCTGTGGTGGAAAATTTAAAAAAGAACGGTGTCATTGCGATTGACAAAATAGAGGAAATGCCGGACAATACTGTTTTAGCCATAAGAACACACGGCGTGGGTAAGTGTGTATATGAGAAAATCGAATCATCGGGCTGCGATTATGTTGACTTAACCTGCCCGTTTGTAAAAAAAATTCATAAAATAGTGGCAAAAAACTATGCTGACGGTTATAAAATAGTTATTATAGGCGATAAAGAACATCCGGAGGTTATAGGTATTAACGGATGGTGCGAAAATAATGCAATAGTAGCACTTGACATATCAGATTTAAGTGGTAAAATAGAAGAGTGCGACAAAGTTTGTGTGGTGTCGCAAACTACAATGGACAGAAAAACTTTTAAAAAAATTGAAAAATTTTTAAAAAACCATTGCCAAACCATACAGATTTTTGATACAATATGTAGTGCGACTAATGAAAGACAGACCGAAGCAGAGGAACTGGCAAAAAAATGTGATATTATGATTGTTATAGGTGGATATCATAGTTCCAATTCACGCAAGCTTGCTGAAGTCTGCAAAAAGTATTGTAAAGATACTTACCAGATTGAATGTTTTGAGGATTTACCTCAGAATATAGATATATCGGCGAAAAACGTCGGTATAACGGCGGGGGCATCAACTCCGGCGTGCATTATAAAGGAGGTTTCATTTAAAATGGAAGAAATGAACAAGACTGTTGGCGACAGCTTCGCCGAGCAATTTGAAGAGTATGAAAAATCTCTCATAACTTTACATACAGGAGACAGAGTAACGGGCACCGTTATCGGTGTTACCGACGCAGGCGTAAGCGTAAACCTCGGCTACAAGTCCGACGGATTTATCCCTGCCGGCGAAATGACTGACGAGCCCAATGCTGACATCAAGTCAATGGTAAAACCCGGCGACGAGATTGAAGTATTCGTTGTAAGAGTTAATGACGTTGAAGGTGAAGTTACACTTTCAAAGAAAAAGATTGATGCTATCAACAGCGAAAATCTTCTTGTTGCTGCTGCAGAAAGCAAAGAAATTCTTACAGGCAAAGTAATTCAGGTTGTAAACAAAGGTGTCGTTGTAAGTTATAAAGGTGCAAGAGTATTTGTTCCTGCATCTCAGGCAAGTGACAGATACTTGAGTGACCTCAGTTCACTTGTTGGTCAGGAAGTGTCTTTCAGAATTATTGATATGAAGAAAGAACGCGGCAGAAACAAAATCGTTGGTTCTGTTAAAGATGTTCTCAAAGAACAGAAAGCTGCTCTTTCTGAAAAATTCTGGGCTGATGTTGAAGTTGGTAAAGTATATACAGGTACAGTTAAATCTCTTACCAAATTCGGTGCATTTGTTGATATCGGCGGTGTAGACGGCCTTATTCATATTTCTGAACTTTCATGGGCTAAAATCAAACATCCGTCAGAGGTTGTTTCTGAAGGTGATGTTGTTGAAACTTATGTTATTGAAGTTGATAAAGAAAAAGGTAAAGTGTCTCTTGGCTATAAAAAGACAGAGGACAACCCCTGGAACAAAGTTGCTGCAGAAATTACTGAAGGTTCAGTTATCGACTGTAAGATTGTAAGAATCGTTCCCTTTGGTGCATTTGCAGAAATCTTCCCTGGTGTAGATGGTCTTATCCATATTTCACAGGTTGCCAACAAGAGAATCGGACGTGTTGAAGAAGAACTCACAATCGGTCAGCATGTACAGGCTAAAGTTGTTGAACTTGATATGGAAAACAAGAAAATCGGCTTGAGCATCCGTGCACTTTTGGAACCCGAAGCACCTGCAGTTGAAGAAACTGCTGAAGATGTTGCAGAAGAAGCACCTGCTGCTGAAGAAGTTGTTGAAGAAACAACTGCTACCGACGCAGAATAATCGACATAATTTTTTAAATTCATACAATATCCAATGTAATAATATTGCATTGGATATTGTTATATAATCCGAAGGAGGTTACATAATGAAATACACCATATCAATTTTACTTGCTTTTATGCTGCTTCTTTGTACGTGCCCTGCTATGTGTGCTCAGGGTAATGTTTCGGATATTATTGAGGGAAATCAGGATTATCTGCTTTTGGCAACCGTTGTAGATATAGACGGTCCGTCAATCATTTTAGCACCATACCATTCTATAGATACAAACAGCAGTGAACCGGTGCGTACGCCAAATGAAAATATAACTGTTGAAAAGTTCAGATATTCATATTGCGAAGACCATACCGATATTTCTATGACACCGAAAGTGGGAGATAATATATTTATATCGCTTGATAAAAACGGATATAAATATTCTGTCGCAAACGGTGTTTATAAGATAAGTTCGGTTGATTATAAACTGCTCACTTTCTATGCATCTGAAAGTATGCGTGACAGTGATTGCCTTGCAGATATTGTGGCACTTGCATATTTTGTGCGTACAAACGGCACTATGCGTGATTTTCGTTTTGAAAACGGTACGTTAACGACGCGTATTGATGAAAGGCCTCTTACGTTATATCCTACGGAAAACATTTCTGAAACAGTGTCTTTTGTCAATATCAGCGGAAAGGTAATCGAAAGTGCAAAAATAAAGGATGTAATCAAAGAGGGCGAAGGCGCGGTTGAAGATAAAACCGATTACAGATGGCTTGTGTCGTATGTAATTATCTTTTTTGGCGCACTTATTGGCGGAATAGTGGTATATAATGCTACCGCCAGAGATATACTTAACAGAAAAAGTAGCAGAAAGGAATCAAAATAATGGACTTCTTTGAAAAGACGATCGATACAGATGTTAAGTTCGAGGGAAGAATACTTACAATGCGTGTAGACACAGTAGAACTTCCTGA
>JAZNPF010000027.1:0-61258 GCA_045589495.1 Clostridia bacterium
TTCAATTTTATTCATTTCATTCTTCCTTACTATTTATTTATATTCCAATATTACCACAAAAACTCCTGTTTGGCAACTCTTTTGAACTACTTAACATTTTGTGATTTAATATATTGACAAATTGATATTTAAATGGTAAAATATTTGAGTAAGATATGCCGCTGTGATGGAATTGGCAGACGTAGCGGACTCAAAATCCGCCGGTAGCGATACCGTGCCGGTTCGACTCCGGCCATCGGCATAAAAAACCCGTACACAGATGTGTACGGGTTTTTCTTTGCTTATGTTCAATATCTTCTTTTTGTTTTTCTTAATGTTTTCATTTCATCAAGTGCTTTTCCTGTACCAAGCACCACGCATGAAACCGGGTCATCAGCAACTTTTACTTCAAGTCCGGTTTCAAGGGATACAAGTTTATCAAGACCGTTTATCAATGAGCCACCACCGGTTAAAACCGCACCGCTTGTGCTGATGTCACCAATAAGTTCAGGTGGAGTACGTTCAAGTACATCTTTAACCCCGGCAACAATCATATCGGCTGTTTCTTTTAATGCTTCAAGCATTTCATCAGAGGAAAGCATCACTTCCATAGGTAATCCTGAAACCATACTTCTTCCTTTTATTTTCATAAGTGATTGTTCACCTTGAGGATAAACACAGCCGATTTGTTTTTTTACGAGTTCCGCCATACGTTCGCCGATAATCATATTGTGTGTTTTTTTGACGTACTTGATAATTTCCTGATCAAACTCGTCACCGGCAATTTTCAAAGATGTGTGCACAACCATTGAACCGAGTGATATAACAGCAATATCCGTAGTCCCGCCGCCAATGTCGATTACAAGATTACCGGTTGGTTTTGAAATATCCAACCCGGCACCGATGGCTGCAGCAATAGGTTCTTCAATAAGATATGCGCTTCGTGCACCGCCGCCGAGCATAGCGTCTACAACTGCTTTTTTCTCCACCTCAGTTATAACGCTTGGAATACATACGATAACACGTGGTTTGAAAAACGACCATTTACACGCTTTGTTAAGGATATATTTAACCATAGTCATAGTAGAATCAAAATCGGAAATAACGCCTTTGCGCATAGGACGGATAACAGTAATATCATCAGGGTTTCTTCCAAGCATATCGTGTGCTTTCTGACCTACTTCCATAAGTTTTCCCGTAGAAGTTTCCATCGCTACGACAGATGGTTCATTAACAACAATGCCTTTATCTTTTGTATACACAAGGATGGTAGCTGTACCTAAATCAATAGCTATATCTTGCGATTTGAACATAATTTTCCTCCAAAAAAGTAATATATATACCTTAATTATACATTTATCTGTAAATAAATCAATAGTTTTTTTCAGTAACAAAAGAAAAACGACAGGAATAAACTGTATTAAGCAGATTCTGATACATCTGTTTCGGCTACAAAGGAGAGTGAATTTATTGGAACAGATAATAGTAGTTTTTTCGTCTATTACTTCTGCAACAGGTGTAAAAAAGCATTTGTTAAAGAAGTATAATATACAGACAAAACTTAGACAGACACCAAAAAGTCTTGCTATATCAGGTTGTAGTTACTGCCTTGTGGCAGCGATGAAAGATTTAAATACTATAATAAAAGTTGCAAAAGAAAACGGATTGACTGTAAAAGGTGTATTCCGTGAGGACGGTACACGTGTATAATTAAAATAATGTTGGGCGGTGAGATGGTTGATATATCTAGATAACAGTGCCACATCGTTCCCTAAACCGCGCGAAGTGCGTGAAAAAATGAATGAATGTCTGAAACGGTACTGTGCTAATCCCGGACGTTCCGGTCATAGAATGAGTATAAAAATAAGTGAAGAGGTCTACGCCTGTCGTGAAAAAATTTCGGATATGTTCAATGTTGGCGGTGCAGAGCGTGTTATATTTACTGCAAATACTACTGAAGCCTTGAATCTTGCGATAAAAGGAGTTCTAAAACGTGGAGGTCATGTGATATTTACGTCAATGGAGCATAATTCGGTTGTAAGACCTGTGTATAAACTTGCTGAAACAAAAGGTGTAGATTATAGCATTGCAAATGCAAACATATACGGGTATGTAGATGCAAAAACAGTTGAAGCACTTATAAGAGATGACACACAACTTATTGTTGCAATACATGCATCAAACGTATGCGGAACAATTAACCCAGTAGCAGAGATAGGCGCGGTTGCACGAAAACACAACGTGCCTTTTTTGGTGGATGCCGCTCAAAGCGGCGGTATTGTACCGATTGATATGGAGAAAGATAATATTTCCATGCTTGCGTTGGCAGGTCATAAAGCGTTGTACGGTCCGATGGGGACTGGCGCATTGTGTATAGGAAAAGATGTTAATCCCGACACTTTAACAGAGGGCGGAACGGGAAGTAATTCACAAGATCCGCGTCAGCCTGATGAACTTCCTGACAGGTATGAAAGCGGCACTGTTAATGCTGTTGGTATATGCGGTCTTTCAAAAGGACTAGACTTCATAAATCGTGTTGGCATGGAAACAATATATAGTCATGATATGATGCTTACGAGGATATTGCTTGAGGATCTGTCTGTTATTAAAGGTGTTAAGATACACGGATATTTAACTTGTGCTGACCGTCTTGGTGTGATTTCTGTTACTATAGATGGTGTTGATTGTGTAGAGGTTGCATCAATTCTTGATGAAAAGTACGGAATTGCAACCCGTGCAGGATATCATTGTTCGTATCTGGCACATTCCACTTTGAATACCCGCAATACAGGCACTATAAGGTTCAGTGTAGGTGCATTCAACAGTATCAGAGATATTAAAACGGCAGTTGCTGCAATAGGTGAGATAAGTAAATAAAAGGAGTAGATTTTATCTACTCCTTTTATTTACGTCAATATTATTTTTTCCTTGCACTGTGATAAACTTTGCCTGATACTGGTGTGATATTTCTTGCTTCCAAAAGTTCGCTTACTGTTACAAGTTGGAACCCTTGTTCAATAAGTTCAGGAATTGCTTGCTCAACTGCCGCAGCAGTATCGGCATATATATCGTGAAGAAGAATTATGTTACCGTCAACAGCGTTTGATAAGATTTCGTTTTTGATGGCTTCAGAATTACGTGTATCCCAGTCCATTGTATCAACTACCCAACCTACAAAAGGTCTGCCTGCTGCATTGAATACCATTTCATTTGTTGCTGCATAGGGAGCACGTACGAGTGCGCTTTTTTTACCAATTACTGACATAAGTGCTTCATCAGTATTATTCAACTGCTCCAAAACTTCCTGTTCGGTTGCGGTTGATAAATTTGTATGATTCCACGAATGATTTCCGTATTCGCACCCCAATTGGTCGCCACGGATAATCATTTCTTTTTCAATGGCAACGCGTTCGCCAAGTATAAAGAACGTTGCCCTTCCGCCAACGCTTTCAAGAACGTCAAGAATTCTCGATGTTGTGGAAGAACGTGGACCATCGTCAAATGTAAGAGCAATCATTGGCTTGTCCGCATCGTAGAGTGGAGCAGTATAGCCGTTTACATTTATTTTCATATTCTTGTAAATTTTGCTCATTGGAATGCTGATGGTTAACTCGCCCATATCAGTGGGGAAAATATCGCCGGCACTGAAATAAACAGTCATTGCGTTTTCCGTAAAACCGATATTGCTGAAGTTTGAAAATTCAGCCTTTGTATTTTCTGTAAAAAGTTTTGTGGTGGTTTCAGCAACGTATTTGCTGTCGGATTCGAGCATATCGATTACATAATCAGAAACAATTGCATTATAACCATCATCAAAAATCTGTTCTGCACTTACGTCTTTTCCGGATGAAATATCATAAATCTTTGCAATATACTGAATATCGTCAATTTCTCTTACGGGATTGTGTCTGTGAATCGTATATAAAAGAGAAACGTATATATCACTGTTTTTAACAATGGAATAATTCACGGTATATACTGGTCTGTTTTCATTTTTGCCGTGTTCGAACTGTTTTATCTCCGATTTGAAATCTTTAAGCATTTTTTCGGCGTGCTTTTCTATTGATTTATCAGTTTTTCCATTGATTATCGGATATTGTATCCCGATAGCATAATCTTTTTTTATTTCTGATAATGTGTTGTGCTCAGGCCAGTTTTCACAAACAGAGTACGAAAATTCAAAATCATCTTTAAATAAACCTGATACGAATTTAAAAGTTTTTGTTATACCAAATATAATAAGTGAAACAACAGCGATAAGTATTGCCCAGACAATTATTTTACTAAAAAGTTTTTTTCGTTTTTTTCGTTTTTCACGGTTAATATAGAGTGCTCTGCCTTTACCGGAAGAAACAGCACCTATTTTGCGTGTATTATTTTCCTGCAACATTACAGTTCTCCTTTAATAAATAATCACAGACATTATATCATAAATTTGCATAAATTTCAACAATTCATTTGTGGTAGTTTTCATTGTTGTTTATTTTGAACGCTCTGTAAATCTGTTCTGTAAGAATCAAACGCATCAGTTGATGCGGAAATGTCATCTTTGAAAAACTGAGTTTGAAATGTGACGTTTTTTTGATTTTGTCATCAATACCAAGTGAACCGCCAATTACAAATGTTATGGTGCTGTTGCCGTTGAGTTGTATATTGGCAAGTTTTTCGGCTAATTTTTCGCTTGATAAATTTTCTCCTTCAACACACAGAGAAATTATATATCCTTCAAGATGTTTTTCAATTTTTTCACTTTCTGATTTGAGAACGGCAGTGCATTGGGCAGAAGATGGATTGTCCGGAATTTTTTCATCTGGTAGTTCCTTGATTTCAACTTTTGTAAATCTGCTTATTCTCTTTACATATTCGTCAATTCCGTCTTTAAGATATTTTTCTTTCAGTTTCCCCACACAAACAATTTTAATCTTCATCTTCAGATTCCTTTCTGCCAATTGTACCAAGGCCGAGTTCGTTTTCTTTTGTAGATGCAAAGGAAATTATATTGTTTCCAAAACGTTGCTTTAATTTGTCAACCGATGTTTCAAGGCGTTGCAGTTTATCAGCAGAATCAGTATCGTTTTGAGTTTCTAAGTCAAAAAGAGAGAGTTGAACACCTCTGTAGTGGTCTGACAGATTCATAGCGGTAACCGTAAGCATACGTATTGGTATTTTAAAGTCCCAGTTACTTTCTACAAGTGAAAGTGCAGTCTTTCCGATTACTCTTCCAAGATTTGTAGAGGGTTCAATGTTGCACTGTCTTGTGATTGTTTTGAGTGCGTCATTTTTAATAGAAACAGAAACGCAATTGCACCACAGACCGTGTTGGCGAAGCCTTTGTGCAACATCTTCTGCAAGAGGTGTAATGGCGGTGCGTACTTCGTTTATAGAAACAAGATTCCTTTTAAAAGTAAGCCCTCTGCCAATGCTTTTAGGAGGCTCCCAACTGTCTGCCCGTATAACTTCAGAGTCCTGTTCGCCGCAGGCACAATCATATAGTTCGCCGCCTCTGACACCTAAAATACTTGTTAAAAGTTCTTTGCTGGATGATGCAATATCACCGATAGTTTTGATGTCATATTCCAAAAGTTTAGAGCAGGTGCTTTTACCTACAAAAAGCATAGCACTTACTGGCAAGGGATACACAATATCTTTGAAATTTTTGTGGCTTATTTCTGTGATTGCATCAGGTTTTTTGTAATCGCTGCCAAGTTTGGCAAATACTTTGTTAAATGATACCCCGATAGAAAGAGTAAGCCCCGTTTCACGTTTTACAGTGTCTTTGATATTTTGGGCAATTTCGACTCCGCTGCCGAAAAGTTTGCGGCTGCCAGTGACATCAAGCCACGCTTCGTCAATGCCAAAAGGCTCAACCTGATCAGTGTATCGCAGATATATATCATAAACGATCTTTGAATATTGTCTGTATTTGTAATGATGCGGTTTTGCAAGAACCAAATCAGGACATTTTCTCTTTGCCTGCCAGATAGGTTCGGCAGTTTGAACACCATATTTTTTTGCGTGCTCGTTTTTGGCAAGAATTATTCCGCGTCTGTCTTCACTGCTTCCGGCAACCGCCATTGGAACGTCTTTGAATTCGGGGTGTGAAAGCGTTTCAACAGACGCAAAAAAGTTGTTAAGATCACAATGCAATATAACCTTGTCCATTAAATTCCGCCTCCAGTTCCGTGTGCTTTCGGTAATTACATAAATATTATAAAATATAAGAGGGAAATTATCAAGATTATTTAAAATAAATATTGAAAATAACTTGTAATTTGAGAAAAGATGTAGTATAATAATATAGTCGTACAACCGGGGCGGTAGCGGTGCCCTGTACTTGCAATCCGCTATAGCAAGGGTGATGCTCTTAATGAGGGTTGTTGTATATATGTATGTGTGTTGTAAGTGGTGTTGAGAAACGGGTTCTGCGCAATGCAGACTCGTGAACCTGGTCAGGTGGGGAACCAAGCAGCCATAAGCGATGCTTTGTGTGTGCCGCAGAGTGCCTGTTTTGAGCTAACTGCAATAAAACGCATATATGCCCAATTCGATTTAAGAGTGTACGGCATTTTTAATATACAAAAGGAGATGATGTTTTGGCGTATCAGGCTTTGTACCGTAAGTGGCGCCCTATGGTGTTTGATGATGTTGTTGGTCAGCAACATATCACAGCCACAATTAAAAATGAGATACTTAATAACAAAATTTCTCATGCATATCTGTTTACGGGAACACGCGGAACAGGAAAAACCTCTACAGCCAAAATTTTCAGCCGTGCAGTAAACTGTTTGAACCCGAAAGCCGGAAATCCTTGTAATGAATGTGATATATGCAAAGGAATTTTAAACGAACGTATTTTAGATGTTATAGAATTTGATGCTGCTTCAAATACGGGCGTTGACAATATCCGTGATATTATTGACCAGACGAGATACACGGCGTCCGAATGCCGTTGCCGTGTTTATATTATAGACGAGGTGCACATGCTTTCAGCAGGTGCATTCAATGCACTTTTAAAAACTTTGGAAGAACCGACACCAGGTGTTATATTTATTTTAGCAACAACAGAAATCCATAAAGTTCCTGCAACAATTATGTCGCGTTGTCAGAGATTTGATTTTAAAACTATAAATATCACAGATATCGTATCCCGCATAAAATATATACTGGAGAATGAAAATATCAATGTTGATGAAGCGGCTATCCGATATGTGGCACAACTTGGTGACGGCTCTATGAGGGACTCACTCAGTATATTGGACCAGTGCCTTGCGTTTAAAGAGAATAATCTTACTTATGAAGATGTTGTTGACACTGTAGGGGCAATTGACAGTACGTTCCTTTATGATATTGCACGCAGCATTGCAGACGGAAATGCCGCGGATGCCGTGAGTGTGTTTGAACGCTGTATTGCAGAGGGAAAAAACACCGATTTTTTTGCTGAAGGTCTGCTTGAAGTTTTCAGGTCAACTCTTTTGTATAAAATATCGGAAAATCTTGAGTATGCTGATTTGAAATCTGAAAACACACAGAAAACTGCAGATAAGTATACTGTTGAAAAACTGATGTATTGTATAGAAATAATCACAAAACTTTTAAACGATATAAAATATTCATCATCCCCTAAAGTATATATTGAAATGGCACTTATTAAAATGTCATCTCCTGTGCTTGATGACAGTAATGCATCTGTTTTGGCACGAATTGCTGAATTGGAGAATAATATCAAATCAGGTAAGGTTGTAACAGAAAAAGAAATTCAGGGTGTAACCCCCCCACCTTTGAATCAAGAAGAAAAGGATGCATATATACCTGATGATTTACCATGGGAGGATGCACCGCCTCCGGTTGAGGAGATTCCTGTTTCCGAAGTTGTTGATTCTGACGTGATTGCTGAAGAATCTGCAAATACTTTAAATCTGGAAGGAAAATCCAATACTGTATGTCAAAACTGGTCGGAGGTTGAAAACGCTATTATGAGTGACGGCAGTATAACTCTTTATATGGCGCTCAGAGGAGTAAGGCCAACTCCGGCAGGTGATGTTTTGCATTTGGTTTTCAAAGATGCTGAAAGCAGAGATGTATGTGCAAAAACTGAGAATAAAACAAAGATTCAGGAATATGTACGTAGCGTGTTCGGTTTTGATATAAGCATTGAGTATTACAGCAAAAATCAGATGCCCGATATAAAACCTGTTGAAAACGGTGACTTCTTTGGAAAAATTGAACAGTTTTCTAAGGATTTTCCCGAAAATATTGAAATCTACGAAAATTGACAAAATATATAAATTGTGGTAAAATCAAAAGATAATATCCAATTGGAAGGAGAAATACCCTGTGGTTAAAATAGGTATTATAGGATTTGGCGTTGTAGGTTCAGGTGTTTATGAGGTAATCCGTAAAAACAAAGAGAGCATTGCACGTAAATCCGGTGATGAAATTGATATTAAATATATACTGGATATCCGTGATTTTTCTTCACATGAAGAAAGTCATTTGTTTGTAAACAATTTTGATACTATGGTTACAGATGATGAGGTTTCAATTATTGTTGAAACGATGGGTGGATTGGATCCGGCTTACGAATATACCAAGCGTGCACTTTCGTGTGGCAAAAGCGTTGTAACTTCAAATAAGGAACTGGTTGCTACATACGGTGACGAACTGTTGAAAATTGCTTATGATAACGGATGCAGTTATTTGTTTGAAGCAAGTGTGGGTGGTGGTATCCCGATTATAAGACCTCTTAAAGAATGTCTTGCTGCTAATGAAATTGGCGGTATAACCGGTATTTTAAACGGTACTACAAACTATATACTTACACAGATGATTAAGTCCGGACAGAGTTTTGAAGAAGCATTGAAAGATGCACAGGATTTAGGTTATGCCGAACGCAATCCTTCCGCTGATGTGGATGGTCACGATGCCTGCAGAAAAATTTGCATACTTACATCCCTTGCTACAGGTAAGAAAATCGAATATAAAAAAGTATATACCGAAGGCATCACCAATGTTACATTACGTAATGTTGAATATGCCGGCAAACTTGGTTATGTTATAAAACTTATCGGTATGAGCAGAGTTTGTGATGACGGAACAGTTAACGTAATGGTTGCACCTATGATGATTCTTAAAGAGCATCCTCTTGCTTCTGTTGAGGGCGTAAACAATGCAATTATGGTAGACGGTAATGCCATCGGAAGTGCAATGTTCTATGGCCCCGGTGCAGGAAAACTGCCTACTGCAAGCGCAGTTGTTGCCGATGTAATAGATATTGCTAAAAACCGCGGAAGCGAAAACAGACTTCTTTGGGTTAAAACCGATAGCGATGTGATTATGAATCAGGATAAATCTCAATTTAAATATTTTGTAAGAGTTATGGCACCGTATTCTTATGCAAAAGCACAAATTCGTGAAGTGTTCGGGGAATGTACCTGTATTGATTTGTATGATGACGAATTTGGATTTGTTACAAACGAAATTACTGAGGGCGATTTAAAATCAAAATTTGCATCTTTGTCACATAAGGTAATTGATTTTACAAGGATTTTGTAAGGAATTGATAATTGATGATAAAAGTTAAGGTGCCGGCATCGTCGGCAAATATTGGACCCGGTTTTGACTGCATGGGTGTGGCTCTTAACATGTATAACGAAGTTTGCATTGAGCAGATTGATGCAAAAGGTGTAGAAGTGGTTGTGCTTGATGATAGCAGACGCTTTTTACCGACCGATGAAAACAATTATGTTTATGCGGCAATGAACAGAGTATTTGCACAAGCAGGCATAAAGTTTTGCGGATACCGGGTAACAATCAATAACACTATTCCGATAACGAGAGGTCTTGGAAGCAGTTCCGCCGGAATTGTGTCCGGATTGGCCGGGGCAAACCATATTCTTGGAAATCCTTTGCCGGTTGATGAACTTTTAAATATTGCCTGCGATATTGAGGGGCATCCTGATAATGTTGCTCCTGCACTTTTGGGCGGGTTTGTGGTTTCGTTCCGTGACGGTGACAGAGTACGTTATATTAAAACGGATGTATCACAGGATATCACATTTGGTGCGATGATACCTGATTTTTATTTTCAAACAAAAAAATCAAGAAATGTCCTTCCACGTTATGTATCACATAAAAACGCAGTATATAATGTCGGTCATGCTGCATTTGTTGCATCGGCTTTTATGAAGGGCGAGTTTAAAGATATAGGCGTAGGTATTAAAGACAGACTTCATCAGGGGTATAGACTGTCGCATATAAAAGATGCAGATTATGTTATGAGAGTTTGCAGAAGAGCAGGTGCAGACGCTTGTTATTTAAGCGGTGCAGGACCTACAGTAATGGCTCTTGTTACAGGTGATGAAAAATTATTTAGAAATAAAATTGCCCGCGTAACTGACGGAAAACTCCGTGAATGGAATCTTACTTTATTAAAAGCGGATAATACCGGAGTGCAGATTGTTGAATAAACAATTCATTGAAATTGTTTTATATAGTAATTTATTTTTAGGAGGCGTGTTAGTTGAGTTTGATAGTACAGAAATTCGGCGGTTCGTCTGTGGCGAATGCTGAACGTGTTATGAACGTTGCCAACCGTATTGTGGAAACATATAAAGCAGGAAATTCTGTAGTTGTAGTAGTTTCTGCACAGGGTGACACAACTGATGATTTAATCGAAAAAGCAATGGAAATCAATCCGAAAGGCTCAAAGCGTGAAATGGATATGCTCTTGTCATCAGGTGAGCAGATTTCAATATCGCTTCTTGCTATGGCGATTCAGAAACTGGGATATAATGCCGTTTCTCTTACCGGATGGCAAGCGGGGTTCAAAACCAATAGCAATTATGGAATTGCAAAAATTGATGTTATAAATTGTGAAAGAGTTAAAAAAGAACTTGACAGTAATAATATCGTTATTATCGCAGGTTTCCAGGGTATAAACAAATATGATGATATCACAACTCTCGGCAGAGGCGGATCAGATACATCTGCAGTTGCTATTGCTGCAGCACTCAGGGCTGATCTTTGTGAGATATATACAGATGTTGACGGTGTTTACACCGCAGACCCGAGAATAGTTCCCAATGCAAAAAAACTTGAAGATATATCATACGATGAAATGCTTGAACTTGCATCACTCGGTGCAAACGTTCTGCATAACCGTTCGGTTGAAATGGCAAAAAAATATGGTGTTAATATGGTAGTCCGTTCAAGTCTTAATAAAAATGAAGGTACAGTTGTCAAGGAGGTAGAAAGAGTGGAAAAGTTAGATGTAAGAGGTGTAGCGCGTGATAATGACGTTGCACGTATAGCACTTGTAAATATTAAAGATGAACCCGGTGTAGCATTCAAAATCTTCTCATTGCTTGCTAAAAACCATGTAAATGTTGATATCATTCTCCAGTCAATTGGCAGAGAAGGCAAAAAAGATATCAGTTTCACAGTTACAGAAAGCAATCTTGAATCCGCTATGGAACTGCTTAATGAAAATAAAGACATAATTGGTTTTGAAGAAATTAAAGCAACAAGTGAAGTTTCAAAAGTATCTATTGTAGGTGCTGGTATGGTTAATAACCCCGGTGTTGCCGCAAAGATGTTTGAAGCACTTGCTGATGCCAACATTAACATTCATATGATTTCAACAAGTGAAATTAAAGTTTCCGTTTTGGTTAACCAGAAAAATGCTGAAAAAGCAGTTGCTGTAATTCACGATAAATTCCATATCGCGTAACAAGCAATAAGGCATAGGAAAGCATCTGCTTTCTTGTGCCTTATTTTGAAATAATGAATTTTACAGAGGGACTTTTATATGTCAAAAGAAAAAAGTGTTTTGAATACAGATATTATTGAAGGCAGAAATCCGATTGCAGAAGCGCTTAAATCGGGTAGAGAAATTGATAAGATTATTGTTTCTAAAGGCGAAAAAAACGGTTCTATAATTAAAATCATATCAGATGCAAAGAAAAAAGGTATTGTAATCCAGGAAGCTGACAGGGCAAAACTCGATTCTTTAAGCAACACAAAAAATCATCAGGGTATAGTTGCGTATGTTGCGGCGGCTGAATATGTATCTGTAGAAGATATCTTGAAGTCTGCAAAGGATAAAGGTGAGCAACCGTTTATTATTATTGCGGATGAAATCAGTGATCCTCATAATCTGGGTTCGCTATTGCGTACGGCTAATGCCGCAGGCGCTCACGGAATAATTATTCCCAAACGCAGAAGTGCGGGGTTAAATTCCGTTGTTGCAAAAACTTCTGCCGGTGCTGTTGAGTTTACTCCTGTGGCAAAGGTTTCCAATATTGCCAATACAATTGATAAACTTAAAAAAGAAAACGTGTGGGTTGTTGGTGCTGATATGGACGGAGAAAATACTATCTACACTCATGATTTCTCCGGAGGGGTTGCAATCGTTGTTGGCAGCGAAGGTGAGGGTATTTCAAGAATTGTTAAGGAAAAATGTGATTTCCTTGTTAAAATCCCCATGTTTGGAGAGATAACGTCTTTAAATGCCTCTGTTGCCGGTGCACTTATGATATATGAAGTCGTACGTACAAGATGTAAAGGGAAGGAAAACTGATGACTAAAATTCAACTTACAGTAACGGGAATGTCTTGTGCTGTTTGTGCAGGAACCGTTGAAAAAACTGTTTCTTCTTTGGATGGCGTTGTTTCTGCTACAGTTAATTTGGCATCTTCCAAACTCACATTGGAATATGATGAAACAATTATAAGTCAGCAATCAATTATTGATGCCGTTGAAAAAGCAGGATATGGTGCAAATACTGACAGTTTTAAAGAAAATTATGAAGAACGGGAAAAACTTTCTGAAACTGTCTTTCGTAAATTTATTATTTCTCTCATATTCACTATGCCACTTTTTTATATATCTATGGGGTATATGATAGGACTTCCGGTTCCCCAAACTATAAATCCACACACAAACGCACTTCGTTTTGCACTTGTGCAAATGTTTCTGGCTCTGGGCAGTATGATTGCAGGATATAAATTTTATACTGTTGGTTTTGCAAACCTTGTGAAATTTAAGCCTAATATGGATACCCTTGTTGCTACTGGCACATCTGCGGCTTTTGTATACGGATTGATTCTAACAGTTGATTTGATTTTAAATCCGCAGCATATAAATAATGTTCATAATCTTTATTTTGAATCAGCAGGTGTAATTATAACGCTGATACTTATGGGGAGATTTTTGGAATCGCGTTCAAAACTTAAAACGAATAATGCTATATTAAAACTTATTGATATGTCACCGAAAAAAGCGGTTGTAATACGCGGAGATGAGCATATTGAACTTCCGGTTGAGCAGATAATAATGGGCGATACTGTGTTGATTTCACCAGGAGAAATAATTGGTGTGGACGGAATAGTTTTTGAGGGAGCAAGTACTGTTGATGAGTCTATGCTAACCGGTGAAAGCATTCCAAAAGAAAAATATATTGGTGATAAAGTGTATGCCGGTTGCATCAATAAATACGGGTATTTAAAAATAAAAGTAACTGAAGTATCCGGCGCCACATTACTTTCGCAGATAACGCGTATGGTGGAAGAAGCAAGCGGCTCAAAACCGAAGATTGCAAAACTTGCCGATACAATATCTGGATATTTTGTACCTTCGGTTATAAGCATAGCGCTATTATCGTTCGTTATATGGTTTGCTATAAGCCGTGATTTTTCTTTTTCGATAAATATTTTTATATCGGTAATGGTTATTGCCTGTCCGTGTGCATTAGGGCTTGCAACCCCTACTGCTGTCATAGTTTCAGTAGGCAGGGCGGCATCTATGGGGGTTCTTGTCAAAGACTCGTCGGCACTTGAAATTTTGCATAAGGTAGATACAGTTGTTTTTGACAAAACCGGTACATTGACAGAGGGAAAACCGAAAGTAACTGATGTGGTTGCGGCAAACGGTTTTACAGAAGAGCAAATTATAGCGTATGCCGTTGCTGCGGAAAAAGTTTCTGAACATCCTTTAAGTGATGCTATTGTGGAGTATGGCAATGATAAAAACATCAAACAACTTAAAGTGGTTTCGTTTGAGGCAGTAGTTGGTAAAGGCATCATAGCAAAAGTAGAAGATAAAGATATTCTTTTGGGAAATGCCGCTTTGCTTAATGAAAATAATGTGGAAATAACAGATGTTAAAACGATAGAAGTTCTTGCTGGAAATGGAAAAACTCCGGTCATGATTGCTATAGATGGAATATTTGCAGGAATTATCGGCGCAAAGGATTGCCTTAAATCGGAAGCAAAGAAAGTTGTTGCTGATTTACATTCAATTGGTAAAAAAGCCATAATCCTTACTGGTGATAATAAATATGTTGCGAAAGCAATTTCAAAAGAACTTTTTGCTGATGATGTTATATACGAAGTTTTGCCTGATGAAAAAGCTGATAAAATTAAAGAACTTCAAAATAGCGGACAAACTGTTGCAATGATTGGTGACGGAATCAACGATTCTGTGGCTATATCAACAGCGGATGTTGGAATTTCAGTTGGTTCTGCTACGGAAATTGCTATAGAATCTGCCGATGTTGTTATTATGAAAAATGATTTGACTGATATTGTGCAGACAATAAAATTAAGCGAAGCAACGCTTACAAATATAAAACAGAATTTGTTTTTTGCATTTATATACAACACACTGCTTATTCCGGTGGCGGCAGGAATTTTATATGTTCCTATCGGGATTTTGCTCAATCCGATGATTGCTGCTGCGGCAATGGCGTTCAGTAGTGTGTCTGTAGTGACTAATGCATTAAGACTACGCAAAATTAAACTATAATAGAGAGAGGTAATTATAAATGAAAAAAGCAATAATCACAGTTATAGGTAAAGACAAAGTTGGTATAATTGCTAAAGTTACAAACACATTGGCAGAATGCAGTGTGAATGTGCTTGATATCACACAGACAATTCTTCAGGATATGTTTACTATGATGATGATTGTAGATATTTCCAAAAGCGATATGGACATATCTGCAATCAGAGATTGTCTAAATGAAACCGGAACAGAACTTGGTGTTGAAATCAGAATTCAGCACGAAGATATATTTAATTCAATGCACAGAATATAAGGAGGGGCTCATCTTGATAAATCAGTTTGAAGTTTTGGAAACAAAGAAAATGCTTGATGAGGAAAACCTTGACATACGTACAATAACAATGGGTATTTCTTTGCTTGACTGTATAGATGCAAGTGCAGAAAAAACTTGCGATAAAATATATGATAAAATCACACGCACAGCAAAAAATTTGGTAAAAACCGGCGAGGATATTGAAAAGGATTATGGAATACCAATTATAAATAAGCGTATATCCGTAACACCGATTTCAATAATTGGCGGCGCAACCGATGCAAAAGATTATGTGTGTATAGCAAAAGCACTTGATAAAGCGGCAAAAGAAACAGGAGTTAATTTCATTGGCGGTTTTTCTGCTCTTGTTCAAAAAGGGTATACAAAAGGTGACAATATACTCATAAACTCAATTCCCGAAGCACTTGCAACTACTGAACGAGTGTGTTCGTCTGTAAATATTGGCTCAACAAAAGCAGGAATAAATATGGATGCTGTTAAACAGATGGGAGAAATCATTAAAAAGACAGCCGATTTAACTGCTTCAACTGACGGATTTGGCTGTGCAAAACTTGTTGTATTTGCAAATTCAGTAGAGGATAATCCGTTTATGGCAGGTGCATTTCATGGTGTAGGAGAGCCTGACAGCGTTATTCATGTTGGCGTAAGCGGGCCCGGTGTTGTTAAATGTGCTTTGGAAAAAGTCAAAGGCGAAGATTTTGGTGTTGTTGCCAACACAATTAAAAAGACTGCATTTAAAATCACGCGTATGGGCCAACTTGTTGCACAGGAAGCCTCAAGACGCTTAAATATTCCGTTTGGTATAGTGGATTTGTCTTTAGCACCCACACCGGCGGTGGGCGATAGTGTGGCATATATTTTAGAGGAAATGGGATTGGAAAAATGTGGAGCACACGGCACAACTGCGGCGCTCGCTCTTTTAAATGATGCTGTTAAAAAAGGTGGCGTATTTGCATCGTCGTATGTTGGTGGTCTCTCAGGTGCATTTATTCCTGTGAGCGAGGATGCCGGTATGATAAGTGCGGCAAGTGTTGGTGCGCTTTCTCTGGAAAAACTGGAGGCAATGACGTGCGTATGCTCGGTGGGACTGGATATGATAGTAGTTCCGGGCGATACATCTGCATCTACAATTTCCGCAATTATTGCTGACGAGGCGGCAATCGGTATGATAAATAACAAAACAACCGCTGTAAGACTTATCCCTGCACCTGGAAAAGTTGTTGGCGATGTGGTTGAATTTGGCGGTTTGCTGGGTACTGGCCCTGTTATGAAAGTAAGTGACTATTCGAGTGATGAGTTCATTGCCCGTGGCGGAAGAATACCCGCACCGATTCACAGTTTAAGAAATTAATAGGAGTTGTTTGTTGTGTTGATGAACGTAAAAACCTCTACGCACAATTATGATATAATAATTGAAAAGGGGATATTTTCAAAACTTGGTGATGTGATTTCTGATGTGGCAGATGGTAAACTTTTTGTTGTAACTGATGAAAATGTTGATTCTATATATCGTGATAAACTTTATTCTGCCCTGAATGGATATAATTTTGAATATCTTGTGCTTCCTGCAGGCGAAAAAACCAAGTGTATGACTATGCTTGAAAAAATATATTCCTCATTTGCAGACGCAAAAATAACGCGTGCTGACACTGTGATTGCGTTTGGCGGCGGAGTAATCGGTGATATAACCGGATTTGCGGCGGCAACATATTTGCGTGGTATTGATTTTATTGGTATTCCTACAACACTTCTTTCGCAAGTAGACAGCAGTATTGGCGGAAAAGTGGCTATCGACCTGCCACAAGGAAAAAACCTTGTGGGGAGTTTTTATCCGCCGAAAAAAGTTATAATAGATACAGACTTTTTAAACACATTGCCTGAACGTGTATTTAATGATGGTATGGCAGAAGTCATTAAATATGCGTGCATACGTGACGCGAAACTTTTTGATGTTCTTTGTGGTGACATAACAGAGCGAATGGAGCAGATAATATATATGTGTCTTGATATAAAACGTCAGGTTGTTGAAGCTGATGAGTTTGACAAAGGCGAAAGAATGATTTTAAATTTTGGGCACACATTTGGTCATGCAGTTGAAAAGATGTATAATTACGAAACATACACTCATGGAGAGGCAGTTGCAATTGGAATGTTGAAAATAACATCTGCAACAGAAAAAATGGGGTATACAGTTTCGGGTACAACTGACAAACTTAAAAAACTGCTTGAAAAATATAATCTGATTTTTGATGATTTTACATTTAATGCAGATGATGCCATGAGCATAATGGCACTCGATAAAAAAAGTGACAGTGATTATATTAACTATATTTTTATTAAAAGTATTGGTACATGTGAAATAGTAAAACGCAGTAAAGATGATAAATTTATTGTGAAACAGGGGGCGGTACTTTGAACAGAGCAGTAACATTTTCAGGAAGTTTTTCATCGGATGCATCTGTTGATATACCATCATCAAAATCTTATATTCATCGTATGGCAATCTGTGCTGCACTTTCTGAAGGAATCAGCACAATATCAAATGTAAATTTTTCAAATGATATATATGCTACTGTTTCATGCCTTGAAACATTAGGTTGTAAATGCGTTGTTAATGAAGATAAAATTACTATACACGGCGGAAAGTATACTGATGAATTAAAGTTATACGATTGTAATGAATCTGCATCTACATTAAGATTTATGATTCCTGTTGTTCTTTCTGTGGCAGGTAGAGGGAAATTTACTGGTTCTTCTACACTTATGAAACGTCCGCTTGATACATATTTTGATCTGTTTTCGGATAACGGTATAGTTTTTGATTACAAATCCGGCGAGTATTTGATTGCAGAGGGGAGTTTTTTCAAAGACGAATATAGTATCGGTGGTGGAGTCAGTTCGCAGTTCATTACTGGTATACTTTTGTCACTTGCGTATCTTGGAGGCAGAAAAAAACTTAATATAATCGGAAAGCTTTCATCGGCACCGTATGTAGATATTACGCGTGAAGTTATGAATCAGTTCGGAGTGAATGTGGACTTTGACGGGAAATCTTTTTTAATAGACGGAACCGGGAATTTTACTGCAAAAGATGTTGTTGCGCAAGGCGATTATTCTCAGGCAGCATTTTATGTTGCGGCGGCTGTTTCGGGAGGCAGAATAACTCTTAAAAATCTGTCTTTGAAAACATCGCAAGGTGATGCAATCATATTTGAACTTGTAAAAAAAATGGGTGGAAAAATTTACACAACTGATAATGGCATTGTTGTTGAAAAATCGGATTTGAACTCTATCGGTGTGATAGATGCAGAAAATTTTCCTGATATTGTACCGCCACTCGCTCTTATTTGTACACAATGCAAAGGAGATACAACAATTACAAATGTCAGCCGTTTAAAAGTTAAAGAGAGTGACAGACTTTTGTCTGTTAAGACGCTTTTAAATCAATTGGGTGCTGATGTACAAATTGATGATAATAATATGTATATTAAAGGCGGAGCACAACTTCACGGTGCTGAAATCAGTGCGTTTAACGACCATCGCATTGCCATGACTGCAGCGGTTGCATCAGTCATTACAGACGGCAGTATAACTATAGAAGAGAGCGAAAGTGTAAATAAATCTTATCCACGATTTTTTGAGGATTTGGTTAAATTAGGAGGGTTCAGCGTTGAGTGATATCTGGGGAAAAAATATTCAGTTTGCAATATTTGGTGAATCTCACGGTACGGCTATAGGCGGTGTTATATCATCGCTTCCGGCAGGTGTGGAGATTGATTTTGATGCAATCAATTATGAACTCCGTCGCCGTAATCACCGCGCTTCGTATTCAACACCGCGTGCAGAGGCGGATGCTTTTGAAGTTTTAAGTGGTGTGTTTGATGGCAAAACTACTGGCTCTGCGCTTTCGTTTATTATTCGCAACCAGGACACAAAAAGTTCTGATTATAAAAATTTAAATATTACACCTCGTCCGGGACACGCAGATTATCCTGCATCTGTTAAATATAATGGATTTAACGATTATCGTGGCGGTGGACATTTTTCAGGTAGAATAACTGCACCACTTGTTGTGGCAGGGGCTATTGCAAAACAGATTTTAAAAGAGCAGGGGATAGATGTTTTTGCTCATATCCTTTCTATCGGAAATATCAGAGGCAAAAGTTTTGTCGATACCGGCATTGGTGAAGATGAAGCAAAAAAATTGAAAGACAAAATCTTTGCTGTAGCAGATGACGAACTTGAAAATCAAATGATGGCAGAGATTGAAAAATACAGAAACGATGGTAATTCAATAGGCGGTATTATAGAATGCGCCGTAACCGGTTTGCCGGCAGGCATTGGTAATCCGTTTTTTGAATCTGTTGAAAGCAGGCTTGCGGCAATGATATTCTCTATTCCGGCAGTTAAAGGTGTGGAATTCGGAAAAGGATTTGATATTACAGAGTTAAGCGGATATGAGGCAAATGATGCTTACAGATACGATGATGGAAAAGTTGTGACGGAAACCAATAATAATGGCGGTATTTTGGGTGGTATCACCAATGGAACACCGATTATATTTAAAACTGCCGTAAAGCCGACACCGTCAGTATCATTGGAGCAGAAAACTGTTGATTTGAATGAAAAAACCAATACAACAGTTCAGGTTAAAGGCAGACACGACAGTTGCATTGTACCGCGTGCCGTACCTGTTGTTGAAGCGGCCGCAGCGCTTACAATTCTTGATATTTTAAGAGGTAACTGAAAATGAATATTGACGAGTTAAGAAAAGAGATAGATTCTATAGATGCCGAACTTACATCTTTACTTGAAAAAAGAATGTCTGTCAGCACAGCCATCGGCGAATATAAAAAACAAAACGGGCTTAAAGTGTACGATGCAGCAAGGGAAAGAGAAGTAATCGCTAAAAATCTGCTGCGCCTTAAGGATAAAGCACTTGCGCCTTATGTAGAAAATATTTATAACAGCATAATGGGAGAGAGCAAGAAAAAGCAGAGTGATTTGTCAAAAAAAGAATTGTCAATAGGTTTTCAGGGGGTTAAGGGTAGTTTTTCGCATGAGGCATGTTTGAAATATACTTCTGCCAATAATGATATTAAATATACAACTGAAAGTTTTAATACGTTTGACAACCTTTGCAATGCACTTTTAAACGGCGATATTGACAGAGCCGTAATACCATTTGAAAATTCTTCTACCGGTCCTGTTGTTGATGTGTATGATTTATTGAGTAAATACAATTTCTATATAGTAGGTGAAGTTTACGTTAAAGTAAATCACAATCTTATGGTTAAAGAAGGAACAGATATTGCAAATGTTTGTGATGTATATTCTCATCCGCAGGCATTTATGCAATGCAAGGAATTTTTGAATCAGCATAATTATAAACAAATTCCGCATTTTAATACTGCTATGAGTGCGGAGTTTGTAAGTAAGAGTCTCAGGGATGATATTGCCGCAATAGCAAGCGAAACTGCAGCAAAACTGTATTCTTTAAAGATTGTTGAACACGATATTAACTATAACGCGAATAATGTCACAAAATTTATTATTTTGTCAAACGAACCAAGAGAAAAGGAAGACAGCAACAAAATAAGCATTATTGTTTCTATTGAAGATCGTGCGGGATCACTTGCAGATTTTATCGGACTTTTTAAAGGTACAGGAATCAATATGACAAAGATAGAATCGCGTCCTGACATAGGGAGCCCGTTTAAATATATTTTCTTTATAGACTTTTTAGGTAATGTTTTAGATAATAATGTTTCAGATTTTATTGAAAAATTAAAAGAACAGTCCAATGAATTCAAATATCTTGGTAATTATAGGGCGTATTAAGAGGTGATTTTGTGAGCAAATTCGGATTGATAGGCGGTAAACTCGGACATTCATTTTCTTTAGGAATACACGAGCGATACTATGATTCCATAGGTGAAGAGTCGACATTTGAACTTATAGAAACCCCATCTGATAGACTTAAGTTAACATTGGACGAACTTTGTGAAAAAGGGTATAAGGGGATCAACGTCACCATACCACATAAAAAGGCTATTATAGAGTTTCTGGACGAAATTTCACCCGAAGCAAAATCAATTGGGGCTGTAAACACAGTTAAATTTGAAAACGGCAAATATTATGGTTTCAATACTGATTACTACGGATTTGGAAAAACACTTGAAAAAGAGGGTATAGATATCTCAAATAAGAGAGTATATATTCTCGGCACGGGCGGTGCATCAAATGCAGTTTCTGCATATTGCAAAAATAATGGAGCAGATGTTGTGTTTGTATCGAGAAAACCATCGGATAACGCTATTAGTTATGATGAGTTTACAAATGTTACTGATGGCAGAGTTCTTATAAATTGTACTCCTGTCGGTATGCATCCGGATATCGACTCATCTCCGACAGACCATGTTAAGGGCTTTGATGCGGTTGTTGACGTCATATATAATCCGCCTAAAACAAAACTGTTAAAAATAGCGGAAGAAAACGGTATCAAAGCAGTAAACGGCGCATATATGCTGGTTGCTCAGGCGGTTTATGCAGAGGCAATATGGCACGGCACGGATTGTGACGAAAACATTATTGAAGTTATTTATCAAAATTTTTTAAAGAGAATGGGAGAGAACTGATTATGAAAATTATGCTTATAAATGGTGTAAACCTGAATTTTGTCGGCATACGCGAGAAGGGTATATACGGCAATAAGAGTTTTGATGATATATGCGCAGAAATAAAAAAATACGCTGAAGAAAAAGACGTGGAACTTACACTTTTTCAAAGTAATTGCGAGGGCGAAATAGTGGATTGTCTGCAAAAAGCATATTTTGAAAAATACGACGGAATTATTATTAACCCCGGTGCATATTCGCACTATAGCATTGCCATATATGATGCAATCAAAAGTATTAGTCTGCCATGTGTTGAAGTTCATCTTTCAAATGTACACGCAAGAGAGGAATTTCGTAAAAACTGTGTTACTGCAGGTGCTTGTGTAGGACAAATTTGCGGATTCGGTGAATTAGGATATAAAATGGCAATAGATGCACTGGTGGATAAACTGAAATGAGAAACATATATTTAATCGGCATGCCCGGTTGCGGTAAAAGTACAATCGGTAAAGTTATTTCCAAGGAAATAAACAGAGAATTTTTGGATTTGGATGAATATATCGTCGAGCAGTCAGAAAAAAGCATAGATGACCTTTTTTCTGTTGGAGAATCGCATTTTCGGGAAGCAGAAACGCAATGCCTGAAACAAGTTGGTGATATGGATAATCTTATTGTTGCTACCGGCGGCGGAATAATTGAAACTTCAGGTAATGATGAGATTATGAAAAAAAGCGGTACAGTGATATTCATCCATACAGCACCTAATAAAATAATTGAAAATTCCCCGCTTGACGGACGCCCTTTGCTTGCAGAGAATAAAAACAGAATATTCGAACTTTTCGAAAAACGTTACGGAAAATATAAATCTGCTGCTGATTATATTGTAGATAATATGGGCGATATTGAAGATACGATTAAAAATATTCTGGATATAATAAAAGGACTGAATTGTTAATCAATTCAGTCCTTTTATCAATTTTTGTACAATGTTTTTAACAGTTCAATCTCTTTTGCATATCCGTCAAGTTCATTTGGAGTTTCAAGTAAAAACGGTAGATCTTTGAGTTGAGGATGATTGATTATACGCATAAATGCTTCAGTCCCAATACTGCCCTCACCAATTTTCTCATGTCGGTCTTTGTGACTTTCAAACGGATTCTTACTGTCGTTTATGTGAATAGCACAAAGACGTTCAATGCCGATAATTTTATCAAATTCCTCTAAAACTCCATCAAGATTATTGACTACATCGTACCCTGCGTCATTTATGTGACATGTGTCTAGACATACGCCAATTTTATCGGAAAGTTCTACTTTGTCAATTATTGCTTTTATTTCTTCAAATCTGCTTCCGACTTCACTGCCTTTGCCTGCCATGGTTTCTAAAAGGACAGTTGTTGTGATATCGGGAGTCAAAATTTTGTTAAGCATTTCAGCAATCAGTTCAATACCTTTTTCAATACCTTGTCCTACGTGACTTCCGGGATGGAAGTTATAAAGGTTTCCCGGAACGTATTCCATACGCATAAGGTCATCTTTCATTGTGTTGAAAGCAAATTCGCGTATGCCAGCATCAGCAGAGCATGCGTTTAATGTGTAGGGGGCATGGGCAAGAATTTTTGCAAAATTATTTTCTTTGGCAAAATCCAAAAACGCTTTTACATCTGCTTCGTCAATATCTTTTGCTTTACCACCCCTGGGGTTTCGGGTAAAAAACTGAAATGTATTTGCACCTATTGATTTTGCTTCTTTTCCCATGTGCAAAAATCCCTTTGATGCGGAAAGGTGACAACCAATTTTAAACATAACCGTTCTCCTTTTTAAATTCTTCTACAGCACTCAAAAGTTCTGTTACTGATGCAAACCACGATTTTATCATGTGTCGCATAATACCGACTTCTTCATTTTTTGCAAGTAATCCGAAAATAGGAACTCCGGAACCGTATGCTGCACCGATTTCAGCCCACGCGTCGCAACCGGAAGGTCCGATATATATAAGCAAATCTGCACTTGTTGCTGATGTTGAGCAGAAATCAAATACTTTTTTGCCGTCTTCAGAAGCGATAAACGCAGTAAGTTCTCTTTTTGAAAGGAACGCTTCTTCAGGTCTGCCTTCTCTTAACCACGAAAGAACAAAATCGCCGTTGCTTTCAAGTAAATCGGTAAGCATTTCAACTGCGTGCTGATGCTTCCATGATGCTGCAATGTAAATATTCATAGTACCACCTTTCCAGTTTATAAAAGCAGGATTGCGTATGCAATCCTGCTTTCGCTAAAAGTATTATTACGATATTTGATAAAAAATTATTCAGCTAATCTTCCGTCGATTTCTGCAGATATTTTAGCAATTTCACCTGAATCATTCAAACGTTTGATGGTAGCATTTACTTTTTCAAGTAATTCTGTGTTGCCTTTTTTGATTGCTACAGCATAAGCCTCTGTTTCGAACACGCTGTCATCAGTAATGCCTTTGAGTTCAGGGTTTTTAGCGATGAAACTTTCTGCGGTTGGAGAGTCAATAACAGCGGCGTCAATTTTGCCGTTAATAACGTCCTGAACAGCATCAATACCTTTCTGGTATCTTGCAAGTTCAATGCCGTCAATTTCAGAAAGTGTAAGGTCGCCTGTGTAACCAGTTACAACACCGACTTTTTTGCCTTTTAATGTTTCAACGTTTGTGATGTCAGCATTGTCGCCTTTAACGATGATTGTCTGAACTGCAATCCAGTAAGGATCACTGAAATCAACGTTTTCAAGTCTGTCAGCAGTAACGGTCATACCTGCAATACCGATATCCGCTTTACCTGCATCAACAGCGGGAATGATAGAGTTGAAGTCCATGTTTGAAACTTCTAAAGTTGCACCCATATCTTTTGCGATTTCATTTGCTATGGCAATGTCAATACCGTCAAATTCGCCGCAAATACCGTTACCGTCAGCAGCAACAAATTCAAATGGTGGGAATTCGGCATTTGTAGCCATAATGAGTTTAGAACCATCTGTGTTTTCGCCGCAACCTGCAAATGACAGAGCCATTACTGCAACCATTGCTACGGCAAGAACTGTTTTGAACATCTTTTTCATAATGATATCCTCCTAAGATATAATTTATTTATACTACCTTATGTAAAAGATAGCAGTTTACTGAACACGTTTTAAAAATTCTTTTGTTCGCTCATTTTGCGGATTTTCAAAAACTTCAGCAGGAACACCTTGTTCTGCTATAACACCGCCGTCCATAAAGAAAAGTCTTGAGCCAACCTCTTTTGCAAAATTCATTTCGTGACTAACAACTACCATTGTCATGCCGGAGTCGGCAAGTTCTTTCATAACGTTTAAAACTTCGCCAACCATCTCAGGGTCAAGGGCGCTTGTAGGCTCGTCGAAAAGCATTATGTCAGGCGACATTGCCAAAGATCTTGCAATTGCAATTCTTTGCTTTTGACCTCCTGATAATTTCCCGGGAAATGTGTCAATCTTATCATAAAGCCCTACTTTTTTAAGTAAGTCCCCGGCAATTGTAACAGCCTCGTCTTTTTTCATTTTCTTAATTTTCATGGGCGCAAGAATAATATTGTCAAGAACGCTCAAGTGTGGAAACAGATTGAACTGTTGAAATACCATACCCATTTTCTGTCTGATTTTATTTATGTTTGCTTTTGGATCTGTAATAGATTCACCATCTATTATTATATCGCCCTGTGTCGGAACTTCCAAAAGATTAAGGCAACGCAAAAAAGTGCTTTTGCCGGAACCGGAAGGCCCGATTACAACGATTTTTTCGCCTTTTTCAATATGTTCACTGACGCCCTTCAAAACGTGGAGATCGCCAAAACTTTTGTGTAGATTGTTTGTAATAATCATAGTTTAAATCTCCTTTCTGTCAGCGGTTATCGGAAGCACGCAATTTACGTTCAAATGCTGCAATTGCAAGTGTTAAGAATTTGATGATGATATAATATACAACTGCTGCGGCAACCAAGGGAAGAAAAGGTTCAAATGTCAATGAACGTATAATATCAGCGCCTCTTGTCAGATCCTGTACGGAAATGTAGCCAACAACGGCAGTTTCTTTTATAAGTACAATAAATTCGTTTGCCAAAGTAGGCAGAATATTTTTAATTGCCTGTGGAACTATTATGTATGCCATTGTCTGAATTCTTGAAAGACCGAGAGAACGACCGGCCTCCGTCTGTCCGTTATCAATAGACTGAATACCTGCACGGAAAATTTCTGAAACATAAGCACCACTGTTAAAACCGAAAGCAAGAACCGCTACGAATATAGCATTTATGTTTACACTTGCAAATATAACAAAATAAATTATTAAAAGTTGTGTAACCATAGGTGTGGCACGAATAACGTCCACATAAACATATCCTATGCCTTTAAGAACTTTCCCGATACCTCTTAAAATTTTAAATCTGGAATTGTCGAGGAAGAAAGAGTTTCTAAGTAAAAAAGCCAGTGCACCGAACGTAACACCTAAAAGTATTGCCAACACAGATATTAAAAGAGTATTTCCAAGACCTTTTACCATCTGCATATATCTGTCGTCTTTTATAAAATTGAGATAAAAAGAGTGGGAAAACTCTTGTGTCATCAACCCAATAGATTCTGATATACTCATTTGTAATTCTCCGTTTCATTAAAATAACTGCATTTATAATTATACACTATTTTTGTATTAAATCAAGAACTTTTTAAAAAACGCCGTATATATTTGTGTATAAACTGTTTTTTATATCATTGAAAGTTTCAAAATCAAGACTTTTCGGATATGACATAATTTTAAGCGGTAACGGATCAAAACCGTTTTGAAGTGGCGGCTGACAATATGGAAAATCATTAAGATTGAATCCGTGACGTCTATAAAATTCTATTCTACGTGTTGCATTTTCTGTGCTTTCCGGAGGTTCAACCTCTAAAATAACAGGGGATTTGAAATACGCTTTGCATTTATCGAGCAACTTTCCGCCAATACCATTTCCTCTGAATTGTGTGTCAATTGCAAAATGTTCAACATAAGAATATTTCTCCAAATCCCATACGGCAATAAAACCTATTATTTTAACACCTGCAGACACAACTAAAAGATTATATCGTCTATCGGATAACAACTTTTTTTGTCCTTCCTTATTTCGCATTTCATTCTGTGGGAGAGAGGACGAAAGCAGCGAGTAAACAGTTTCAAAATGCGACATTGGAATAGGATTAGATAAATTATAAATTTCGTAATTCAATTCATACATTTAGAAACTGATAACCTTCCTTCTCATATATACGCTCAATACCAAGCCTATAGAAATAAGATTTGTTAGCAAAGAAGAACCGCCATAACTGAAAAATGGGAGCGGAATACCGGTAACGGGCATAAGGCCAATGCACATACCGATATTTTCAAACACGTGTGCAATAAGCATAAAAGCCACACCGATACATATATACGAACCAAAATCATTTTTTGCACTGCGTGAATCGGTGAGTATCCGGAATATCAAACCAAAAAGCAGGGCAGTTACAAACACACATCCGATAATACCAAGTTCTTCGCCTATAACCCCAAAGATAAAGTCGGTATGCTTTACCGGAAGATATCCAAGTTGTGTCTGTGTTCCGTGAAAAAGTCCTTTTCCGAAAACCTGCCCGCTTCCAATTGTAAGTTTGGATTGCAGAACGTGATAACCTGCACCGCTCGGATCGGATTCGGGACTTAAAAATACCAGAATTCTATTTTTGCGGGAATCGTTCAGGAAGAAAAACCATATAACCGGCAGAACTGCCGCCATAAGACCGCAGGCACCGGCAATATATTTCCATGATATATTTGCGGCAAAAAGTATACCTGCCATTATGCAGATAAATACTAAAGCAGTACCGTAATCCGGCTGAAGCAGTATTAAAAATATCAGCAAACCTGCATGCAGTAAAAGTTTTAATACATTTGCGGGTTGGTTGATATCGTCTTTTAAACTTGCTACGTGAGCAGAAAAAGTTATAATAAATCCAATTTTAACAAACTCTGACGGTTGTATACCGATAGGACCGAATCTTATCCAACTTTTGCTTCCGGTGCTTTCTCTTCCAATACCGATAATAAGTACAAGTATGAGTGAAAATATGCATAAACCGTAAATGAATTTTGATAAATCTCCGAGGTCTTCATAATCCAACGCTGCAAAAAAAGCCATTGCGCAAATACCGATAATCGCAGCCCCAGACTGGATAATTATATACTTTCCGCCACCTGCCATAGTGTTGACAGCACTTGAAATTATTATTATACCAAAAACAGTACAAAAGAGTGTCAATGATATAATAACCCAATCAAGATTTGAATAATTTATTGAAGTGTTTCTTTTCATAAAATTCTCTCCAGGTAGATTTATAATATATATTATATCATCATTTGGTAAAAAAACAATAATTTTGTTTACGAATTGTTTAAAAAATAGTTGTTGCAATAGAACATGAAATATTGTATAATTAAAATAATATAAAATAGGGGTAGAATTGTATTGTTTGGATATGTCACTTTTTATAAAGATGAATTGAAAATTAAGGATTATAACAGGTTCAGAGCGTACTACTGCGGACTATGTAAACAACTGGGCGGAAGATTCAATCAGTTAGTCCGTTTGGGATTAAGTTATGATTTTACATTTTTGGCATTGCTTCTGGATTCGCTTGATAAAAAAGATACTGTTTTTTCAAAATCAGGGTGTTTGAAACATTTTGGGAAAAAGAGTGCAATTGTTAATGAAAATACATATATAGAATATTGCGCAGATATGAGCGTGGTTTTTATGTATTTTAAACTTTTGGATGATATTAAAGACGAATTTTCTTTAAAATCAGCAGTTGCCATTATTCCGTATTGGTTTGCTGTACGGAAAGTACGTAAAAACTATCCTGAAATAATTGAGTTAATATGTAATAACCTTAATACGCTTTCAAAACTAGAAAAACAAAAATGTGCAAATATGGACGAGGTTGCACATACATTTGCCGGTATTATGGAACACCTTTTTGATAATGGTGATGAAAACCTGAAAAAACTCGGATATAATATAGGCAGATTCATTTATATTGCTGACGCGGTAAACGATATTGAAAGTGATATTAAAAAAGACAAATATAATCCATTAAGATATGCGTACCCCGATAAAAGTATTTATGAAATCAAACAGATAACCGGAAACTCGTTGCTTTATACTCTTGCCATGGCAGGGCAGAATTACGAGGAATTGAATATAATAAAAAACAAGGATTTGCTTGATAATATAATTTATCTTGGACTCAGGCACAGAATGGATTTGGTGCTTTGTTCCGGTAAATGTAAAGAGGAAGGAAACAACTGATGGAAAATCCATATAAAGTTTTAGGTGTACGTGAGGGTGCATCTGCAGAAGAAATTAAGGCCGCCTACAAAGAATTGGCAAAAAAATATCATCCTGATAAATATGTTAACAATCCGCTTGGTGATCTTGCGGCTGAAAAAATGAAAGAAATTAACGAGGCGTATGATTATCTGATTAAAAATGGCGGAGCGTCTAATCGTTCGTATGGAAGTACCAACAGCGGAAACCAGGGGTATTCATATCAGGGCGGTAATAATTATGCATATATACGCAGTATGATAAACAGCGGTAATATAGGCGAAGCGGAAAGACAGTTGAATAATATCAAAATCCGTGATGCTGAATGGAACTATCTTATGGGATTGGTTATGATGAGAAAAGGCTGGTATGACAGTGCGTATCAGTTTCTTTTGCATGCGACACAGATGGCACCGCACAATGCTGAATACAGAAATGCGTTCAACAGTATGAGCCGTGCCGGAAATATGTACAGAAATATGGGTGCTGGCAGAGGATACGGCCAGGGTGGAATGGACACGTGCGACTGTTGTTCTAACCTTATATGTGCTGACTGTTGCTGCGAAATGATGGGCGGAGATCTGATTTCTTGCTGTTAGGAGAGGATAATTATAAAAACTAAAAAGATCGCTTTTGGTGGTGTTATGGCGGCTTTGTCAGTTGTTGTTCTGTATGCTGCCTCTGTAATTCCTACATTAAAACTTACTGTTTGTCTTGTTGCGTCGGCAATTATCTGTATTGCCATGATGAAGTACGGCGTAAATGCGGCAGTTGTTATTTATCTTGCTTCGTCTGTTGTTTCTCTTATAATTGTACCGAATAAAACTGTGGCATTTGCTTATATTTTGTTTTTTGGCAATTATCCGATTATAAAAGCATTTATTGAAAATATTCATAATATTAAAATAGAATGGATTATGAAAGTAATATTGTTTTTTGCGTATGCAATTCTGGCGTTTTTAATAGCATCAATTTTTTTGTCTGTTTCATTTCCGTATTCAAAAGCGATTGCTTTTGGGGTTCTGGTTGTTATGGCGGCAATTTATGATGTTGCATTAAGTTTTTTTATAACAGAAATAAGTAAAAGATTTTCAAAAATACTTTTTTAAGGAGATATACAAATGATTAAATTAAGCGAAATCAACTATTCAAACTTCGGTAAATGTCTTCACATGACAAACGATTCTATAGAACTAGTTGTTACTCTTGATTTGGGCCCTAGAGTTATACGTGCCGGATTTGTAGGTAAAGACAATTTTATGTGGGAAGATACTGACAGATTATATGCTACCGATGTAAACGGTGAGAATTTTTATAACTATGGCGGTCACAGACTTTGGATTTCTCCTGAAACTTTTCCGGAAACTTATTGTCCGGATAATGAGCCTGTAGCGTACGCAGTAAACGGTAATACAGTCACTTTTACACCACCGCAGCAAAAAACCGGTTTTGCATTGAAAATCGATATTACAATGAGCGAAGATGAAGACAGAGTAGATTTGCGTCATTATGTAACAAATAATACTGGTGTAGAACGTAAAATTGCACCATGGGCTATTACGATGCTTGCAAACGGCGGACACGAAATGATCCCTGTAAATGATAATGATACCGGATATCTTGCTAACAGATACGTTGTGCTTTGGCCATATACTAAGATGAATGATCCACGTATGAACTGGGGCGATAAATATATGGTCATAGACCAGACCGAAAAACAGGCACAGTATATGGAATGTCCGTTTAAAATCGGTATCTCACAGATACATCCGTGGGCTGTGTATGTTAAAGGCAAGCAAGTTTTCATGAAAAGATATACATATTATCCTGATGCTGAATATCCTGACGGAAACTGTTCGTTTGAAACATATTCCTGCAAGCACTTTATAGAAATGGAAACTGTAGGAACATATAAAAACATGGCAAACGGCGAAACTGCTGTTCACGATGAAACATGGTGCTTTTTTGAAGATGCAGATTTTAAAGCGTAACATAGTATAGGAGATTTACCAATGGCGAAGAAAAAGTCTAATAAGAAAAACGTTTCAAAAGAGAAACTTATGGTCAATTATGAGATACTGGCTGTGCTTATGATAGCACTTTCGGTGTTTGTCGGTATAAGCGTGTATTTTGATGCCGGGGGAATTATTGGCACATCTGTATCAAATGTGTTTAAAGGAATATTCGGTGTTTTTGCTTATGTGTTTCCCCCGGTTGCTGTTTCTGTGCTTATTTATTCGATGATTGGTGAAAAATCGGCTAAAAAGACAACTAAATACATCTGCATACTGTTGATGTTTTTGTCTGCAGTTGCCATTTATCATCTTTTTTCAGGTGATGGCACATATAACGGTAATTTCTTTGCTCATTATTACAGAGAAGGCAAGTTTTCATACGGCGGTGGTGTTGTTGGTGCTATGATTGCAGAGCCGCTTCGTTCTCTGTTAGGCGTTGGGGCACATATTTTTCTCATTGCATTTTTTATTGTTATGTCAATATGCGTGTTTGAAATTTCAATTTTGAAAGTTTTTGCTGCAATTGGAATGTGGTTCGGCAAACTGTTTTCTGGCATTAAAGGCGATATGGACGAACTCCGCCATATTCGTGAGGAAGAAAAAAGAGCAAAACTGAAAGAAAAAGATGAAAAAGATATAAAACCGGCAGTAGTGCCTTCTAAAAAGAGGGATATTGAAAGTTTTGTCAATGATGTCCTTTCTGATGATGACGATAACGTAAATATCGGTGACTATCTTGATGATGAAGAAGAAACGATTGAGCCTGAGATTAAGTTTTACAGAGTGACGGAGGACGATATTCCCGAAGATTTAAGGAAGGATAAAACAACCGATGAAGATGAGGATGAAGAATACGAACGTATAGAGTATACTTATCCTGATATCGAACTTTTAGCGCGTCCTGTTGCAAATGAAAAAGGCGATGATGAGGTGGAGGACGAACTAAAAAATAACGCCAAAAAACTCATTGAAACATTAAGAAGTTTTAAAGTGGACGGAACAATAGTTGAAATCAGTAAGGGGCCGACTGTTACACGTTATGAATTGCGTCCGGCTGCCGGTATAAAAGTAAATCAGATTACCACTTTGGCAGATGATATTGCGTTGAGCCTTGCTGCAAAAGGCGTTATGGTAGCGCCTGTTCCCGGAAAATCCACTATTGGTATAGAAATTTCCAATTCTTCACCAAGTGTGGTTACATTAAGGGAAGTTCTGGAAACTCAGGAGTTTTTGAATCATCCGTCAAAAATTGCTGTTGCACTTGGTAAAGACATAAGTGGTAAACCGGTTATTATGGACCTTGCTAAAATGCCTCACTTGCTTGTTGCCGGCGCTACTGGTGCAGGTAAGAGTGTCTGCATCAATACACTTATAATGAGCATTCTCTACAAAGCCGATCCAAACGAGGTCAAACTTGTTATGATCGATCCGAAACAAGTAGAATTAGGTGTTTATAACGGTATCCCGCATCTTCTTATTCCGGTTGTTAAAGATGCTAAAAAAGCAGCCGGTGCACTTAATTGGGCAGTTACGGAGATGACGGAACGTTACAGTGAGTTTGAACGTAATAACGTGCGTAACATTCAAGGGTATAACGAACTTATGGAAACCAACGGTACTCCCGAAAAGAAGATGCCGCAGATTGTTATTATAATAGACGAGTTTGCTGATCTTATGATGGTTGCTCCGTCTGATGTGGAAAATTATGTGTGCCGTATAGCACAACTTGCACGTGCAGCAGGTATGCACCTTGTAATTGCAACACAGCGCCCTGTTGTTAAGTTTATCACGGGTAATATCAAGGCAAATGTGCCGTCGAGAATTTCGTTTATGGTGGCAAGTGTGCGTGACTCACAGACTATTCTGGATATGGGCGGTGCAGAAAAACTTGTTGGAAAAGGCGATATGCTTTATCTTCCCGTGGGAGAAACAAGACCTTCACGTATGCAATGTGCATTTGTGTCGGACAGTGAAGTTAAAAAAGTTGTTGGTGCTGTTACTCAGAATGGAGCGCCGGAATACAATGCAGATGTTATAGAAAAGATTGAAAAAGAAGAAATATATAATCCTGACGGCGATGATCCGGGAGATTGTGATGAGTTTTTGGCAGAAGCAATTGATATGGCTATCACCAGTGGTTCAATATCCACCTCGCTTTTGCAGAGAAGATTCAAAATCGGATATAATCGTGCCGGCAGAATTGTTGACCAGATGGAAGAGCGCGGAATTATAAGTGGTCTTGATGGAAATAAGCCCAGACAGGTACTTATTTCGCGTGATGAATATAATGAAATGCTTATGAACGGACGTTTTGGCGGCAAAGGTGATTGATAATGGCAAATAAACGGTTTTTACCCGTTTCAGTTGATGATTTGAAAGAACGTGGCATAGAACAACTTGATTTTGTCTATGTCTGCGGTGATGCTTACGTAGACCATCCAAGTTTCGGACACGCAATTATATCAAGAACTCTTGAAGCAGACAGGTTTACTGTTGGTATTATTCCTCAACCTGACTGGCATGATGTAAATGACTTTAAACGTCTGGGAAAACCAAAATATGGGTTTTTGGTGTCGTCTGGCAATATAGACTCTATGGTGAATCATTATACTGTCAATAAAAAAATACGCAGTAATGATATGTATTCACCGGGAGGAAAATCGGGAAAACGTCCTGACAGAGCAGTTATTGTGTATTGTAACCGTATTCGTGAGGCTTATGGAGATGTACCAATAATAATAGGTGGAATAGAGGCAAGTCTTCGCAGATTTGCCCATTATGATTATTGGTCTGACAGCGTTCGTCGTTCTGTTATTTTTGATTCGCGTGCGGACGTTATAAGTTACGGGATGGGAGAGAAGTCAATAATTGAACTTGCCCGTGCATTGCGAGAAGGTTTGAAAATCTCGGATACTGATATTGACGGATGCTGTTATATTAGAAAAGAAATTGACTATACAAAAGATTTTATACTTCTTCCATCTTATGAAGAAGTTAAAGAAGATAAATATCTGTACGCCAAGGCAACTAAAATACAATACGAAGAGCAAGATGCTATTCGTGGAAAATGCCTTGTTCAAAAACACGGTGACAGATATCTTGTGCAAAATAAACCTGCTATGTTTTTAAATGAAGAAGAACTTGACAGAGTTTATGAACTTCCATATATGAATGATTACCATCCTATGTATAAAAGCGATGGCGGTGTGCCTGCTCTTAATGAAGTTAAATTCAGCGTTGCGTATAACAGAGGTTGTTTCGGTGCGTGCTCGTTCTGTGCGTTGGCAGTTCATCAAGGAAGAGTTGTACAGTCAAGAAGCAATGAATCTGTGATAAAAGAAGTTAAACGTATGACAAAGTTTCCTGATTTTAAAGGAAATATTCATGATGTCGGCGGTCCTACGGCGAATTTTTCTTCTCCTGCGTGTGATAAGCAGTTAACAAAAGGCACGTGTAAACAGCGACAATGTCTTTTCCCAAAACCATGCCCGTCCATAAAAGCATCTCATGAAAAGTATGCAAAACTTTTGCGTGATATACGTAATGTTGATGGTGTAAAACGCGTTTTTATACGTTCCGGAATACGTTATGATTACTTGCTTGAAGATAGAAACGATAAGTTTTTCAACGACCTTTGTTCGCATTATGTAAGCGGTCAACTACGCGTTGCACCTGAACATATAAGCGATAAGGTTTTAAAATGTATGGGTAAACCCCAAAGACAGGTTTACGATAAGTTTTGTGATAAATTCTATAAGCAGAGTAAAAGCATCGGCAAACAACAGTATGTAGTTCCGTATCTTATGTCAAGCCATCCGGCAAGCACACTTAATAATGCTATAGAACTTGCACTTTATATGAAAAAACATAATATCCATCCGGAACAGGTTCAGGATTTTTATCCAACACCGTTTACAAAATCTACTTGTATGTTTTATACTGGTATTGACCCGACTACAATGGAAAAAGTGTATGTTCCCAAAACCTTTGAAGAGAAACAAATGCAACGTGCATTATTGCAATACAGCAAAAAAGAAAATCGCAGGCTGGTTGAAAAAGCACTTAAACTGGCAGGCAGACAAGACCTGATAGGAAACGGAAGCGGATGTCTTATCCGCCCGGATTCATATAACAATAATAAATCACAGGAGGCAAATTATGAAAATACTCGACGGAAAAATGGTGTCATCAAGAATAAAGGGAGAACTGGCATCAGAAGTAGCCAAAATGAAAGAAGCAGGGGTACACGCAGGACTGGCGGTAATAATAGTAGGCGATGATCCTGCATCAAGAGTATATGTTAACAATAAAAAGAAAATGTGTGCAGATATAGGTATATTATCAGAAGAATATGCACTCCCGGCTGAAACTACACAGGAAGAATTGCTGGAACTTGTACGCACACTCAATGTTAAAAAAGATATTCATGGTATTCTGGTGCAGTTGCCGTTGCCAAAACATATCGATGAAAAAACTGTTCTTAATACAATAGTTCCTGAAAAAGACGTAGATGCTTTCCATCCTGTAAATGTTGGAAAAATAATGATTGGTGATTTTGATTTTCTGCCGTGTACACCTGCGGGTATTATGGAACTTATTGCAGAATCAGGAATTGACCTTGAGGGCAAAAACTGTGTTGTTGTAGGCAGAAGCAATATAGTTGGCAAGCCTATGGCTATGCTTCTTCTTCATAAAAATGCCACTGTTACAATCTGCCATTCAAAGACACGAAATTTAAAAGAAATCTGTAAAACTGCAGATGTTTTAGTTGCCGCTGTTGGCAGAGCACAGATGATTACAGATGAATATGTAAAAGAGGGAGCAGTTGTTATCGACGTTGGTATGAACAGACTTGAAAACAAAAAACTTGTCGGTGACGTTGATTTTGACTCTGTTGCATCACACACATCTGCAATTACACCGGTTCCAGGCGGTGTTGGTCCTATGACTATCGTAACACTTATGAAAAACACGGTTACTGCTGCAAAAAAAGCAAACAATATGTAATTAAAAATGCTCCCCGTGGGGAGCATTTTTAATACATAAGTTTCATCATCATATCATACGCGCGGCTGAATCTGTCATTTTTTCCGTATGATGCAACGGAAGAATTTTCGCTACCCATACTGCTGTAGATATATTCCGTAGTACCTATCCGTCCAAAAGAAAACAGACCGTAGCCGTATTGTCTGTCACGGCCTCTGTCACCAAGTTTATCTGTATAGATGTTAAGAAGAAGTCTTAATTCCTGTGGTGATAATTTCCTCCCGTAACGAAGAAGACATTTACCGTGCAGTATTGCGGCAGCACCCGTTATAATCGGTGTTGCCATTGAAGTTCCACTCAATGTTGCATATCCGCCATTGAGGTAAGTTGAATATATATCTTTTCCTGCGGCAGCAATTTCTGCTTCTCCACCGCATGAAGAAAAATCGGCAATTTTTCTGTTGATATCTACTGCTGTTACGGCAATTGTTTCTCGAAAATTTGCCGGATAACCGATGGTGTTTTCACGTTCATGACCTTCATTTCCTGCAGCGCAAATCATACTGATACCTGCGGCTGAAGTTTTTGATATAAGATTTTTGTATTCATTTGTGGATAGTTCAGAAGAAAATGACATATTTATAACGTCAACTTTTTTATCTATCATCCAGTTGAGGCTTTTTGCTATAGACGGGTATGTTGTTTTTCCGTCAGCGTCAAATGCTTTGGCTACGTATAAATCAGATTTTGGAACAACACCGACTACACCAACTCCGTTTTTTTCTGCACAGATAATTCCGGCAACGTGTGTTCCGTGACCGTTGCGGTCCTCTATATCTTCAGTTGAACCACCTGAAAAGTTAACATAGTCGCGGATTCTTCCTTTAAGGTCTATATGATTTGCACAGATACCTGTGTCAATAACGCCAATTTTAATATCTTCGCCCATTGTTTCATCCCACTCAAGAGGAGCACCAACCATTTTAATCCCGTAATCAATGATTTCGTTATGTTGGGCGATACGTGTTTTTATCACTTTGCAATCATTTATTTTAAAATTCAATCTATCACTCCTTTTTGACATATATTAACTTTATATTATAATATGAAAATTACATAAAAGATTTGTTCACAAAATATACTGTTTTTTTATTAAATTTATGATATAATTTAAAATGCAGAGGTGATTATATGCGTGCAGATAAAATTTTAGTTGTTGACGATGATGTTAATATTTGCGAACTTATCCGTCTTTATCTTGAAAAAGAAGGGTTTGAGGTGCACTGTGTGTACGATGGCGGTTCAGCAATTACAGAGTTTGAAAAGATAAAACCGTCTGGCGTGATACTTGATATTATGTTGCCGGTTATGAACGGACTTGATGTTTTGAAAGAAATACGCAAATCAAGTATGGTGCCGATAATTATGTTAACCGCCAAAGGTGAAACCATCGACAAAGTTCTTGGCCTTGAACTTGGTGCAGATGACTATATGGTAAAGCCATTTGAATCCAAGGAACTCGGTGCACGTGTCAAGGCTGTTCTTCGTAGAGCAGATAATAAAGCAACAAACAATAAAGAAATCGATTTGCCCAATCTTAACATCAATCTTGATACTTATGAACTTAAACTTGGCGGAGAAAAAATTGAAATTCCGCCAAAAGAACTTGAACTTTTGTATTTTTTATGTAATCATGCAAATAATGTTTTTACACGTGATCAACTTCTTGATCAGGTGTGGGGATATGACTTTTTTGGTGATTCCAGAACAGTTGATGTGCATATAAAACGTCTACGTGAAAAACTTGAATCATACTCATCTCAATGGCAACTTAAGACTGTATGGGGTGTAGGATATAAATTTGAAATAAGCAAATAAATATTAAAGAGGTGAATTCAATGAAAAGAAGTATACTTAAAAGTTTGATTTTAGGCGGACTTTGTGTTGTTATGCTTTCTTTCATTGTTGCGGGAACTTTCTTTTTCAGTTTGCTTACTGACAGTGCATTGGATGAAAAAATTCAGGATCTTAAACGTAATGTACCTAAAATAAGTGAACTTTCTTCCATTGCAATTTCAAGTAATTCAACACCTATAAAAAGTATATATCGCTCTGTTATAGACTCTATCAACGCAAATACAGATGCATCAATAATTGTGTTTGATAAAAAGGGGATTATTGTAACTGTTGCCGGACTTAATAAATCAACCTATATAGGTGCACCTATGAACAAGGAACTTTCAATGCCGATATTAAAAGGTGAGGAATACCATAAAACTGGTATGTTGGATGATTTCTTCAACGAGCCGACTCTTACTGTTGGTGCTCCTATGTATAATAACGGTGAGATTTTTGGCGGAGTTGTCTTTAATCTTCCCGTTCCTGAAATACGAAGTATGAACCGCAGAATTTTTAAAAACTTTATTTCTATGTCTTTGATTACACTGTGTTTTTCTGTATTGTTATATTATTTCATTTCCAAAAGAATAACCAAGCCTATTAAAAATATGAGTAATGCAGTTACCGAATTTGCCAAAGGCAATTTTCAAAGGCGCGTAGAGTACAACGGAAACGACGAAATTGGCGAACTGGCAACAAACTTTAATGTAATGGCAACCAGTCTGGAAAATCTGGAAAATATGCGCAGTTCATTTGTTGCGAATGTATCACACGAATTAAGAACGCCGATGACAACCATATCGGGATTTATAGAGGGAATTCTTGACGGTACAATTTCTGGTGAAGACAGAGATAAATATCTTAAAATTGCACTTGATGAAACAAAACGTCTTTCAAGACTTGTTAATGATTTGCTCAGTATTTCAAAAATGGAGAACAGAGAGTTTGAACTGAATAAAAGTGTATTCAGTATAAATGAACGTGTTGTTCAATCCTTATTTAAATTTGAATCAAATATCAATGAAAAAAACATAGAAGTTGAACTCAATCTTGCCGATGCCAGTCCTGAGGTTTTTGCTGATAATGATGCTGTTACACAAATTGTAACCAATCTTTTGCATAATGCCGTTAAATTCACACCTGATAACGGAAATATATGGATAAGAACATGGGTGACAGGTAAAAAGGCGTATATTGAAATCAAAAATTCAGGACATGGAATTGAATCTGATAAACTTAAGTTTTTGTTTGACAGATTTTATAAAACAGACGATTCCAGAAGCAGTGATAAAACGGGCGTTGGACTTGGACTGTTTATCGTTAAAAATCTTTTAAATCATCACGGTGAAAAAATCTGGGTTGAAAGCGAACTGGATAAGCATACGAAATTTGTGTTTTCGCTTACTGTTGCGTAATGTTTACAAAATGTTAATATTTTGTATGATTTATTTTAAAAAAATCGAATTATTATATAATTAAGATACTTCTTAGGAGGGGATTTTATGAATAATTATCAATGGCATAATGATGATTTCCAGACTAACACTACTCACGGTACTTATAACGAGTATAGTTATGATGTGGAAAATAATGACAAAAAAGTAAGTGCCGGCAAAAGAATTAGCTGTTTATCAAAAAAAACGGTTAAATTGCCTGTGGCGATTTTATCGGTGATTGTTGCGGTTGCGGTAACGATTTCAGGTTATGCACTTATTTCACCTATGTTCAAAGATGATTCCATAACACTTGAGCAACTTCAGGGTAATGTTGCAACTACTGAGAAACCGGCTGAGGAAGATGTTGCACACGGAATAATAAATTCCGCCTCTAAAAAACCACTTACAATCCCGGAAATTGCTAAAAAGGTTGGTCCTGCAGTTGTAGGTGTTGTAAACAAGGTAACTTATAATAACATTCAGCGTTACGGAATTTACGGATTCCTTCCTGAAGATTATTATGGAAATGATGAAACTGTTGAATCAGGTAGTGGTTCAGGTGTTATTATAAGTGAAGACGGCTATGTTGTAACAAATTATCACGTTATTGAAGGTGCAAGCGAAATTTACGTCATTACCAATACCGGTGAAGAATATAAAGCAATTCTTAAAGGTTCTGATGCAAGAACAGACCTTGCTGTTTTAAAGATTGATGGCACATTTCCTTATGCAACTCTTGGCAACAGTTCAGAACTTGAAGTGGGAGAACTTGCCGTTGCTATTGGCAATCCTCTTGGTCAGGAGTTTGCGGGAACTGTTACTGACGGAATCATCAGTGCGCTTAACCGTTCTATAACGGTTGATAATAAGCAATTGACTCTTTTGCAGACAAATGCGGCGATTAACCCCGGTAATTCCGGCGGACCGCTTGTAAATCAGTATGGTGAAGTTATCGGTATCAATACCGCTAAAATTTCGTCTGATCAACTTGAAGGTCTTGGATTTGCAATTCCGATTGATGAAGCAAAACCGATAATTGATGACCTTCTCCAGAGTGGTTATGTAAGAGGACGTCCCGTTATAGGTATCGGCGGAAGAAATATTACTGAGCAGATGGCAAAAGCGTACGAGATGAAAGTAGGAATATATGTATCCAGTATGAGTCCTAATTCACCTGCGTATATGTCGGGAGTTCAAATAGGGGATATAATCGTTGAAGCGGACGGCAAAAAAGTTAAAACAGTAGATGAACTTAACGAACTTAAAAACAAGCATACAGTCGGCGATAGATTTGAGCTTAAAATATATCGTAACGGTGCATATAAAACAATAACAATAATACTTGGAGAAGAAATTCCTGAATGATTTCTAAACTAAAAGCGTACCAGCGGTACGCTTTTATATTACAATGTATGTGAAAAGAATTATAATCAAGGGGTATACAACAGTGATAAAGAATTATATTTTTGATTTTGGTAATGTGTTAGGCGAATTTTCTCCGGAAAAACTGACCGCACCTTATGTTAGTGATAATGAAACTAAAAAGTACTTAAGTGATGTTGTGTTTGACCGTGTTTACTGGGATAAGTTGGATGATGGAACTATCAGCGATGATGAGGTGAAGCAAAAATTGCGAGAACGTGTACCGCCTGATATGGCTGACCTTGCGTGCTTGGTGTATGATAACTGGGTAAGGACCATGACTCCCATTAAAGATATGCAACAGTTGATTTTGGATATCTGTAAAACTGATAAGAAATTGTATTTACTGTCAAATATCAGTATTGGATTTGCAAACACTTATAAAGACGTTGAGTGGATAAAACAACTTTTTGATCGCTTTGACGGATTGGTTTTTTCCGGCACAATCGGAATGGTAAAGCCTGACAGAGAGATTTTTGAATATTTACTAAATAAGTATGAACTGGAAGCCGAAGAATGTTTGTTTGTTGATGACAGCACCAAAAATATTGATGGTGCGAAAGCGGTTGGTATCAATACATATTTGTTTGACGGTGATGTAGATAAATTAAGGGCTTATCTGCATATTTAAATTAAATATTTATAATAAAAACCTCAAAACTTATCACTTTCCAGTGACGGTTTTGAGGTTTTTAATTTATTTTGCTGTAGTTGGCACGTAATTGACCGCACGCAGCGTTCATATCACTTCCAAACTCACGTCTTACAGTAACATTTATTCCGTGCTTTTTTAAAATATCAAAAAATTCCGAAATACGCTTTTTTTCGCTTGGTTCATAATTTGCAGACTGTGTTTTGTTGTAGGGTATAAGGTTTATGTAGCAGTTTATATCTTTGACAAGTTCTGCTAATTGCAGTGCGCAATCGTTGCTGTCGTTTAAATCTTTTATCATTATGTATGCAAATGTGATTTTTTTGTTGCTTTTTTCAGTGTAAGTTTTTGATGCACTGATTAGTTCTTGTATAGAATATTTCTTGTTTATCGGCATTATAATATTTCGCAGTTCATTGTTTGGTGCGTGTAAACTTATTGCAAGACTGTTTAAGCAATCACGTTTTGAGTATTCAATAATTTTAGGGGTAATACCACAGGTTGAAATTGTCACATGCCTTGCGGCAATACCAGTTCCTAACTGCTCAGTTATAATATCTATAAAATCCATTACATTGTCATAATTGTCAAAAGGTTCGCCAATCCCCATCAAAACAATGTGGGATATGGGCAATTTCAAAATATCGGAGATATATAAAACTTGCTGAACAATTTCGTGTGTTTTGAGATTTCGTATTTTTTTAAGTTTTCCGCTTTCGCAAAATGCACAGTTCATATTACAACCGACTTGTGTGGAAACGCATACACCGTTTCCGTAATCATGTTTCATCAGTACAGTTTCAATAGTATGTCCATCAGATAGTCGGAACAAATATTTGCATGCGTTTTCATCTTCGGATTTTGTTAAAAATTCAATATTTGTAAGTTCAAAGTCGCTGATGAGTCTTTCCTTTACAGTGGTTGAAAGATTATTGATTTGTGAAAAAGAACTCACTTTTTCTTTGTATACTGCTCGAAAAACGATTTTTGCTTTTGCCGGATTTTCCCCGTATGATTTAAAATAGTTTTCAAGCATTTTCAAAGTTTGATCGTATATGTTCATCTTTTTTCCTCTAAAAAGTAAAATTTTCTTTTTTAATTATATCTTAAAAACATTTTGTTGTAAAGGATCAAAAACATTGCGCAATGATAATTACATTGACTAATAATTACATAAATGGTATAATTTTAACAACTTTTGTAATATTGTTGTTGGTACGATATTAAAATAAAATATTATTTTTCGGAGATTGATATGAAAACAGTTTTTATAATTAACCCTATGGCGGGGCAGGGTAAAAATATTGTCAAATTATCAGAGCATATTACCGAAACTGCAAATAAATTAAACGCAAATGTTGAGATTTACATTACCAAAGCGGTTGGTGATGCTCAAAGATTTGTTAATGATTATTGTAAAAATTACGGCGTTGCACGTTTTATTGCCTGCGGAGGAGATGGTACATTAAACGAAGTAGTAAATGGTGCAATATCCTATGAAGGAACAGAAGTTGGTGTACTGCCTATGGGAACCGGTAATGATTTTTGCAGAAATTTTGATTATGCCGGCACATTTGACAAAATAGATGAACAGATAAACGGCGGCTGCATAAAGTGTGATGCCATCAGATACTGCACAAATATAAACGGTCATATTAAAACCGGATATTGCGTAAATATGTTTAATATCGGATTTGATTGTAATGTTGCTGATATGACAGCAAATATGAAAACAAAACCTTTCGTATCAGGAGCACTTGCGTACTTGCTTTCAATTTTTGCAACACTTATAAAGAAAAATGGTGCAAATTTAAATATTGAACTTGACGGCGATATTAAACATAGCGGTCAGTTGCTTTTGATTTCTGTTGCAAACGGCTGTTTCTGTGGAGGGGGTATAAAAAGCAATCCACTTGCATCTGTTCAGGATGGTTTTATAAACGTTAATATAATTAAGAATATATCGAGAATTAAACTTATGGAAGTGTTGCCGCATTATATGAAAGGTGATTTTTTGCAACTAAAAAATATTGATACAATTATTTCATCTCTCAAATGTAAAAAAGCAGTTATTACGCCTGTTGATGACATGATAAGGCTATGTGTTGACGGAGAAATTATTGATGCCGGAGTAACGGGATTTGAAATTGTACCGGAGGCGTTTAATTTCGTTATTCCTGTAAATAATATAAATAAGGAGATACCCTATGTCGTTCAAACTGGAAGATAAACTTGTAATTGGCGTTTCATCAAGAGCGCTGTTTGATTTAGAATCTGAAAACGAAATTTTTGAAAAAGAAGGACTTAACGCTTATTCTGACTATCAGTTACAGCACGAAAAGGATATTCTCAAGCCCGGAACTGCATTTCCTCTTGTTAAAGCCTTGCAACAATTGAATGCAGACGGGAGATATCTTACAGAAATAATTGTTATGTCTAAAAATAGTGCAGATACCAGTTTGAGAATATTTAACTCAATTGAGCATTATAATCTTGATATCAGCAGAGCAGCACTTGTGAGTGGAAAATCTATTGCTCCTTATCTTGATGCGTTTAAAACGGATTTGTTTCTTTCTGCTAACGAAAATGATGTTCAGGAGGCTATAAATGCCAATATTGCGGCAGGTATTATATGTGACCATTCAAATTTGCCTATAAACCCTGATGATGATATACCGGAAATACGTATTGCATTTGACGGTGATGCGGTAATATTTTCTGATGAGGCTGAACGCATATATCAGGCACAAGGCTTACAGGCATTTTCTGAGCACGAACAAAAAAATGCGCAAAATCCTTTGCCGGAGGGGCCATTTGCTAAGTTACTGAAAACTATTTCTATCATTCAGGAAAAATTTCCTGAAGAAAATATGCCTATACGAACCGCACTTGTAACAGCAAGGAACGCTCCTGCACACGAAAGGGTGGTGCGCACTTTACGTGCTTGGAATGTGCGTATTGATGAAGTGTTTTTCCTTGGCGGCATAGAAAAGAGCGAAGTTTTGAAAGCATTTGGAGCAAATATATTTTTTGATGACCAGGAAATACATACAGATCCTGCATCTAAAATGGTGCCGTCTGCACGTGTTCCTTATAAAAAATAATGATGACGGGTGAGGATATGACAGATAAAAAAAGGATAATCGCTATTGTAAGTATAGTTGTTTTGAGTTGTGTTCTGCTGGCGTTTATAGATGGTATAATTCAGCCCAGATATCTTTTAAAATCAGGAGTGAAACTGATTCTTTTTCTTGTGATACCGTTCATATATTCGCTGTTTGACAAAAAACTTAATTTGCGTGAACTTTTTAAAATCAACAAGCGTGGCATGAAAACTGCGTTTATGCTTTGTATTCCAGTATATATTGTTATATTGGCGGCATATCTGTTGCTAAAAGATATATTTGATTTTAGCGGTGTGACAAAAGCACTTACTGGTAATATCGGTGTAAACAGTGATAATTTTCTTGCAGTTTCCATTTATATTTCTTTTGTGAATTCTTTTGTTGAAGAATTTTTCTTCCGTGGATTTGCGTTTCTTTCTCTTAAAAGGATAACAAAGGGGAGGAGTGCAAGTATATTCAGTTCTGCAATGTTCGCAGTATATCATATCGCAATAATGACCGGATGGTTTTCGGTTGGAGTGTTTGGAATTACTTTATCGGGATTGTTTTTGGGTGGTCTGATATTCAATTATCTGAACTCACGCAGCGATAACATATATACATCGTGGTTTGTTCACATGTTTGCAAATTTTGCTATAAATACAGTTGGTTTTATGCTTTTCGGCATTATCTGATATTCAATATGACATAAAATGTAAATAAGCCAATCTGTTTACAAACAGATTGGCTTTAACTATTTTGAGGATATTCTGTTCAGCACTGCCGCCATTTCTCCTCTGTTTATAATGTTTTCGGGGCGGAAAGTTCCGTCAGGGTATCCTAATAAAACTCCGGCGCTTGCCAATGCGGCAATTTCATCATAAGACCATCTGTCTTTGGAAACGTCAATAAACTCAGCCTTTCCTGAATTCAGGTCCGCCTTTGTGACACGGGAAAGGAAAACAGAAACTTCTTCTCTGCTTGCAGTTTTATCCGGTTTGAATGTCCCGTCAGGATATCCATCCATAAGTTTTGCTCCGTATACTGCTGAAATTTCTTTTTCTGCCCAGTGTCCTTTGGCGTCTTCAGGGATAGAAGATGATGTTGAAGATAAATTTAGCATTCGTGCGGCAATTACAGCCATTTCGGCACGTGTCATTGATTTGTACGGGGAAAAAGTGTGCGTGCCCGTACCCAGCATTATTCCCAAAGAGGATACACTTTGAATATCATCTTTAGCAAAATGGGTGAGAATATCAGAAAAATATTTTCCGTTCAGCCATGTATAATAGTAATCCCATACATCCTTTGTTTCCTGGCCAAGACTCCAGTTTCCGGCGCCTTTGAGAGAATATTTATCTACAAGAGATAGTTTTGATTTGATTGAATCATCATTTTCGAACCATACAACATAGTTCCCTGCAGTTAATGTTTTTCCGGATACGGTTATACTTTCACCTTTTTTAATTGTAAACTCTGCCTTTGGACTCATATATTCTTCGTCAAATGTTATTTTACCGCCGGTATCAGATATTATCTTTTCAATTCGATTATTTGATATGCCAATACCGTTTATATTGTTTGTGTCAGTTGACCATATTCTTCCGAAAAAGGGTATTCCTAATACGATTTTTTCCGGTGGACATTCTTCCAGAGCATAGCGTATCGAATCCTCCACAAATTTCATACTGGCAACCGGTCCTGCGTCACCGCCTTCGTAGTGTTCGTCGTATGCCATAATAAAAATGTAATCGGCATAGTTAGACAACGCAGAGTAGTCGTACGAACCGTGCCATCCCGTTGTCCAGTTGTAAGGGTTTGCTGCTACAGCCACAGAAACCTCTTTGGACGTTGGTAAAGCAAGACGCAGACGTTTGACAAGTTCGGTGTATTTATCTTTATGGGTGTGTGTTACGTTTTCAATATCAATATTTACGCCGTCAAGATTATATTCATTTATCGCATTTACTATGGTGTTTACAGTGGCATCCATATTTTCCAGTGCCGCAACTCCCGCTGCTCTGTTCCAGTGGTTAGACAAAAACGGTGTTACTTTAAGTCCCATACTCTTTACTTTGTTTATATAACTTTCAGAAATATAGTTTATTTTTACCGAGCCATCGCTTTGTATATCAAAATATGACGGAGAAACTGCAGAAAGAGTGTTTTTTGCTAAAGCAATGTATTCCAATTGACTCGCGTGCGAACCAAAATATACATAAGACATTGCATATCGTTGATTTTTATTGCTTAAACAGTAAAATGGAATTGATATTGCAATAAGACCTGCTATAACGATTTTTACTGCACGTATTTTCTTTTTTGAAGGCATATCACCATCGACGGTTGAAAGTTCATTTGAAAATTCTGCTGAACAGGGTGGATAGACAGAAATAATAATATCGTATGTTCCGTCAAGATTTTTAGATAGCATTGTGTTAGTGCTGTACATAAAATTAAGACCTTCTTTCAAATATATGTTGACATATTTATTATGATAATATATAATTTATGTAAGACAAAAATAAAAGGAGAGGTTTTATGGCTAAAGTAGGAAGACCTAAATCTGACAATCCAAAGGCAGATAAATTCAGTTTCAGATTAAATGCTGATACGGTAAAAGCACTGGATGATTATTGTGAAAAATATTCTGTTTCACGTTCTGAAGCAATACGTCTTGGTATAGAGGCACTCACAAGCGGCAAGGCACCTGCTATACAGGAAGAAAAACGAGAAAAACGTGATATGCCGTCGTTTTTGCTGTAAGAACAATAATATTATAACAAAATCCCTCATAGGTTATACCGAAGGGGGATTTTTATTTTATGATCAATTATATATGGGCGTTTATGATGCTTTTTTCAATTGTTGTAGGTGCACTGGAAGGCAGATTGGAAAATGTGGTTCAGGCAGCATTCGATGGTGCCAATAACGGAGTACAGACGGTGCTGGGCTTTATAGGTGTAACTGCGTTTTGGTGCGGACTTATGAAGATAGCAGAACAGAGTGGATTGGTTCGTGTATTTACACGGCTCATAAGACCTGTAAACCGAATAATATTTCCCGAACTGAAAAAAGAAAAAAATGCAATGGAAGCAGTATCTGCCAATATGGTAGCAAATATTTTGGGGCTTGCAAATGCAGCAACGCCTCTTGGAATTAAAGCGATGCAGGAACTCGACAGAATAAACGGTAATTCAAATAAAGCATCAAATGCAATGTGTATGTTTGCTGTCATTAACTCTGCATCAATTCAACTGGTACCGTCAACAATGATTGGAATACGTGCATCAATGGGTAGTTCGGCACCATCTGAAATTATACTTCCTATATGGATAGTATCGGTGTGTGCGGCAGTTTGCGGAATTGTAATGGCGAAAATATGTGCATCTTACTGTTATATAGGGAGGGCAAAATAACACATGACATATTTTTTAAATTCAGTATCCGTATACGCTGTGCCAGTTTCCATTGCCGGAATAATTCTTTTTGGTGTTTTTAAAAAAGTAAATGTATATTCCGCTTTTTTAGAAGGCGCAAAAGAAGGGCTTCACATTGGCGTAGGCATTATACCGCCAATTCTGGGGCTTTTGGCAGCACTTGGAATGTTCCGTGAATCCGGAGCACTTGAAATTTTGATAAGTCTTATACAGCCTGTTACGGATTTTTTAAAAATTCCGTCTGAAATTGTTCCGTTTGCACTTATGCGACCTGTGTCCGGAGGTGCATCTCTAGCAATGGCTACGGATATTTTCACAAATTACGGAGTAGATTCATTTGCCGGAAGAGTTGCTGCGGTTATGATGGGAAGTACAGAAACGACATTTTATACATTAGCAGTATATTTTGGCGCATCAAAAGCAACAGATACACGGCATACACTTCGATGTGCGTTAACAGCTGATACAGTTGGTATAATTTTAAGTGTGTGGGTTTGCAGGTTGTTTTTTGCATAATTTCAAATAAATAATCAACATATTACTCTTGCTCACGGGTTAATTTAATCGTGTAACAATTAACTCGGGAGTGTAAAAATGAAAAAAATATTTAATATAAAGGTGTTGATATCTGCCGTTTTTTTAATTTTAATAATTGGTGTTACGGCAATAGTATTTTCTATTCCTGACGAAATAATTCTTTTTGACAACGAAAAATTGGATTTAGGTAAGATTTTTACTGTAGACGTAAAGACTGATGCAGGAGGAGTTTTACGAGGAAATGATATTGATTATTCAAATGATAATTACTTTGCTGAAGTTAAATTGATTGGATTTATACCGGTTAAAACGGTAAAAGTCAATGTTATTCCTACACCGGAAGTTATACCTTGCGGAAACAGCATCGGCGTAAAAATCTATGCTGACGGACTTGTGGTTGTAGGAGTTTCAAATTTTCCTTCAAGTGACGGAAGAATGGTTTCTCCAGCGGGTGACGTAGGAATTAAATCAGGTGATATAATAAAAGAAATTAACGGAGAAAGTGTCAGAAACGCGTCCGAATTTTCAAAATGTGTAAAAAATTCAGGCGGAAATGCAGTTACTGTTACACTGGATAGAAATAATTCAAGATTAAAGTATAGTTTAACTCCGTGCAAAGATACCAATGATTCTTTAAAACTTGGTATTTGGGTACGTTCTTCTATTGCCGGTATCGGCACGATGACATTTTATGAACCGCAAAGCAATTCGTATGGTGCATTGGGACATGGTATAGCAGACAGTGACACGGGAAAAATTTTCCCTGTAGAAAAGGGCGAAGTGTTAATAGCAGAAATTTTATCTGTTAAAAAAGGAGAAAAAGGTTCTCCCGGTGAATTGCGCGGTACTTTTAAAATGGATAGTGCAGTAGGCAGTGTAGAAAAAAATACTGAATGCGGAATATATGGACAAGTAATATCTGGTGAAGCATTTAAATACGAAAAAGTCTTTGCCGCATCACGATCAGAAATTGTTGAGGGTGATGCTCAGATTTTAACTTGTATAGACGGGGAAACGGTAAATAAATATGATATTGAAATACAGAAGGTTACGCAAAGACAAAATGCTGATACAAAATGTATGATTATTAAAGTTACTGATCCAGTTCTTCTGTCGGAAACCGGAGGGATACTTCAGGGAATGTCGGGTTCGCCGATAATTCAGAATGGTAAATTAGTTGGAGCAGTTACTCATGTTTTTGTGAATGATCCAACCCGTGGGTATGGAATTTTTATTGAAAATATGTTGGCTGAGGCAGAAAACTAAATAATATTAATGCTCACTTATATTCTATAGGTGAGCATTTTTACGTAAACCTATTATGGCTTTTTTCTGTATTCAGTGGGTGTGACTCCACTGAACTTTTTAAATAGTTTACAGAAATATGTATAATTATAAATACCTACCTTTTCGGCAATGTTAAAGACAGAATCATTTGAATGCTTAAGAAGGTCTTTTGCACGTTTGATGCGTTGTTCATTAATATATCCTACAACAGTGCACCCCAGGTTTTCCCGAAAAATTGCAAATAATCGGTTTTTTGATATATAAAATCTTTCACATAGCTGTTTTATACTTAAATCCGCTTGCAAATTTGCATCAATAAACTTCAGTATATCAATTGCAACAGGATCATACACAAACTCAATCGCACTATCAAATAGAATGTGAGGCAGAAGATCATACAGTGCTTCCAATTGATTTTTTGAAATAAATGGCGTCTGTTCATAGATTTTATTTAATTTTTTAAGTGTTCGATCATCTGTATCAGGTAAATATTTAGGCAGAGCAGGAGAGTCCATAGAACGTACCTGCCCCATTATGACATATCCGACGATGTTATCGTCTTTTATAATGGGCATTGCAGAATCATAAAGACCCGCTCTGCATATGTGACTTTCCAAATTTTTAGAGGAACGGCATCGGTTTAAGATTCTCGTATCACACTGTTTGCAATACTTTTTTTCAATTTCTATTGTTTGCAGCAATGAGCAATACTCTTTGCTGAGGGGACCTCTTATTATGGTTTTACAATCTGTATCTAATACGGCTACGCTTATTCCAGTCAAGGTGGTTATATCGGTTATAATACGTCGCAACTTTTCTGTATTGTATTTTATAATCATTTTTAACGCCTCCTCCAAACAATATTATATAATAGTTGGGAAGATATTGCAATATTTAAAGAATATAATTTATTTACAAAAATTAATATGTCGTGTTACAATTTATACGGTTGATGGGGAGTGTTTGTATTATCGGCTGAAAATAGGAAGGAGCCATAACGTATGAATATTATATATTTGATAATTATAATAGCCGGCGTTTCCGGTCAGAACATTGCTAAAAAATTCTATACAGAAAAGACGGGTACAAGCGGAACATATCTGTTTTCATCCCTTACAGCACTTTTTTCAATGATGTTCTTTCTTGTTACTTCAAAGAATATTAGCTGGAATCCTGGAATTGTTTCGTATTCTATAGCCTTTGCTTTGTCATTTTCAACCGCTTCACTATCTGGTATGCTTGCTATTGCAAATGGTTCTTTGTCACTTTCGTCACTTATGATTTCATATTCACTTATGATTCCAACCTTTTACGGAATTGCTTTTCTCAGGGAACCAATAAGCATATATTTTATAATTGGTCTTGGATTGCTTGCGATTTCGCTTTTCCTTGTGAACAAGAATAATGACAAGTGTCCTATTACACCAAAATGGCTTTTATTTGTTTTTCTTTCGTTTGCCGGCAATGGTCTTTGTTCAACCGTTCAGAAAATGCAACAAATTAAATTCGATGGTGAATACAAAAATGAATTTATGATAATTTCTCTCGCAATTGTGTTTTTGATTTTTGCAGTAGCCACTTTGGTAACAAATAAAGATAATTTCAAAAGCAATTTTTATCATGCTCGGTTTATTACTGTTGCTTCCGGTGCTATGAATGGTATTGTTAATTTGCTTGTTATGGTGTTATCGGGAACAATGGCTGTATCCGTTATGTTTCCGCTGATTTCGGCAGGCGGAATTATTGTTACATATGTTGTTTCAAAAGTATTTTATAAAGAAAAACTGACAAAAATACAGTTTGCAGGTTTCTTAACAGGACTTGCATCCATAGTATTTTTAAATATTTAAGGTATTAACCCGATTAAAAATTAAAAAGGAGTAGATTTTATGAGTTTTTCACCTTTTATAACTGTTGCTGCATCGAATTCAAAATTTAATGAAAAGGATGGCATTGATTTTGTTTGTTCAGGGAAAAATGATGAACTTGTGATAAACAAAGCTATTAAGACTGCCGCAGAAGAAGGAAAGAGTGTTTATCTTTTGAACGGTGTTTACTATGTAGATGATTTTTATGATTTTGAAGATGGCGGACCCATGGCAGCTATCAGGATACCTGCTTTATATAAGGAAATTGCAATTATCGGACAATCGTTCAGCTTCGAACAAAATCGTGAGGGCGTACAGATTGATGTTTCTGAGGAAGCACTTTCTAAAATAGAAGAAGGTGAATATTCTGTTTTTCGTACCGAATGGAAAAACATAGGTTTATATAGCGGAGCGGTTCTGAATCTCGAAAATATTACTATGACATTGGCGCATAATCAGAAAGCTGTTCGTTGTATAGATTTGCGTCGTTGCGACCGCGTTCAGATGAAAAATGTCAGACTTCGCGGAAAGCGTGATAATACATATTTGGGTGTAACAGATATGGCAAAAGAAGGCTGTATCGGACTTACGATGACCGATGGTAGCAATAACTTTATTGTTCGCTATGACAATGTTACATCAGGTGATTTCTATGAAGGAATTCAGGTGGGCGGAGAACATGTTGTTATGTTAAATTGTGCGGCAGCACATAATGTTTATGGATATACTTTTGGTAACTACGATTTTAATTGTGGATACAATCATCCTATCACCATGATTAACTGTTGCGACGAAAGAAATGTGAACTTACCATTGTTTAATCAATGTGGTGACCATGGCCGTGATGGTAATATTCTAATCGGCGGTCAGGAAGTTTCTATGATAAGCTTTAACATCGAACGTTTGGCTACCCAAACCCCCGGAGGAAAACTCGGGGATGTTATGCGTGAAATTCACCCGGGAGCTTTTTGCGGAAGAATTGAATATACACTTCAGCCTGACTGGAATCATACAAACGAAACCAATTTTAAACTTTTTGAAAATGGCTCAGGTAAAGGCTTTCGCACAATCAATATGACCCACAAAACTATTTGCAGCACTGCAGAAAGACTCAGCTATTATCCGTCTTTTGGACAGCAGATTTTCGATACTGATTTAAATAAGTTGTTGATTTGTGTTGACGTAGACAGCAAAAAATGGGTGGATGCCAATGGTTGTGTAGTTGATTGATAAAAGTACATATAACATAACTTGGATTTGAAAATTCCTCAAATTTTGTTGTACAGAAAATTCCTCAAATTTTGTTGTCCCCTATTGACAACAGTCGTGTCAGGTAGCCCGATATTACAGAACGGTAAACTTATAGGGGCAGTTACACATGTTTTTGTAAATGATCCCACAAGGGGTTATGGCATATTTATAGAAAATATGCTTGCGGAATCAGAGAATATAAAATAATAAAATGCTCACTTGGTGTTATTGCAAGTGAGCATTTATATTTTTGTCAATTTGTTCTGTTTTGTCTGAACGTTCTTGGTGAACACCCAACATGTGATTTGAAAAACCGACTGAAAGAATATATGTCTGAATAGTTCAGTTTTTCATATATGCTTTTTATTGGCGTATCGGTTTGCATCAACTTTTCTTTTGCATATTTCAATCTTAAATTTCTATAATATGTCATTATGTTTTGATTATATAGTACTTTAAATCTTCTCAGTAATGTATATTTGTTTACATAAAATTGTTTGGAAAGAGAGTCTAATGTTATTATCTCCAGGTAATTGCTTTCGATATAACTTTTTATAAGTGTGACGCTGTTGTCAATTACACTCATGTTATTTTCTTCTGATTTTTGTGTTTCAAACTGTCTTAATATACGGTCAAGAAGTTCCAACATCTTTACTTTACATAAAATTTCATAATTATAATCTTTCTTTTGGAATAGTTCGATAATGTCAAAGAAAAGTTTTTTAAAATTTTCAATATCGTATGGTGTAAATACATCCGGAATTTTGGTGCTTTTTAAAATGTCTTCCTGAATTAAAGAAAGTTCATAATCCGTCATTTCGTCTTTTGTTTTATAGGATACAAATGTTTCTTCACTTTTTTCTGTATATATAACATCAAAATGAATGTGTGGCTGAACAAAATCAGTGTTATTTACACATTCAAATTTATGAGGTGTTCCAGGTCGTAGTAAAACGACGTCATTCTTCTTGCATAAGTGTGGAACGTCGTCTATAATTATATTGCAAACGCCATCATTAACAAAAATAATTTCATAATCAAAAATAACTCTTTTTCGTATTAAAAAAGGAGCTACAAGTGTAGAATGCATAGCAACTCTTATATATGGGGAAAGCAAATGTTTTTTCAAAAAATCACCTCCTTTAAAATAACGTGTCAATAAATGATAAGTTTTTTGCAAATAATTGATATTACAATTTTTAAGAGTATATGTTACTATAATACTACAGAATGCAAAACTTTACAAGGAGGATATACGAAAAATGTTGGAAATATCAAAAATCAGAAACTATGAATCCAGGTCAATTTCTGCCGAGAATTTTAACGGGGAAAAAGGAAAAGGAGGTATGGCAGAAGATGGTACTGGTAAAGAGTACGCACGTAGATTAGGAAAAGGGTGGAAAGTATCCCCGAGTGTTGATATTGAAAGTGGAGAAATTTTTGAAATGGCAGACATCTGCGGTCCGGGGATTATAAAACATATCTGGTTAACCGACAATTGCTGTGAAAACAGAATGCTCATTATTAGGATATATTGGGATGGCAGTGCTACGCCATCGGTAGAAGTGCCATTATGCGATTTCTTTGCATCTGCAGATTATCAGGAATATGCGCAATTAACCTCATTACCGGTTTGTGTAAATCCAAAACGTGGATTTAACTGTTACTGGGAAATGCCGTTTTATAAAAACTGTAAGATAACTGTTGAAAATCTTTATTCGGATAAGGTGACATTATATTATCAGGTTGACTATGTTTTAGGGGATATTCCGGAAGGTCACGGCTATTTCCATGCTCAGTTCAGAAGATGTAATCCAATTCTTTATAAAGAAAACTATACAATTCTTGAAAATGTTCAAGGAAATGGACATTATGTTGGTACATATATGTTTTGGGGACAAAACAATAATGGCTGGTGGGGTGAAGGAGAGATTAAGTTCTATCTTGATGGAGATGAAGAATATCCCACAATTTGTGGCACGGGTACAGAAGACTATTTTTGCGGTTCGTGGAATTTTGATATTGGTGGAAAATATCAGGAGTTTTGCACTCCGTATGCGGGACTTTCTAAAATAATTCACCCGGATGGGCTTTATCGGGCAAACCAGAGATTCTCTATGTATAGATGGCATATTTGTGATCCTATATATTTCAAAAAAAATATAAGAGTTACGATTCAGGCACTTGGGTGGAGAAACTTAATGAATAAAGAACGTGAATACCTTCCTTTGCAGGATGATATTTCCTCGGTTGCTTTTTGGTATCAGGACAGTATATGCAAAACATTCCCTGAATTTCCATGTAAAGAGAAATTACAGATTATATAAATTTCGTAAGGAGGATGGATATGAGTAAATATAGCATAGGAATCGATTTCGGTACTTTATCAGGCAGAGCGGTAGTTGTTGATATAGAAACAGGTGATGAAGTTGCAACGTCAGTATGCCAATACAAGCACGGTGTAATGTCGGAAACATTTTTCAATGATACTTCTTTACCTCCCGACTATGCACTTCAACATCCGCAGGACTATATTGATGTTTTGTGTTTTGTGCTGAAAGAATGTATTGATATAGCAAAGATTTCAGTAGACGATATAGTGGGGATAGGTGTCGATTTTACTGCATCAACGGTTTTACCTGTTGCGGAAGACGGAACACCTTTGTGCTTTTTTGATGAATATAAGGAAAACCCACATGCTTATGTTAAATTATGGAAACATCACGCGGCACAAAAAGATGCTGATGAAATCAATTGTTTAGCCCAAAAAACGGGAGTAAAATGGTTAAGTAAATATGGAGGCACTATTTCGAGTGAATGGCTTTTCCCAAAAGTGCTTCAGATTTTGAGAGAAGATATGACTTTATATGATAATACATTCAGATTTATAGAGGCAGGCGACTGGATTGTATGGTATTTAACAGGAAAAGAAACACACAGTATATGCACAACGGGATTTAAGGCTATATGGAATGAAGAAAGCGGTTATCCAGATAAAGATTTTCTTAGTAAACTGGCACCGGAATTTGAAAATATAGTTGGAACTAAAATTTCAACAGATGTAACTAAACTTTCCAAGCCGGCAGGATGCATAACGGAAAAAGTGGCGGAGATAACCGGATTAAAAGAGGGGACGCCTGTAATGCCAGCCTTTATTGATGCACATGCTGCTTTGCCTGCATTGGGGATAGTGAGCCCGGGTGATTTGCTAATGATAATTGGTACATCAACCTGTCATATTCTTTTGGGAGATAAGGCTATTGATATTCCGGGAATTTCTGGATATGTAAAAGACGGAATAATAGATGGATTGTATGCTTATGAAGCGGGTCAAAGTTGTGTTGGTGACAGCTTTGATTGGTTTGTAAAAAACTGTGTTCCGAACTCTTATTTTAAAGAAGCAGAAAAAAGAGGCGTTGATATACATAAATATCTGAGGAGTAAAGCGGAGTTGTTACCGCCAGGTTCCAATGGCCTGCTAGCACTTGATTGGTGGAATGGTAACAGAACTCCTTATGTTGACGGTGATTTAACAGGAATGATTGTAGGTCTTGATATTCATACTCTTCCTGAAGAAATATACAGAGCACTTATTGAAGCAACTGCATTTGGGACTAAGAGAATTATTGAGATTTACGAAGAAAATGGTATAAAAACAGAAAAATTGTACGCGGCAGGAGGAATAGCAGAAAAAGATGAACTTTTGATGCAGATATATGCGGATGTAACGGAAAGAGAGATTTATCTGTCCGGAACAAGTCAGGCGTGTGCATACGGAAGTGCAGTTCTAGGAGCAGTCAATAAAAATGGATATACTGATATCAAAGAGGCTTCAAGAAATATGAAAAAAGTTAAAGATACTGTTTTTAAACCAAATCCAATAAACAGTAGTGTCTATAAAGAATTATATATGAAGTATAAAATGTTATCAGATTTTTTTGCACACAATGACATTATGAAAACACTTAAAACATTAAACTGATTACTTGGGCAGGGAGAAATCCCTGCTTTTTGTTTTTGCACAAAAACTTAATGTTTATGCTCATTTTTCGTGGTATAACCAATAAAAATGTGCTAATATCAAATTGATATAATAAATTATATTGGGCGGTGATGAGTTGTGCATGATATAACTGCTATCAAAAATTATATTCACTTTTTAAAAAGAGAACATAATCTGTCTGTGACCTTGCATTTGAATGGTGATGATGCATTGGCGGTTTCAAATGAACTTATTACATTTAATATCCATGATAATTCTTATTGTGCATATATAAAAACTTTCCCTGATGCATGGAAACATTGTATTGAAAAGCAGGAATGTGTCAAGCAAAAATGCACTTATGGTTCTTTTTGTGGTGTTTGCTATGCCGGTGTAAAAGAAATTGTATATCCGGTTTGCAAAGAGGGGAAAATTGTCGGGTTTATATGTGTAAGTGGTTATAGAAGTGATGAAAGCGAAAGTTATATAAACCGCGTTTCAAAAAAATACTCAATACCAAAAGAAAATTTAAGTGCTGCATATAAATCATTAAAGCCTGACGTACCAAAGTCGTTTGTCGATACACTAGTAGCACCTCTTTGTGATATGCTTGAACTTGCGTTCATCAAGACTGTTGCAAAAACAAACGAAAATATGAATATTATTGAAAAAGTTGAACGTTATTTAAAACTGAACCGAACGCAAAATATTTCGTCAGATGATTTGTGTAAGCATCTTGCGTGCAGCAGATCGCACATAAGTCATCAGTTTAAAAATCATACTGGAAAGAGTATAAGGGAATATCTTACCGACTTGCGCCTTGAAGATGCAAAATCTTTACTTATTCATTCTGAACTTACAGTTACTGAAATAGCATTGTCTGTAGGGTTTGGAAGTTCAAATTATTTTACAAATGTCTTTAAAAAAGAAATGAATATGTCACCAGGTGAGTACAGAAAACAAAAACGAAGTTAAATTTACAAAGGAAATTTGAATATGAGAACATTGAATTATAAAACAGATTTATGTATAATAGGCGGTGGTCTTGCGGGACTTTGCTGTGCCGTGGCGGCTTCACGTAACGGAATTAAAACAGTACTTGTACAAGACAGACCTGTTTTGGGAGGAAATGCATCTGAAGAAGTGCGTATGTGGATATGCGGTGCTCACGGAAAAGACAACCGTGAAACAGGGATTATAGAAGAAATTATACTGGAAAATTTTTATTACAACAAACAACTTAAATATCCTTTGTGGGATTCTGTTCTATACGGAAAGGCAAAATCGGAACCTAACTTAACTTTGCTTCTTAATTCAAGTTGTTTAGATGCAACAATGGATGGCAACAGGATTAAAAGCATAAAGGCATGGCAATCTAATGCAGAAACTTATCATATAGTTGAAGCAAAATACTTTGCGGATTGTTCCGGAGATTCTGTTCTTGCTCCTTTAAGTGGTGCAGAATTTATGTATGGAAGAGAAGCAAAAAAAGATTTTAACGAAACTATTCCTCCTGATATAGCAGATAAAAAGACAATGGGAATGAGTTGCATGTTTCAGATAAGAGAAACTGACCACAAGGTTGAGTTTATTCCGCCTTCATGGGCGTATACATACGAAACTGATGCTGATCTTCCGTACAAAGAGCATCCTATGGATACAAATTTCTGGTGGTTGGAACTTGGCGGTGAGTGGGATTGTATTCACGATACAGACCGATGCCGTGATGAACTTTTAAAGATTGCATACGGTATATGGGATCATATGAAGAACAAAGGCGAACACGGTGCAGACAACTGGGAACTTGAATGGATTGGTTTTCTTCCCGGTAAACGTGAAAGCAGAAGATATGTCGGTAAATATATAGTAAATCAGAATGATGTTGAATCAGAAGGAAAATTTGATGATTTGATTGCTTATGGCGGTTGGACGATGGATGACCATTTTCCGGAAGGTTTTTATTATAACAAAGGATATCCGACAATATTTCATCCTGCACCAAGTCCATGGGGGATCCCATTGAGAAGTCTTATTTCAAAAAACATAGAAAATCTTGTTTTTGCGGGACGTAATATAAGTGTAACTCATGCAGCATTAAGTTCGTCCAGAGTAATGGCTACATGCTCGATTTTAGGACAGGCAATTGGTACAGCAGTTGCTATGGCGGTGAATGAAAATTGTGATATTGATAAAATTGATATTAAAAAACTTCAACAGAAACTTATGATTGACGACTGTTATCTACCGTGGCAGAAGAGAGAAATATCTGAAACAACAAAATCTGCTGTTTGCAGTGAAGAAATTGTGCGTAACGGAAAAGACAGGGGAGAGGAAAATTGCTGGATTGGTAAAAGGGGAGAAAGTATAGAGTACAGTTTCAATACAGAAACATTTGTTGAGAAAATAAGATTTGTTTTTGACAGTAATCTTAACAGAAGTTATAATAATATGCCTTGCAGATATAAACTTAATGAACCTGATTTCAAATTACCCCAGACGCTTATAAAAGATTATCGAATTGATATAATCTTAGCTGATGGAAATAAGGAAATTATTGATGTAAAAAATAACTTTCAGCGACTTGTGTATCATCTGGTTGGAAAGAAAGTTAAAAAAATTATTTTTACACCACTTGAAACTCACGGCTGCAGAGAATGCAGAGTATTTGATTTTGAACTTATATAACAGACAAAACCCGTTCTTATGAACGGGTTTTGTCTGTTATATTCTTGAATAAATTTCATTAAGACGTTTGAATTTGTTTTTATCAATGCTGTCAAGTTGCTCTTTAGTTATTCTGTATGCCCAGTTACCGTCTGCTCTTCCCGGTGTGTTCAGTCTTGTGTCGGAACCATATCCAAGCAAATCCTGTATTGGCATAATGACAACACCGGCAGATGAAGCCATCATTGTACGTATAATATACTCACAGCCGCCACTCCAGTCATCACCTTTATATCCACAGTATTCAAGCATATATTTACGTGTGTTTTCATCAAGTTCCCAAAGATATCCCAGAAGTGTATTATTATCATGTGTTCCTGTGTATGCGATGCAATTATTTATATAGTTGTGCGGAAGATGTGTGGATTTGCTGTCACCCATAAATGCAAATTGAAAAACTCTCATTCCCGGAAATCCACTTTCGTTTACAAGTTTTATAACATCATCAGTTATAAGTCCTAAATCTTCGGCAATAATAAGTGCATTACCTGCAACTTGCTTTATGGCGTTTATAAGTTTGATTCCCGGACCTTTACTCATTTTTCCTTCTTTTGCAGTTTTGGCGTCGCCGGGAACTTCCCAGAAAGATTCAATTCCTCTGAAGTGGTCAATACGAACACCGTCAAACATTTTTGTTATATGCAAAATTCTGTCTTTCCACCAACGGAAATCTTCTTTTTCCATTTCAGCCCAATTATATATTGGGTTGCCCCATAATTGACCGTCGGCACTGAAATAATCAGGTGGGACACCTGCCACTAAAACCGGTTTATTTTCGCTATCTAATAGAAACAAGTGTTTATCCGCCCATACGTCGCTGCTGTCAAGGTCTACGTAAATAGGAATATCGCCGATTATTTTAATTCCTTTTCCGTTTGCATATTTCTTTATTTGTGCCCATTGTTCAAAAAATTCATACTGAATAAATTTCCACATAAAAATGTCATCTTCATCATAAACGTCGTTTTGCCATTCATACCATGCATTATTGTTGTTGGCATTTTTTAATGCCATAAATTTACAGAAATTATCAAGGTAGGTATTTTGAGATATGAAACTTTCTATTTTATCCTTATTACCTACTCTTAAAGAAGCGGTTTTTAGTATCTTCAGACGTTCATTGAATAAACGTTCATATTCACAAACATACGGATTGTGTTGCTTCTGGCTGATAAGTTCATCCTCTGTAAGCAATCCTTTATTTTTTAACTGTTCCAAATCCACAAAATAAGGATTTCCCGCAAAAGCAGACGGTGATTTATATGGTGAATTACACTCATCAGACGGGCAGAACGGAAGAACCTGCCAGTATGTATATCCACATTCTGATAAGAAATCAATAAAATACTTTGCTTCATTGCTGAAACTTCCTATAGAGTAGTCGCCAAACATAGAAGAAATATGCATCAATACTCCGCTTTTTCTGTTCAAAACATTACCTCCGTTACAAATAAATTCAAATATATAAATATATTATCATAAATATACAAAATTTTCAATGGGAATATCGCCCAAAATGTGGATAATTACTTACTTTGCTTGACATAATTGTTTGACTGCTATAT
>JAZNPF010000028.1:0-10085 GCA_045589495.1 Clostridia bacterium
CGTTTTTTTTATGTCTACGTTTATTTTATCATTTCATTCTAATGAATACGTTTTTCTTTTTCCAATATATGTAATTCAGTTGATATTTTTTGTAAAAAGTAGTATAATATATAAGGTATAAAACCATTTTAAAAAAATAAAAAATTAGGAGGATTTATAAAAATGGCAAATGTAAAAGTTGCAATTAACGGTTTTGGCCGTATTGGTAGACTTGCTTTCAGACAAATGTTTGGTGCAGAAGGTTATGAAGTAGTTGCAATCAACGATCTTACAGATCCCAAAATGCTTGCACATCTTCTCAAGTACGATTCTTCACAGGGCAGATACGATGGCCACACTGTAGAAGCTGCAGAAGGCGCTATTATCGTTGACGGTAAAAAAATCACAATCTACAGCGAACCCAAAGCTGCTGATCTTCCTTGGGGAGAAATCGGTGTAGACGTTGTTTTAGAATGTACAGGTTTCTACTGCTCTAAAGAAAAGAGCCAGGCTCACATCGATGCCGGCGCTAAAAAAGTTGTTATTTCTGCTCCTGCAGGTAATGACCTTAAAACAATCGTTTACAGCGTAAACGAAAACACACTTACTGCTGATGACACAATCATTTCAGCTGCATCTTGCACAACAAACTGCCTTGCTCCTATGGCAAAAGCACTCAACGACTTTGCTCCTATCCAGAGTGGTATCATGGCTACAATCCATGCTTACACAGGCGACCAGATGATTCTTGACGGTCCTCACAGAAAAGGCGACCTCAGACGTGCAAGAGCAGGTGCTGTTAACATCGTTCCTAACTCAACAGGTGCTGCAAAAGCAATCGGTCTTGTTATTCCTGAACTCAACGGCAAACTCATCGGTGCTGCACAGCGTGTTCCCGTTCCAACAGGTTCAACAACAATCCTTACAGCAGTTGTAAAAGGTAAAGATGTAACTAAAGAAGCAATCAACGCTGCTATGAAAGCTGCAAGTTCTGAATCTTTCGGTTACAATGAAGATGAAATCGTTTCTTCTGATATCGTAGGTATCACATACGGTTCACTCTTTGATGCAACACAGACAATGGTTGCAAAAATTTCTGATGATCTTTATGAAGTACAGGTTGTTTCTTGGTATGACAATGAAAACAGTTACACAAGCCAGATGGTAAGAACAATCAAATACTTTGCAGAAATCTAATTGGAATATCAATTAAAATTCAAAAGGACATCCTTAATGGATGTCCTTTTAGTTTTGTTTGCTTATATTTTTATTCCTTTAAATCCGTTTTTTGTGAGTATCAGTACCTCATTGAATCCGCATTGTTTTGCAAGGTCTATACCTACGTCAAAATTAGTGTCAAGATAACTTATATCGTGGCAGTCGGAACTTATTACAACTCCGCAGCCGAGTTCTTTTATTCTTTTTAAAATAAACGGCGCAGGATATGGTGTTAGGCGGTATCCTCTTGCTATTGCACCTACGTTTATCTCAAATACTTTAACTTTTTCTGCAATTGCCGTAACAGCATCAAGCGCATAGTTTTTGTATGATTTGGAATCTGTGTCTATAATGCTGTGTTTTTCACAATGCTTGGTGATGAGGTCAAAATGACCGACTATATCACATTTTGGTAAAGTGGTTACAAGTGTCATTGTTTCATAATAATCACGAACGAATTTTAAACTGTCCCCGCTATAATGTTTTTGTATGATATCTGTTATGGTGTTCGGGTCAGAGTAGTCTATAACAAGATATTCGTTATTTTTTTTTATATAGTGTGCATCGCCAATAACATAGTCGTAGTCGGTAGGATCATCTTCCGAAAAAACATCAAATTCCACTCCGCAGAATATATCAATTATACCATCATACTTCGCTTTAAGTTGAGCAATTCGTTTTTTATATAATTCAGTACCGTCTATTGTCATACAAGGTTCTAAATCAAACGAAGTGTATGAATGTCCGGAAAAACCTATTGAGTCAAAGCCGAGTTTTATGGCGTGTCTGACAGTTTCTTCGTATTCGTATCTGCCGTCACAGAAAGTACCGTGAGTGTGTAAGTTTTGTGGGTATACAGGCATCGGACATCCTCCTTTTTCAAATATATTTACAGTATACAACTTTTTGTGGAAAAAAGCAAATAAAAACCGCATCTTTTTAAGATGCGGTCCGAAAATCACAACAAATTCTCAAGAACGATTAGATTTCCTCTGCAGGTTCTTCAGCTTCGTTATATGCATTGATGATGATTTCCTCTATGTATTTTCTTGTTTCGAAATTAACAGGGTGAGCAACATCTTTAAAAGTACCGTCTTTCATTCTGCGATTTGGCATTGCAACAAACACCTTGTCTTCATTTTCGATAACTTTGATGTCATGAACTACAAATGCATCGTCAAACGTAACGGAAGCAACAGCTTTCATTTTACCGTCTGAACTGATTTTTCTGATTTTCACATTAGTGATTTCCATTGGTATAACTCCTTTTGAACGGTATTGGTCAGTACCGTCGATTTGGCAATACCAACCTTTTCTCTACTAATTATATTAAACTTGTTTAATATTGTCAACAAAGTTGCAATCTAAAAATGAAAATTCTGTAATTTATAACAAATAAATCTTATTTTTTTTGTGCGTGTTGACATCGTAAAACAACCGTAAAGTGAATTTTTTTATTGTGTAAATTTACATAATGCGGTGCACAATATTAAAATAAATAAATTTGTTGGTATTTTTGAAAAAATATGGTATACTATTAAATGACGTTATCAGTTGTTCCAAGTAAAGTTGCAGGAGGAAAAATCAATGTATGAATTGCAAAAGTTCAATATAAGCAAAGGAATAAATTTATATTATATAAATGATGATAAATACAAGACGGTATCTGTGTCTTTGTATCTGCACAGACCTGTTTCCAGAGAAGAAGTTACTAAAAATTCGCTTCTTTCGGGCGTACTTAAATCGGGTACGGCGTCATATCCGTCAATGAGGGATATCACACGTTATACAGAATCGCTTTATGGCACCGTTTATGATGTTTCTGTTTCACGCAGGGGCGCTGTACAGTCGCTTGTGGCTTCCTGCAGTGCGGTGAATTCGTCTGTTTGCGGAGAAAATGTTATTTCGGATGTAATCAGACTTATGTTTGAGTTTATGTTTAATCCTGCCACGGAAAACGGAAAATTTGTTGAAAGTTATGTTGAAACAGAAAAGAAGAATTTAAAAGATAACATAGAAAGTCTTATAAACGATAAACGTGCCTATGCGGATTTTCGGTGTATGGAGGAAATGTGCGAGGGTGAAAGCGGTGGCATCAACGAGTATGGTTATGTAGATGATCTTCCCCAACTCAATAGCGAAAATCTGTATCAGCATTATAAAAATATTATTACATCAAGCCCGGTCGATATATTTGTTGTCGGTGACTGTGATATTGATGAGGCAATAAAAATCACGCAAGAGATAATCGGCAAATATGATTTTGATATAACGCCTGTTGAGATGGAATATACAGATGCGAAAAAACGTGATGTAAAAAATGTGGAAGAATCTTTTGATGTTGCACAAGGCAAACTTGCCATGGGGTTGCGTACATTTATTGGTGCTGATGATGAACTTTACTATCCGCTTCTGGTAGGCAACAGTGTGTTCGGCTCGGGTGCACATTCTAAACTTTTTAATAATGTGAGGGAAAAATCTTCGCTTGCATATTACGTATCAAGCAGGCTCGACAAGTATTCCAAAGTTATGCTTATAAGTTCAGGAATTGAATTTAAAAATTATGAACGTGCAAAAACAGAAATACTTCAGCAATTAGATGATGTGAAAGCAGGTAAAATCACAGAGGACGAACTTGAAATTTCAAAAGATTTCATAATAAATCAGTACCGTTCATATCTGGACAGTCCGTATATGATAAGAAGTTTTTATCTTGGTCAGTTGCTTGCCGGCAAGGTTGTAACGGTTGATGAGGCTATAGAAAATGTCCGTGCTGTTACACTTGACAAAATAACAGAGGCGTTTGAAAACGTTACTCTTGATACAGTTTATTTTTTGAAAGGTAGAGAAGAATAATGCAACTTAATAAAATAGAGAATAAGTTAATCGGCGAAGTGATGTATGTCGGCGAGCACAAAAGCGGTCTTGGTGTATTTGTTATTCCCAAACCTGGTTTTGTTAAAAAGTATGCTATATTTGGTACACGCTACGGTTCAATAGACAGTTCCTTTATTCCAAAAGACGAAAAAGAACCCGTCACCGTACCTGACGGAATTGCACACTTTTTAGAGCATAAAATGTTTGAACAACCAGACGGCACGAATGCTTTTGACAAATTTGCAAAGTATGGAGCCAATGCAAATGCTTTTACATCGTTTAACTGCACTTGCTATCTGTTTTCATGTACAGACAATTTCAATGAAAACTTTGCGCATCTTCTCTCGTACGTTCAGGAGCCGTATTTTACAGATGAAAATGTAGAGAAAGAGCAGGGGATAATCGGTCAGGAAATACGTATGTATGATGATGACCCGGACTGGCAGGTTCAGTTTAATCTCCTTAAAGCACTTTATGAAAACCACCCCGTTAAAATAGATATAGCAGGTACTGTTGAAAGTATTGCACAGATTGATAAAGACGTATTGTATCAATGCTATAATACGTTTTATGATCCGTCCAATATGGCGGTTTGTGTTGTGGGGGACGTGGAGCCTGAAGATATTGCTAAAATCGTTGATGAGGCAATTGTTAAAGAAGGAACAGGCGAGGCGGCTGTTTCTCTTTATCCGGAAGAGCCCAATGGTGCATATAAAGATGAAATACGTTCTAAACTTGATGTTGCAATACCGCTTTTCAATATGGGTTATAAAATAAATGATTTATCTGGTGGCGATGAACTTCTTAAAACTGAGATTGCTATGAAAATCCTTGTAAAACTAATTGCCGGCAGAAGCAGTGATCTTTATAATGATATGTATGAACAAGGTCTGATAAACGCCAATTTTGCCACAGATATAATGTGCGAACCGCAGTTTGCGTGCGTTGTTTTCGGCGGAGAAAGTGAAAAACCTGAAGAAGTCTGCGAACGTATAGAGCAGGCAATTGATAAACTTAAATCAGACGGCATAAATGAAGATGATTTCAACCGTGTCCGCAACGCTGTTATGGGTGGATTTGCACGTGGATTTAATGATGTTGAAAGTATCGGAACAATGGTTTTGCGTAATATTTTGAACGGTATAAATATTTTTAATTTCCATAAAGTATTTGAAACGGTTGATGTTGAATATGTAACTGAACGTCTTAACGATGTATTTACAAAAGAAAACAAGGCTGTTTCTATAGTATCGTAAGGAGGCGGAAGAATGGGTGATATAAGCAAAACGCCAAACCTTGCACAACGTGGTTTTTACGGACCGATTGAATTTCCGGGATTCAATTTGATATTCAATCCGGATACAAACTTTTTTGGAACGAATATACATTGGTACGGCATAATAATTGCTGTCGGTCTTATACTGGCGATTGCCGTGTGTCTGCGTATAGGCAAAAAGCATGATGTCAGCGAAGATACAATATTTGATATGGTTATATTCGGTGCACCGTCAGCAGTTATATGCGCAAGGATGTATTACGTTATATTCAAATGGGACAGTTATAAAAACAGATTTTCAGATGTCTTTAAAATCTGGGAAGGCGGCATTGCTATATATGGCGCAGTTATAGGTGCAGTTGCCGCAGTACTTATATATTGTAAAATCAAAAAAATCAATCCTTTGAAATGTATGGATGTCGGATGTATAGGTCTTGCTATTGGTCAGGCTGTCGGACGATGGGGAAATTTTGTAAACCGTGAAGCGTTTGGCGCTCCTGCAAGCAGCCTTGTGCCATGGAGAATGAAACTCTATACTGATGCCACACTTACCACATGGGCAGAAGTTCACCCCACATTCCTTTATGAATCGTTGTGGAATATAGGTGTAACAATTATACTTATACGTCTTATAGGCAGAAAAAAATTTGACGGTCAGGTGTTCTGGACATATCTGCTCTCTTACGGTGCTGGACGATTGTGGATAGAGGGAATGCGTCTTGACAGTTTGTACTTAGGTCCGGTACGTATTTCTCAAATTGTTGCTTTTGTTACTGTTGTTTTGGCCATCATTATGCTCACAATAAGTTTAAAAAGAATGAAAAACCAACAACATATTAACGAAAACTGATATCTATGATGTGAAATATTCACAAAATTGACGGTTTTATCAATTTAGCACTTTACTTTGATAAAGTTTTGTCGTATAATAAACACGTGCCTTGATTAAGGCATTTAATAATTACATAATTGAAACGGAGAGAATTATTATGAAAAAAATTATTGCTTTGCTTATGGCTGCATGTATGGTATTTGCACTTGCTGCATGCGGTAGTGAAACAGTAGCTACAAATTATGCTGACCTTATGACTATTGATGGTCTTGACCTCGCTGTAGAAGAATACGGCATCGGTTTCCGTACAGGCAGTGACGTAGTTGATGAAGTTAACAAAATCATTGCAGAACTCTATGAAGACGGAACTTTGAAAGAAATCGCAACCAAATATGAATTGGCTGATAACCTTGTTGAACCTGAAGAAGTTGAATCACGTGCAGAAGGCGAGTCTGACCTTGAATACATAAAAGAAAAAGGTAAAATGACAATTGGTTACACAGTATATGCTCCTATGAACTATACTGATGATAATGGCAACTTTGTAGGCTTTGACACAGAATTTGCTGAAGCAGTTTGTGAAAAACTCGGTGTTGAACCTGATTTCGTAGAAATCAACTGGGATACTAAAGAAATTGAACTTGAAGCAAAAACAATCGACTGTATCTGGAACGGTTTCACAATGACAGAAGAAAGAGAAGAAAACCTTGACTTCTCTATCCCTTATATCCTTAACAAACAGGTTGTAGTTATCAGAAAAGCAGATGCTTCTAAATACACAGATGCTGCATCACTTTCAAATGCACGTCTTGTTGCAGAAGTTGCATCAGCAGGTGAAACCGCTATCGCTGATGATGAAGAACTTTCAAAAGCAACTTACACTGCAGTAACAAAACAGACAGACGCATTGCTTGAAGTTAAATCAAATACTGCTGACGCTGCAGTTTTAGACTACACATTGGCAAATGCAATGGTAGGTAAATAATTTAATTCAGTATAATAAATTACACTGATAAAAGAACCAACCCTTTCGGGCTGGTTCTTTTACGGCGTTTGAGAATACATAAGTTTTATTGGAGATAACCATGTTTTTAACAGTTACTACTAAACTGCTGGAGGCTTTCAGCGTAAATATTAAAATTTTCTGCGTGACGTTGCTGTTCGCTATGCCGCTTGGTATGGTGATAGCAATGGGGTCAATGTGCAAATTTAAGCCGTTGAGTTTTATAACACGCATTTTTGTATGGATTATACGCGGCACACCGCTTATGTTGCAGTTGATTTTGTTTATGTACGGTCCCGGTCTTATTTTCGGCTACAGCGGGCTTTCCAGAATCAATGCGGCACTTATTGCATTTGTTATTAACTATGCTGCATATTTTTCAGAAATTTACCGCGGTGGTATAGAATCTATATCAAAAGGTCAGTATGAGGCAGGTTACGCACTTGGTATGAGTAAAATTCAGGTGTTTTTCAGAATCGTGTTTATGCAGGTTGTTAAGCGCATTGTTGCACCTATGAGCAACGAGATTATAACGCTTGTTAAAGATACTTCCCTTGCTAGAATAATAATGGTTGTTGAAATCACTCAGACCGCACAGAACTTCGTAGCAACAAAGGCAATTATATGGCCGGTGTTCTATTCCGGAGCTTTTTATCTTATTTTCTGCGGAATACTTACTGTACTGTTCGGATATATTGAGAAAAAATTTGATTATTACAGAGGTTGATTATGGCTATATTAGAGGCTAAAAATATTTATAAAAGTTTTGGCAAATTAGAAGTCTTGCGCGGTATAGATTTAGAGGTAGAACGCGGTGAGGTTATTGCCATCATCGGTCCGTCAGGTTCCGGTAAAAGTACATTTTTAAGATGTCTTAACAAACTTGAGCAGATAGATGACGGAACTATAGTTTTTGACGGTGAAACAATTGCGGAAAATGGTATTTATGCCAATGATAAAACTTTACGCAGGATTTTCAAAAAAATGGGCATGGTTTTTCAGAACTTTAATCTGTTTCCACAAAAATCTGTTATAGAAAATATTATTGAAGCACCGCTTATAGTAAAAAAAGAGAAAAAAGAATATGCTATTACACATGCACGTAAACTTTTAAATGATGTCGGACTTTCCGATAAAGAAAACGCATATCCGTGCCAACTTTCGGGAGGTCAGCAGCAGAGAGTTGCTATTGCTCGTGCACTTGCTATGGAACCTGAAATTCTTCTTTTTGATGAACCTACCAGTGCACTAGATCCTGAACTTACCGGCGAAGTTCTTGAGGTTATGCGTAAACTTGCTGCAGAAAAAAATACTATGATAGTAGTAACTCATGAAATCGGTTTTGCGCGTGAAGTTGCATCAAGAGTAATTTTTATGGATAATGGTGTAGTGGTGGAAGAGGGAACACCTGAAGATGTTCTTTCCAATCCTAAAAACGTACGTACAAAGCAATTCCTTAACAGAGTTTTAAAATAAGTTTATAATTTTATTCTAAAACCCACGAGATAATTACCTCGTGGGTTTTAAAGTTTTATTTATCATTCATTTTGTATGGAAAAAGTATAATAAGTATTGATACACCATTAAAAAATTAAAATTATTATATAAATAAACAAATACTCCCTAACAGTTCTGTAAAAAATTACCAAATTACATTTTTTTACAATTACACTATTGATTTTTGGAAAAATATGGTATATAATTTGTATATGGTAAAAATTTACAGTTATTAGCGTTGTGAGGAGGAAATAAATCAATGAGAGAAAAGAAGAAATCAAGAATTTTGATTGCAGACAGCGATGCTGCTTTTTGTGAGGAACTGCGTCAATTTTTAAGTACATTCAGCGATACCGAGGTTATAAAATGTGTATATAACGGCAGGGAGGCATATAACGAAATTATCAATGCCAAGCCTGATATTGTTATAACGGGAATTGTTATGCCGCATATTGACGGATTGGGTGTTATTAAAAAAGTCAGTGAGGCAAATCTTGAAATTAAGCCATCATTTATAGTTGTTACGTCAGTTAATAATAATATGCTTATGCAAAAAGCGATGGATTTGGGGGCAAAATATTATTTGTTAAGACCGCTTGATTATTCTGTTCTTATTGAACTGATACGTGAAAATTCCGTTCGTGCAAGAAGTTTTGGTCAGGATTATAATATGGAACGACGTATAACAGAAACCATCCAACGTGTTGGAATACCTGCTCATATAAAGGGATATCATTATATCCGTGCTTCAATTACTATGATGACAGAAGATATGGAATTAGCACATTCGGTTACAAAAGTTTTGTATCCAGCAGTTGCTAAAAAGTTTGATACCACGCCGCAAAGAGTAGAGCGTGCTATTCGTCATGCAATAGAGGTTGCGTGGAATAGGGGGGATCCTGCCGTGCTTAATGAAATGTTCGGATATACTATAGATGCTGACCGTGGAAAGCCGACAAATTCGGAATTTATTGCAATGATATCCGATAAAATAAGGCTTGAACATTCGTATGCAGGAAATTTTTAAAAAAATTTAAAAATTTCCTTTACAAATGCTTTTCCATGTGCTATACTATTAAAGTAATGTTTAGGGGTATAGCTCAGTTGGTAGAGCAGCGGTCTCCAAAACCGCGTGCCGTGAGTTCAAGTCTTACTACCCCTGTAAAGGGAAAAGGTGTCCGCATCGGACACCTTTTTTGCTTTGCAAAAGCAAGTAAGACTTGAACTCATGCCCCATGCTTTGAGCGAAAAATACAATATGTCGGTGGCATATTGTATAGCGAAAAGGTGCGAGGAGGGCACCAAAGCGTGCTTTGGTCGCCGAGCAAGTCGGATTGCGAAGCAATACGGAAGTCTTACTACCCCTGTAGAAGCAAAAATGGCTTAACCGCTTGAGGTTAAGC
>JAZNPF010000029.1:0-124796 GCA_045589495.1 Clostridia bacterium
TTTTTGCTCTTGATCTCGGAGTTCATTGCTCCGAGCGCCGCAAAGCATGGAGGCGTGAAGAGATTGAACATAAGAAACGCAAGACCCGCAGCAACGGTAAGTCCTCCCATATTAGCTCCCGTAACGTTGCCGACCGCCTCAAGCTCTTCATTTATCAGATGCTCAAACATAAATACGGTTGCAAGCGTGGAAACAACGCACTCTTTTGCGATAAAGCCTGTAACAGCCGCCGCCGCGAGCTGCCAAAGAGCCACACCTACTATAGGCGCGATCAAATACGCAATAGGCGTTGCGATCGACGCGAGTATCGAGCTTGACGGATCCTCCGCAAAGCGAAAGCTCCAAGTATACGTCTGCATCATATAAACTATAAAATTACATACAAGTATTACAGTTCCCGCTTTAACTATGTAAGACCACCCTCTTTGACACATTGACTTAAACGCAAGCTTTAGCGAAGGCGCCTTATAATCGGGAAGCTCAATTATAAAGAAAGACTTTCTTGCCTTATACCCGTTCAATCTATTTACAAGAAGTGCGCAAAGAAGGATAATAGCTATACCCGCAAAATACATTACGGTGCCAACCCATTCCGCTCCGTCAAAAAACGCGCCCGCGAAAAGTGCGATAACGGGAAGCTTTGCTCCGCACGGCATAAAAGGAGCGAGCATCGCGGTTGTGCGTCTTTCACGCTCATTTCTTATTGTACGGCAAGCCATAACTCCGGGGATTGCACAGCCTGTACCAATTACAAAAGGAATAACTGACTTACCGCTTAAACCCACTTTTTTAAAGATTGGGTCAAGCACAACAGACACACGCGACATATATCCGCAGTCTTCAAGTAAAGCAATAAGAAAATACATTACCATAACAAGCGGTAAAAAGCCAATTACTGCAATAGCACCGCCAACAACACCGTCAACCAGCAGTGCCGAAAGCAAAGGATTGGCATTTTCAAAAAATCCGCCTATCCAACTTTGAAATAATTCAAGCCATGCAACTAAAGTATCAGCCACCCAAACACCGAAAGATGCCTGAGAAATATAGAATACCAGATACATTATAACTGCAAAAATCGGGATACCAAGCCATTTGTTGGTAAGAACTGCATCAATTTTATCCTGAAAGTTTTTATCTTTTGTTAAAACTTTTCTCTTTTCAACATCAGATACGATTTTATTTACAAATTCAAAACGCTTTCTGTCGGCAACTTCAACCTCAGTTTTATTTGTAAGGTCAATATCGCTTTGAACATAAGGCGCACTTTGAATCTTACCGACCAGTGATAACGCTATTGAAACAACTTCTTTTAAACCTTGCGCAGATGTTGAAACTGTTTCAACAACAGGGCAATTAAGTTTTTCTGAAAGAGCAGAAACATCTATATTCGTTTCTTTCTTCTTATTTACATCTGTTTTATTAAGGGCAACTACAACAGGAATACCAAGTTCCAAAAGTTGTGTTGTAAAAAACAAACTTCTGCTTAAATTAGTTGCATCTACAATATTTATTATAACATCCGGATTTTCATTTTTTACATATTCACTCGTTATGCTTTCTTCCGATGTAAACGGCGACATTGAATACGCACCCGGAAGGTCAACCACAACAAACTGCTCGTCACCTTTGTAAAAACTTTTTTTAATTGGGTGCTCTTTTTTCTCTACAGTTACACCTGCCCAGTTACCGACTTTTTCGTTTCTGCCGGTTAAAGCGTTATACATTGTAGTCTTACCGCTGTTGGGATTACCTGTCAACGCAATTCTCATTTTCAACTCCTCCTAAAGTGCTTTGCGGTTAGACCAAACTAACCAAATTTCAAAAAAACTGCAATTGTCATAATATTTTAAACTATTATTGCCTCTGCCAACTGTTTATCAATATTATATCTGCCTTCTTTTATTGCTACTATACATCCGCTTTTCATACGTGACACCACCGTAATAGGCTCACCGCTATAACAGCCTAAAGAAAACAGAAAAGCATCAAGTTCTTCGTCTTTTGTTTCAATACTTTTGATTATGTATTCTTTCCCAACTTCTGCAAAAAACAAGTTCATAAAAATCGCCTCTATCTGAAATTAGCCATCACTAACACTAATTAGTCTTTTCTAACTCTGTTATATTCTACCACGTTTAATTTAATTTTGTCAACACGGTTTTTGCTTTTTTTCAAAAATTGACAAAAATATTTTTTTGTGATATGCTTTTATTGTAAATATGTTATGTGCGAGGTATATTGATGAAAATACAGGAATCTGCCGAGAATTATCTTGAGGCAATACTCGTTATAGGCAAACGCAAAGGATATGTACGAAGCATTGATGTTGCCAACGAACTTTCAGTTACAAAGCCAAGTGTTTCAGTTGCAATGAAATCTTTTAAAAACGAGGGGTATATTTTAGTAAATGATTCCGGCGATATAACCTTAACCGAAAAAGGTAAGGAAATTGCTGAAAAGGTTTATGAAAGACATAATGTAATTGCAAATGCCTTGCTCCTTCTCGGTGTCAGCGAGGAAAACGCTTATGCAGACAGTTGCAAAATTGAGCACGTAATAAGCGATGAAAGTTTTTTGAAACTAAAAGAATTCATATCAAAACAATAAAAAGAAAAAGGTCTGAAATGACCTTTTTCTTTTTATTTAAATTACTTATTTCATATAAATCTCAACATATTTCTTTGCCATTGTTTCTGCAGAAAACTTATCAGCACGTTTCAATGCTTCCAATCCGTGTTTTTTTCTTAGTTCCTCATCCTCATAATAGCGCTCATACCCTTGTGCGATTGCATCGCTATCTACCGGAACAAGTATAGCACTTTCTTCATCAAGCATATCCTGAATACCGCCTACTTTTGTGGCAACTATAGGAAGTCCTGTTCCCATTGCTTCTGCCATAGACATGGGAACACCTTCATATAAAGACGGTAAAGTAAAAACATCCATATTGCTTAGATAAGCATGTACATTTGGTTGCGAGCCATGAAAAACAATACAATCATCAAGTTTTTTATCACGAACCAGTTGCTCGATATACACACGTCTGTCGCTGTCGCCAATCAAATGCAACTGACTGTCTGGATATTTTTTGTGGAAAGACTCAAACGCATCAATCATACCTATATGATTTTTAACTTCCAGAAAACTTCCTATATGAACTATTTTAAACACATCATTTGCAATGTAGTTTTCTTTTTTATTGCATTTTGAAAGGTCGATTCCATTGAAAACAACCGGAATTGTATCAGTTTTGAGTCTGTATTCTTCTTCAATGGTTTGCCTTATGTTTTCACTTAGCGCAACGGGAACAACATTTAAATACTTAAAAAATATCTTGTTGAAAATTCTCGTTACTTTTGTTGCTTCTTTTGTTGCAACACTATGCACGGTGTGGATTCCCTTTATTTTTAACATTAAAGCCAACGGAAAAACATACTGAGTCGTATGAATATGAGTATGAACAATATCAGGCTTTTCTTTTTTTAATATAGCAAAGATTTTTTTAAACATAGAAAAATCAAAACCGATTTTTTTATGTAAAAATCTCACATCAATACCTGCTTCTGAAAATCTTTTGGTAATGGCTGTTTGTGTGTCATACAAACTGATAACAATAACATCATGACCGAGTTTTTTTAACTCATAAACGAGATTCTCACACATAATTTCTGCTCCCCCTAATCCAAAGAAGGGCATTACCTGAATAATTTTCATATTCTCCTCCAATATCTTTAGTTCAAGATTGCAATAACGTGTATAGTGGTATACTCATTTATAAGTTTTCACGCTGATTATTTAGATCATCTAATCTGCTTTTTACAACTTTAGCAGGTACACCGGCTGCTATACTGTAATCCGGAATGTTCTTTGTAACAACAGCACCGGCACCGATTATGCAACCATCCCCGATTTTCACACCCGGCATTATCATTACACGTCTGCCAAGCCAGACATCATTTCCGATGGAAACCGGACGGAATTCGCTCGTCCCCTGTTCATTCATAGGTACATCTGTTTTATCGTGTTTATGCCCGGACGTATATATAACAACTTCCGGTCCCATCATCACATTTTCACCTATTGACACAGGGCCGTAAATCTCACAGTCAATTCCGACTCCGGAATTATTACCAATTTCCAATAAAGGACCAAACACAGCATTACGTTCTATATTTACATTTTCGCCGACTTTTGCTGCAATTCTATTTGCCCAAAAACTTCTGAATTTTTTTGCAGCAGTAAAACGTCTACTGACCGGTAACCATGAAGCCGTTAATTGATATAAACAAAAAAAGATTTTCTTCTTTAGTGTCCACATATCCATTCTCCGATTTTCCAAATAAAAGAATTAAGCAAAATTCTTGACAATACCCTCAATTGCATTATCCGGAAGAAAAGTTTTGCTCTTTTCAAGACAGTTAAGTTTCATATCATTGATTTGCTCGGCTGATTTTTCAACATCAATCAGTTTCTGCGTCAAATCATCCGCATCACCAAATTTATAACCTATCCCCGTAACACCTTCATCGATAACATCTCCAAAACTTTGCCACTTTGAAGAAATCACCGGCACACCTGCCGCATAAGCATCAATAATTGTTCCGGGAATACCCTCTGTATAAAAACGTGTAGGAAACAAAAGTGCAAAATAATTTTTCAGAACCTCTACACTCTTATCAAACGGAACAGAACCGCAATAATTTACATATTCAGGAAAAGATGTTTTCAAAGCATCAAACCATTCAGTCTGGTTAGAATCTACCTGACCGTATATATCGAGAGTAAATATTTGCTTTTTGAATTTATCATTTACCGATGTTATCGCTTTAACAGCATCTTCAATGCCCTTTTCTTTCATCACACGTGAAAACGTGCACAATTTATACGGTACTTCATTATGATATATCAATTCATCATCAGAAACAGGTGTCAGTTCCTTACAATTCGGCATTATATGTATATTATGATACCCCTGTTCAAGCAAAGCGTTTCTCATTGTGTTGGTTTCCACATATATGCCGTCAAATTTTTTCAATGCGCTCGCCAGATATTTTTTTGATTTCAAAATTTCAGGCAACCATCCACCAATCACAACATAGTGAATCTTTCTGCCTTTGAAGAATATGCGAAAAAAAGGTAATAACAGACCAAATATACGAAGTCCGTTATGAGCCGGAAGCATAACCACGTTTTTGGATTTCCAAAGTGAGTTGAGAACATACAAAGGTGATTTAACCAATGTTTTTATGCTGCCATGCGTATCGAACCGCAACACATTTTCAGCACCAAACAGTCTACACAATTCGTTTGTAATGATTTTTGTTTTTATTGTCTGACCGTCCAGATATTCAAATTCTTCAGCAAAATGGCCGATAACAGATACTTTTTTCATTACATTACAATCTCCAATATTTCATTCCGCTTGCTTTCAAGTCAGACACTTTATAAAGTCCCTTAACATCAATCAGAATCTTTTGGCCATCGTCACACTCTTTAAACAACTTTTTGATATCATCCAAAGTTAATGCCTTAAACTCGTCATGAGCAACAGCAACAATAATGCAATCAGCATCTTTTACATCTTCAAGGCTGGTAAGAGTTACACCATACTCATGCATAGCGTCTTTTTCACTTGCCAAAGGATCAACAACTACAGGTGTAATCTCATATTCAGCAAAACGCTTGATAATATCATCTACTTTGGAATTTCTTGTGTCGGGGCAGTTTTCTTTGAAAGTTAAGCCAAGAATAACCACTTTAGATTTCTTAGGAGCAAGGCCTGCCGCAACCATATTTTTAATGGCTGCATCAGCAACAAATTTTCCCATACTGTCATTTATGATTCTTCCGTTTAAAATAATCTGGCTGTGATAACCAAGTTTTTCTGCCTCATACGTAAAGTAATACGGATCAACGCCTATGCAATGACCGCCAACAAGTCCCGGTCGAAAACCAAGTGCATTCCATTTGGTGTTCATTCCGTCAACTACTTCATTGGTATCAATTCCCATACGGTCAAAGACCATAGCAAGTTCATTCATAAATGCAATATTGATATCGCGCTGACTGTTTTCTACCACCTTAACCGCCTCTGCAGTTTTTATATTGGAAACAGGATGTGCGCCAACTTCTACAACAATATTGTATATGTTTTTTATTTCTTCCAAAGATTCAGAATCCATACCGGATACGATTTTATGTATATTTTCAAGTCTGTGAACTTTATCACCTGGATTGATTCTTTCTGGTGAATAACCAACCTTGAAATCCAAACCGCATTTCAATCCGGATACTTTTTCTAAAATCGGGATACAAACATCTTCGGTACATCCGGGGTAAACGGTAGATTCAAAAACAACATAAGAGCCTTTGGTAAGGTTTCTTCCAACAATTTCGCTTGCACCGATAACAGGTGTAAGGTCGGGAGTATGGTCTGTGTTAACAGGAGTAGGCACTGCAACAATATGGAATTTTGCCTCTTTAAGTCTTGACTCATCAGATGTAAAATCAACTGTTGAACATTTGATTTCATCATCTCCAACTTCGTTGGTAGGATCTATGCCGGACTTGTATAATTCTATTTTGGACGCATTTAAATCAAATCCAATAACGTCAATGCCCTTCTTTGCAAATGCCACTGCTATGGGCATACCAACATATCCAAGTCCCACAAGGGATAATTTCTCTTCTTTTTTAAGCAATTTTTCATAAAGTGACATTTATTTTATCTCCTTTATTAAATGGTTCTTCATTAGTTTTTTCTTTATATTTTATTTTTTTCAAAACTCCATAAAACAAATTATTTACTGTCAGTAACGTTGAAATAAAAATATTTTTTTCAAGACCTTTTCTAAACAAAATATAATGCCATTTTATAAGTTTCCATTTTCTTCCTCCGGAAACCGAATCATCATGTTTTATATAATAAGACAAACACTCGGGCAATCTGTAGCAGGGACTTTTTTCAATAACTTTTAACCACATTGCATAATCATTATTTTTTCTTAAATCAGCAATCTGAACAAGCCCTATTTTATTGGCATCGTACATCACCGTTATAGTTGAAAAATAACAGTAATTATACATTTTCCTTTTAGTTACAACATCAGGCCCTGTATAAACATACGGAAGCCAGTTTCCGTTTAATTGTATTCTGTAATCAGTAAATGTAAAAGCATATCCATTGTGTTCCATAAATGCAATTTGCTTTTCAAGTTTATCATGCAGCCACAAATCATCACTGTCCAAAAATGCTATCCATCTGCCTTTAGCCTCACGCAATGCATAATTTCTCGATATTGCCGCACCGCTGTTCTTTTTATTTTTTAGATATTTAATTCTGCTGTCCGCCAGATACGGTTTAACAATTTCGTCAGTATTATCGGTAGAACAGTCATCTACAATTATCATTTCCCAGTTGGTATAAGTCTGGGCAAGTACCGATTCAATAGTGTCAGAAATATACCTTGCCGTATTATACGAAGGAGTAATTACAGATACCAAATCATTCATAAAATTATCCTTTCATTATGCATAAAGCAATATATTATTCATTATTCTGTTTCTGCACAATTTCTTCCATTTTTAAAACGCTGTTAATCTGATGGATAATTCTTATATTATCAAAGCATTTTAAAACAGAACGCATTTTATAAATTAACTTTATTACATTCTTTAATTTGGGATTATACACTACGTGGAGTTTACAATACGCTTTTCTGAAATCAAAATATTTTTCAAGATAATCCTGAAAAGCCGTTTCATGATTTATACTTCTGGCCCCGTCACATATATATCCGTCCGTACTTAAAAACTCATTATGGTCGTCTAAAATTTTAAATACCATAGCAGCATTTATACCGCATCTCTCATAATCGGGAATAACTCTCAAAACATTAAAATTTACGCACTTGTCAACCCTACTCAACAACGCATAAGCGCAAAACTTTCCATCTTGTTTTGAAAATGCTCCATATATTTTATATATGTTCTGGTTTTTCATAGATTTGAAAAATGCGTTTTTATCCAAATCCGGTCTGTACTTTTCAGGCCAGGACATATATGCAATTTTAGTAACTTCATAAATTTCGTTTATATAATCATTTATATTTATTTCTCTTACATCAAAATTTTTTGAACCTTTATTGATTTCATATCTCCGTTTGGCTTTTAGAGTTGATATATCAAACGGTTCATCTTTTATACAATACCACCAATCAGTTTCATAACCGCAATCAAAATCTGTAGTCCACCTTGCAAGCATCGGGTTATTTTTATGAAACCATACGGAGTCATCCTGTATGCACGAAATATCCGGTTCCTCATGGGGAGAACATTTTGGGATCATAGCATGGTTATAATATATCCATCCATCAGTTTTCATGTCTATACCTCCATAAGTTCTCTTGCTTGCAGATGTCTGGCATCATAAAAAGACTTCTCAATCTCTCCCTTATTAAGAAGATAATCACCCAGATCTTCAGAAGTTGCCATTCCCTCTTCGCAAATACCGTCACGCACAAAAACCTTGCCCACGGTCTTGAGTATTATCAATATATCTCCAAAAAATGTAATGTTTTCTATGTATTTCAAATCATACTCAAATTTCTTTTCCCAAGTCATATTGTTTCTTCCGCTGCATTGAGCAAGACCTGTAAGACCAGGACGCACTGTATGCCGTCTGCGCTGCTCGTCCGTCATAAACACCATATCTGCCACAAGTTGCGGTCTTGGACCTACAACTGCCATTTGTCCTGCAATAATATTGAAAAGTTCGGGCAATTCGTCCAATGATGTACTGCGCAAAAAACGTCCGTATGCCACCAAGCGCTTTTCATCAGACAAAAGTTTGCCGTTTTTATCTCTGGCGTTTGTCATAGTACGGAATTTTACAAGTTTGAATATCTTTTCATTCAAGCCGGGGCGTTTCTGAAAAAAGAAAGGATTCCCCCTCATAACAACAGCACCCAAAACAGTTAAAACAAGCATCACAGGTGAAAGAACAATAAGTGCCATAACAGCAAGAAAACAATCTATATATCTTTTTAAACAATCAGCATACATTTATGTACCCTCAAAAACAAGATTTTATAACTTCAATAACACATTCCTGCTCATCATCCGTCATTTTAATATCACTGGGCAAGCAAAGACCACGGCTGAATATATCTTCGCCGACACCGGCACCGTCTTCAATCTTGACAAAATCACATCCTGCAAAAACAGGTTGTATATGCATAGGCTTCCATATAGGACGTGCCTCTATATTGTATTCATTAAGTTTGTTTATAATATCCATAAAATCAACGTTACATGATTTATCAATCAACATACACGATAACCAGAAATTAGGACTGCTGTCTTTAAGATATGGATTCATGGTAACCGGCAGATTTTCAAATGCTTTTTCGTATCTTCTGTATATGTTTTCTTTGGCTTCCTTATGCTCATCAAGATGCATAAGCTGACCTCTTCCGATACCTGCCACAACGTTACTCATACGATAATTATACCCTATTTCTTCATGCTGGTACCACGGGAAGTTCTCTCTTGCCTGAGTTGCCAGAAACAATGCTTTTTTACGTGCTTCTTCATTATCCGTTATAAGCATTCCGCCGCCTGAAGTTGTTATGATTTTATTACCGTTAAATGACAGAGCCGCATATTTCCCAAACGTTCCGCATTGTCTGCCTTTATAAGTTGCAGCAAGTGCTTCGGCAGCATCTTCAATCAGCACAACATTATGACGATTGCAAATTTCTGATATTTCATCCATTTTCGCAGGAGTTCCGTACAAATGAGCGAGCATAACCGCTTTTGCATGAGGATATTTTTTCAGTGCAACTTCCAAGGCGTCAGGGTCCATATTCCATGTATCACGTTCACTGTCAACAAAAACCTGTGTAGCGCCTTCGTAACTAATAGGATTTACAGTAGCAGCAAATGTAGTATCCGAACACAATACCACATCACCTTTTTTTATACCCGCAAGTTTAACCGCCAGATGAAGCGCTGCAGTTCCTGCATTTAAACAAAGACAATAATTCAGCATATCAGAATCTTTATTCAGATATGCACTCATTTCTTCCTCAAAAGCATCACAATTAAATCCCAAAGGAGCAACCCAGTTTTTCTCAAATGCTTCTGCTATATACCCCATTTCCTCATTATGCATTGTAGGGGTAGAAAGCAAAATTCTTTTCTTGCACTGTTCCATAAATATCCCTCTGCTTACTTTTAGAACTTTTTGCCCGCAAAAAGGCATAATACAATATAATAATACCAAAAAATCGAGTTTTTTTCAATAGAAATGTATAATATATTTTCAATCTTTTTTAGTATATTATCAACAAACATTATTTCAAATCATCTGCAACATCTTACAAGATATACACTTTAATCTCCATATTTTTACAAAAACTGTTGACCGGAAATTCGTTTTATGATAATATAAATTCAGATTTTTATTTTAGTTTTAGGAGGTTTTTTTGTGAAGAAAAAAACTGTCGGCAACTTAATCGCATTTTTGGTTGCAGCGATTGTAGTTGCAGTATGCTCTGTGTTTATTAAAACAACAGATGTTGAAGCAACCAGTATGTACTCTTTCACCTTTGTGGCTCTGCTTCCTCCGTTGGTAGCAATTGCACTTGCACTTATTACAAAAGAGGTTTACTCATCTCTGTTTATCGGTATCCTTTTAGGCGGATTGTTTGTCGCTAACTGGAACCCCGTTGGTGCACTTGATGCTCTTTTGAACGACGGTATCATTGCTGCAATTTCAGGAACAGCAGGTATCTTTATGTTTTTGGTTATCCTCGGTGCTATGGTTGCACTTGTTAACAAAGCAGGCGGTTCTGCCGCGTTTGGCAGATGGGCTGAAACCCACATCAAATCACGCGTAGGCGCTATGCTTGCAACATTTATACTTGGCGTACTCATCTTTATTGATGACTATTTCAACTGCTTAACTGTTGGCAGTGTTATGCGCCCTGTTACAGACAGCCACAAAATTTCACGTGCAAAACTTGCATACATTATCGATGCAACTGCTGCTCCTGTATGTATGATAGCGCCTGTTTCTTCTTGGGCTGCTGCTGTTTCTCAGTTTGCTGAAGGCACAGGATATTCAGGTATCGAACTTTTTGTACGTGCTATTCCCTACAACTTCTATTCATTGCTTACACTCGTGTTCGTTGTGGCTCTTGCTGTTATGAAGTTTGATTACGGTTCAATGAAGACACATGAATTCAACGCAATCAACAACGGCGATTTATATACTTGCGGCGACAGAGTTGACGCAACTAACGATGTAGAGGCTAATCCAAAAGGTAAAGTTATGGACCTTATACTCCCCGTAGTTGTATTGGTTGTTGCAAGCATTATCGGTCTTTTATATGTTGGCGGTTTCTTCTCAGGTGCTGACTTTATCACTGCATTCGGTGATACAGATGCAACAGTTGGACTTCCCTGGGGCGCTTTGATTGCTTTGGTAATCACCATCGCTTACCTTATGGCAAGAAGAATCATCACATTCAAAGAGGCTATGGACTGCATCCCGAAAGGATTCATTTCAATGGTACCTGCAATCTTAATCCTTACATTTGCAACTGCTCTTAAAAATATGACAGGTCTTTTGGGTGCTGATGTATTCGTTGGTAACTTAATGGATTCTGCTGCTGCAGGACTTGCAAACTTCCTGCCCGCAATCATCTTTATAGTTGCTTGCATACTTGCATTCTCAACAGGTACATCATGGGGTACATTCGGTATCTTGATACCCATAGTTGCAGCCATTTTCCCTGCTGACAGCGAGCTGATGATAATCGGTATGTCTGCATGCCTTGCAGGTGCTGTTTGCGGTGACCACTGCTCACCTATTTCAGATACAACAATTATGTCATCTGCTGGTGCTCAGTGCAACCACTTAAACCACGTTTCAACACAGTTGCCTTATGCTATAACAGTTGCTGCAATTTCGTTTGTAATGTATCTGTTGGCTGCATTTATCCAGAGTGCATATATTTTACTTCCTATCGGTGTAGTTCTTACAATTGCAGTTCTGTTTGTTATTAAATCAGCAACAAAAGCAAAAGCATAAGAATAATTTTTAACACACTAAAAGGACCGGATTTAATTAAATCCGGTCCTTTTTTAGTTTTATACTTCATAACCTGCACTCTTATAGTTTCGGTCCTTCAGCCACTTAACTGTCTTTACATATTTATCTGTGATATTTAAGTATATTCCGTTCCGGTAATTTATCAGTTTACCGTTTTCGTCGATACCACCGTCATGTAAATAGTTTACAGAAATATCATACAGAATATCTTCGCCTTTAAGTTCTTTTGGATGAATGTCTTCATAATTCATATCCAGTATATCCTCTTTTAAAACTGAAAGAAGTTCCTTGTAATCTTCTATCTCAAATTCTTCACGATATCCGCCGTTGTTATAACTTTGCAAGTTTATTCCGGTCACTTTTGACTCATCAACAAATATTTCTTCACACATTTTCTTGTATTCGTCATACTCATAAAAAGCATTCATTATCTCTACTCTTTGCTCATAAGTCACAGGATATACTCTGTACACTGTCTTACCGTTTTTAAGATTGTATTTGATATGTATCCTTGTGTTATACGGAGAATTATACAATCTCTCAAAACTTGTTGACGGAATATCAGAAATAAAATCTTCGTGGGTATCAATAATCATTTTAACAAGTTCTTCGTTTGCCGTAAAGGGTTCTTCTCTATGATAGTAATTATACAATGCTGCGTCTTCTATTGTTGCAGTTTCCGGAACATTGGTTTCATAACCAAAGAAAGACGTCTTGGAAAATACTAAAATAAGTGCAACAAAGAATATCGCATAGCCTATATACCCTTTCCACGAATACAGAACGTTCAGTGTCTTTTTTAAAACCATTTCTGATGCTGTGTATGCAATAATACTTATTATTGTAATAATTATTGTAAAAACAAGCGGATTTTCTTCAACATACGGTGCAAATATGGCAAAACCAAACATTGTAACCAAAAATGTTACAACATATTTGAATATATAATTTAAACATTTAAATCCTGCAACATCGCCCGTTGTTTCAAGGCGTCTTTTCTTATAAAGGAAATATGAGGCTACATAGAGTGCAACTGCCGCAATCACGAATTTAACAATTTGCAAAGCAGTTATATCGTCACGGAAATATTTATCCATAAAACCGAAAACCACTACTGCGAAATTGCGTTGCATAAGGTTTTCAAACACGATATTATTATCAATATAACCATATACAAAAACTCCCGCCATAACACCAAGCGTTGCCACTGTTATAAAAAGAAACGAGTGTATAAGTGCATTTATGGCGACCGTTGCAAAACTGTTGCCGGTAACAGTTGCAGAAAACACCGCAACGGAAAACATTAAAAATATACCAATCAGGTTATATCCCATCCAGACGAAGCAATTACTAACCGTGAAATAATGACCGTATCCGAACATTGAAATTAAAATGAGTATTATTCCGTTTATTATAACCGGCACACACATAAGTGTAAACGATGCCAGAATTGATGAAATATAATTCGCTTTTCTTGAAACCGGTATGCTATGAATAAACACCGACTGCTTTTTTGAATGAATAAACCTAAACACCAGAAGTGCTACTACTGTAGGCACCACCAAAGCAAGCAAAATCGGTACGGTTATATACACGCCGTGCAATATAACGGGATAATTTTCAAAATAATCATCCGGCATGTGAGAAAAATCTCTGTCTATGTTTAAAAATATTGACAATCCCGTCGATATAAAAAGTATTATAAAGTAAAGCAGAGAACCCCACGCATAACGTTTTACTGTTGATTTATATATACCTTTATTAAAAAATGATGTTTTTGAAATCATATCCCAAACCTCCCAACTCATAGATAAATACTTCCTCTAAAGTAAGGCTTACACGTTCTAAAAGTATCGGTGACTCATCCTGTAAAAGTTTATAGTTAGCCTCAGAATCGCCTTTAATTATAAGGTTATAAACAGAGCCTGTATTTGTTATACTCAAAAGCCCGTCAATCGAATTTAAAAATTTGGCTTTATCTTCTTTGAACGACACCTGATATTTACATACACCGCCTTTGATGTCGTCTAACGGTTTTTCAGCAATAATTCTGCCTTCGTGGATAATTCCCACCCAATCACAGATATCTTCAAGTTCCCTTAAATTGTGTGAAGAAACAAGAACAGTCAATTCTCTGTCGGCAACATCAGCAATAACCAGATTCAGTACCTGTTTACGCATTACAGGGTCGAGTCCGTCCAATGGCTCGTCTAAAATAAGAACCTCTGGCATTGCGGATAAGCACAACCAGAATGCCACCTGTTTTTTCTGTCCTTTTGACATTTTGCGTATCTGCTTTTTCTCATCAATTTTAAATATTTCTTTTAATTTTTCATAACGTTCGCTGTTAAACTGCGGATATATGTCTTTATAAAATTCAGCCATCTGTCTGATTGTGTATGTAGAAAAATAAAACCAGTCATCTGAAATATTTAAAATCTTACGTTTTGTGTTTTCGTTTTCGTAAACTTCTTCTCCAGCAACTGTTATACTTCCGCTTTCAGGCTCCATAACTCCGTTTATATGATTTATAATCGTTGTCTTTCCTGCACCGTTAGGTCCGATAAGTCCGTAGATTGTACCTTTTCTTACGTGCAGGCTCATAGACTTTAAAACTTCAAAATCTTCAAAATGTTTTACAACATCTGTAACCTTTATCATTTAAAATCCTCCTTTATTTTATCTATAATTTCGTCTATACTGTCCCAGTTTTCGCCAAGGTACATAAGTTCTTTAACAACCGTTTCAAAATTTTCATAAAGTTCTTTTATCTTTTGACTGTCTTTTGCACAAGACACAGGTGCAACGAAATTACCTCTACCTTTTATGCTGTATATAAAACCGTCAGATTCCAGTTGCTTATAAGCCTTTTGAACGGTATTCGGATTGACAGTAAGCGATATGGAAAGTTCACGTACAGACGGAAGTTGCTCATCTTCTGCAATCACTTTGTTTATTATAAGTGTTTTGATTCCGTCCTCTATCTGCTCATGCAGACTTCTGCTATCCTTATAATCTATCTTTATCATTTATCCACCTCCTCACAACTGTATTATGTGTACTAGTACAGTTAGTATACAATGCTTTTAACATTTTGTCAATAGATTTTCAGAAATTTTTTGACTTATATGTAAAATAATGATAAAATGAATTAAGTACAATGAAATACAAGGCAGGTAAATGATATTGAAAATATATACCCCTGATTATTATAACAAATTCAAATGCATTGCTGAAAAATGCAAGCACAACTGTTGCATCGGATGGGAGATTGATATAGACAAAGATACTTTGGATAAATACAAATTTGTTAGAGGTGAATTCGGAAAAAAACTTGCCAAAAATATAGATTTGGCTGAATATCCGCATTTTCGTTTGTCTGAAAATGAGCGATGCCCTTTTTTAAACAATGATAATCTTTGCGAAATTATTATAAATCTTGGTGAAAATCATCTCTGTCAGATATGCAGCGACCATCCTAGATTTCGTAATTTTTTTGACTCCAGAGAGGAAATGGGTATTGGACTATGCTGCGAAGCCGCTGCAGAACTTATAATCAACAAGCAGGATAAGACAAATTTTATATTGCTTGAAGGCGGAGAAAAAATCTGTGATAGTGACGAAACACAAATATTTAGCGAACGTGAAAACGTATTTAATATTTTGCAAAACAGAAACCTCAACGTAAACGAAAGAATTGAACAATTAACCGATAAATACAAAATCAAATTCCCCTACTCAACTTTCAGTGAGTGGTCGCAATTCCTAACCGGTCTGGAACGGTTGGATAACGAATGGAATACTTACATAGAAAAACTGTCCCAACTAACTGAAACCAAATTTGAAAATTGTATTCCTGACAAATGGGAAAACGCAAGAGAACAATTACTTATTTATTTTGTATTCAGGTATATGGCGGACGGATTTTACGATGGCAGAATTTATGAAAGATTAGCGTTTGCCATTATATCTGAAAGGCTCATTACTGCAATATGCATCGCAAACGGCATCACCGATTTAAACGGTCTGGCAGACGTTTCCCGTGCATACAGTTGCGAAATAGAATACAGTGAAGAAAATATAGAAAGAATGCTTGATATTTTAACCTGTTTTTGATTTACATTTAAACCTATTTATGGTACAATTATTTTAACATTATTTAAAGGAGAATACTTATGTCAAGTTATGTTACACGCAAAACACCAGGCGAAACCGCATGGTATATTCATGACAGATTTGGTATGTTCATACATTTCGGAATTTATTCCATGGCATCACGCAGCAGCGGTATTTTAGAGCACGGATGCGAGTGGATTAAATCCGACCAATGCCTTACCGAAGAAACTTATGACAGATATTTCAAAAACTTCAATCCTGATCTCTACTGCCCTGCTGACTGGGCTAAAATGGCAAAAGCGGCAGGTATGAAATACGTTGTAATGACAGCCAAACATCACGACGGTTTTTGTATGTTTGACTCCAATTTCACAGACTACAAATCAACAAACACACCTTGCGGACGTGACCTTATAAAAGAGTATGCCGATGCCTTCAGAGCAGAAGGTATTAAAGTCGGTCTTTACTACTCTCTCGTTGACTGGCATCACCCCGAATTCACCTTAGACAGATTCCACCCACGCAGATACGATGCTGACGCAAAAGAAATCAATGCCAAACGTGATATGAAAAAGTATGCTGAGTATATGAGAAATCAGGTTGAAGAACTTTTAACCAATTACGGCAAGATAGATATTATATGGTACGATTTTTCTTATGTCGGTCCGCCAAGAGATAAAAACACCCCTTTCCCTATAGGAAAAGGAAAAGAGGACTGGGAATCAGAAAAACTGATTGCACTTACAAGAAAACTTCAGCCCGGTATAATAATAGATAACCGTGCCGGAATTGAACAGGATATTATAACCCCCGAGCAGTTCCAGATGCAGGAATGGCCACGTCACGAAGAAACAGGCGAACTTGTGCTTTGGGAAGCGTGCCACACGCTTTCTGGTTCATGGGCTTATGACAGAGATGAGCAATCGTGGAAATCACCTGACACACTTATCCGTATGCTCGTGACCACAATAAGTTATGGCGGAAACTTCCTTATGAATGTAGGTCCGACTTCAAGAGGATATCTTGACTACCGCACAGAAAACGCATTGAAAGTATATGCAGACTGGATGAAATACAACTCTCGTTCAATCTATGGTTGTACAATGGCAGAACCGGAATTTACCGCACCACCCGGATGCCGACTCACACAAAGTGTTGACGGCAAAAGACTTTACATTCACTTGTGCGAATATCCGTTTGCCCACGTATGCATGAGAAATCTTGCAGGTAAAATTGAATATGCGCAGTTCCTGCACGATGGCAGCGAAGTTTTATACACAGAGGGGCATATCGAAACAATCAGCAATCATATAAACTTTTATGATGATATGGTTGATTTCCGTATTCCGACACCAAAACCGAACTGTGAAGTACCCGTAATAGAAGTGATTTTGAAATAGTAAAACGCAGGCTCTTATGAGCCTGCGTTTTTATCTTCTTTCTTTAAAAAAATCTGTAAGTATCTGAGAGCACTTATCTTCCATCAATCCATAATACACATCTGTTTTATGATTGAAATACTGCTTCGTAATCAAATCTTTGACCGAACCGCAGCAACCTGCTTTTTTATCCATAGCACCTATATAAAGTCCTCGTATACGAGCGTTTATAATTGCACCCGTACACATTGCACACGGCTCAAGAGTTACATACAAATCACAACCGGTAAGCCTTGGTGTGCCAAGTTTTTCACAAGCACGGCGTATTGCAACAATTTCTGCGTGAGCAGTTGGGTCGTTTTGAGTTTCTGTAAGATTGTGAGCAGAAGATATTATTTTCATATCCTTAACTACAACCGCACCAACAGGTACTTCACCAATATCATACGCTTTTTTAGCCTCTTCAAAGGCAAGTTCCATATAATTCATTTTATTCTCCGTTAATTTTCCATCCGTCAAGCCCACGGACAATTGCACCGAATACACGTTCTTTAAAACCTTTATCCTCTGCATGCTGTTGCATAACAAATTCCTTCATTTTTTCACGCTTGGTATTGCCGTCCGCCGGACACGGATTCTTTACAATAGGTATATTGTTTGCGTTAGCAAATGATTTCACAAGTTTTTCAGGAGTATAAACAAGCGGTCTGATAAGTGTGACTCCCTTGCGGTCAAGATATGTAACGGGCGAAAAACAGTTCAGTCTACCCTCGTAAAAAAGGCTCAAGAAAAATGTTTCTATTACATCTTCATTATGGTGACCGAGTGCAACCTTCCTGCATCCTAATTCCAGTGCTTTTTCATTAAGCGCACCTTTACGCATTTTAGCACATAACGCGCAAGGATTGGTTTCCTTTCTTATATCAAAAACCACCGCTTTAATGTCAGTTTTTACAAGAGTATAGTTGACATTCAGTTCCCTGCATAAATCTGCTATAGATGTAAAATCAGCGCCGTCAAAGCCCATATCAAGCGTAATAGCCTCAAGTTCAAATTTATTCGGATAAAAACGTCTTAACGCAGCCAATGCCATAAGCATAGTAACGCTGTCTTTACCACCGGATACTCCAACAGCAATTTTATCACCGTCTTGTATCATGCTATAATCGTCAACGGCGCGACGCATATAACTTAAAATTCTTTGCATATACTATTTTCTCTTCTCCACTTTTTTCTTATTTCCGTTTTCATCAACAATATAAACACTTTCCATTGTATTAGACATTCCCTGACGAAAAGCCTTTATATATTTCATTCTTAACTCTGCCTGCTCTGTTTTTTCAGTAGCGGTTAATCCCTCTCCTTTTGATTTGGCATAAAGTTCGTTTATTCTTTTTATAAGTTCATCCATTAAAGTTCACCTCTGGTATATATGTAAACAAAAAACCCCGTTCGCAAGAACGAGGTTTTGGGAGAGCGGAAGACGAGATTCGAACTCGCGACGTTCACCTTGGCAAGGTGACGCTCTACCACTGAGCCACTCCCGCACGTCAATTACGTATTCTATTATATCAGCCATTTTATGATTTGTCAATAGTTTTTTAAAATTTTTTTGGTACAATAAGCGATTATACAAAAACCACCTTTTTAAAAAGGTGGTTTTTGTTTTTAAGCAAATCTTTTTTAACTTTTTTTAATTTAAATCAGTCTTTAGGCATAAAAGTTTTACATTCTGTTTCACAACTTGTGCACGCTGACTGATTTGCCACCATAATCTCGCTTGCTGTACAGCAATCATCAGCAGTATGATATTTGCATTTTTCAGCAACGCATTTGATACCTTTAATTTTGTCGTTCATATTCATCACTCCTTTTCAACATTTATTATGTTCAGGAATGATTTATATTATACAAATTGATTATGCAGGCAATTCATTGGATTTTTCTTGAGTTTTTATCAAATCTTTCCTTGAAAAAAGTTTTGGTTCTGAGCCGTCTGTCACGCATTTTTCATCAATAACACATTTGACAATATTATCAAGCGACGGAACAGTAAACATTATATCGCCCATAACTTCTTCCATAATAGAGCGCAATCCTCTTGCACCTGTATGGCGTTCAATGGCTTTATCTGCCACCGCTTCAAGTGCTTTTTTTGAAAATTCGAGTTCAACATCCTCACACTCAAAAAGTTTTGCGTACTGTTTTAAAAGTGCGTTCTTCGGTTCAGTAAGAATTTTTATAAGAGCCTCTCTGTCAAGAGATGAAAGTGAGACAATCACAGAGAGTCTGCCTATAAATTCAGGAATAAGTCCGAATTTTAACAAATCCTGAGGCTGAAGTTCGCCGTAAACATCAGTTTTGCTGATATCTTTTTTCGATTTCACTTCAGCACCAAAGCCCATACTTTTTTTACCGACTCTGTTTTCGATTATTTTTTCAAGTCCGTCAAAAGCACCGCCGCAGATAAACAGAATATTAGTGGTATCTATCTGTATAAATTCCTGTTGCGGATGCTTGCGTCCCCCCTGAGGAGGAACCGATGCAACAGTACCTTCTAAAATCTTCAAAAGCGCCTGCTGCACTCCCTCTCCGCTTACATCACGTGTAATGGACGGGTTTTCGCTTTTTCTGGTTATTTTATCAATTTCGTCAATATAGATTATACCTCTTTCAGCGCGGTCAATATCATAATCAGCCGCCTGAATAAGTTTTAAGAGGATATTTTCAACGTCCTCGCCAACATAGCCTGCCTCTGTAAGAGATGTTGCATCGGCTATTGCAAAAGGTACATCCAATATCTTTGCCAATGTTTGCGCCAACAAGGTTTTTCCGCAACCGGTAGGTCCTAATAAAAGCACATTGCTTTTCTGAATTTCCACACCGTCGTCATCCTGCGGAATATGAATTCTTTTATAATGATTATATACTGCAACAGCAAGACTTTTTTTTGCTTTATCCTGACCGATTACATACTGGTCAAGAATTTCTTTAATCTCCATAGGCTTTGGCAAATCACCAAATTCCACAGGCTCGCTTTCGCTTGCATACTGATTTGCAAGTATATCATTACAAAGTGCGATACACTCATTGCAGATATTTACATTCGGGCCGGCAACCATACCTTCAACCTGCTCGGCAGGTCTGCCGCAAAATGAACACTTATCAGAGTGCATTTTTTCATTACTCATCAATACACCTCTACGAAAAATTTAATTCAGATAATTATTATGCTCTTTTCTCCAGAACTTTATCTATAATTCCATACTCGAGTGCCTGCTGTGCAGTCATAAAATTATCACGCTCGGTATCTGCCTGAATTTTTTCGATAGGCTGACCTGTACGTTCAGAAAGAATTCTGTTGAGTTTCTCTCTTGTTGATACTATGTGGTCAGCATGAATTTTTATATCGGTTGCCTGACCCTGCAAACCGCCGAGAAGCGGTTGGTGAATCATAATCTCACTATTGGGAAGTGCTATCCTTTTGCCCTTTGTTCCTGCGCAAAGAAGGAACGAACCCATAGATGCTGCAAGACCGATACAAATGGTAGATACATCGCATTTTATATACTGCATGGTATCGTAAATAGCCATACCGGAAGTTATAGAACCGCCGGGGCTGTTAATGTAGAAATTAATGTCTTTATCCGGGTCTTCTGCTTCCAAAAAAAGCATCTGTGCCACAACAAGACTTGCGGTTACATCGTTAACCTCGTCGCTCAAAAAGATGATTCTGTCTTTTAAAAGACGCGAATAAATATCAAACGAACGCTCTCCTCTTGCAGTTTGCTCAATGACCATCGGTACTAAACTCATTAATTATTCCTCCTTGTTTGCTGCTTTCTTTGTTGTTGTCTTTTTTGTTGTAGTTGTTTTCTTTGCAGCGGTTGTCTTTTTAGCCGGTGCTTCTTCTTTTTCTGCAGTTTCTTTCTTTGTTGTTGTCTTTTTTGCAGCAGGCTTTTTAGCTTTAGCAGCATCAGCAATAAGTTCTACTGCTTTACGTGAGCAGAGGTCTTTTTTCATGCTTTCCATTTCAGCTTCGCCCAGGAAAGATTTTACCTTATCTGCTTCCATATTATACATTGTTGCCATTTTTTCAATTTCTTTATCAACATCTTCATCAGTTGCTTCAATTTTTTCTGCAGCAGCAATTGCTTCCAATACAAGATTGCATTTAACCTGTGATGCAGCCTGATCTTTAAACTGCTCTTTGAAAGCATCCATCGTCATTCCTGTAAGTTGCATATATCTTTCAAGATTGAGTCCCTGTGACTGCAGACGATAATCAAAATCCCTTGCGATTGTTTCAATCTGCTGCTCAACCATGCAATCAGGAATATCAATTTCACAGTTATCTGCAACTGCTTCAATAACTGAATTCTGGAATTCAACTGTTGTTCTTTCTTCGTTTGATTTATCAAGTTTTTCTTTGATTGATGCTTTGTATTCATCAAATGTGTCAAAACCGTTATCTTTAGCAAACTCGTCATCGAGTTCGGGAAGTTCTTTAACTTTGATTTCTTTAACAGTTACTTTGAACACAGCAGGTTTACCTTTGAGTTCTTCTGCGTGATACTCTTCAGGGAAAGTAACATTTACATCAGTTTCTTTTCCGAGTTCAGTGCCGATAAGTTGATCCTCAAATCCGGGAATAAACTGACCACTGCCGATTTCCAGAGGATAATCCTCGCCTTTGCCGCCTTCAAATGCAACATCATCAACAAAACCTTCAAAATCAATTGTTGTAAAGTCACCTGCTTTAACAGCACGGTCTTCAACAGTAATCATTCTTGCGTTCTTTTCACGTGTTGATGCGATTTCTCTTTCAACATCTTCATCAGTTGTAGCATAAACTGTTTTTTCTACAGAAACGCCTTTATATTCGCCAAGTTTAACTTCAGGCTTAACAGTTACAACGGCTGTTATAACAAGGTCTTCACCTTTGCCGATAGACTCAATGTCAATTTCAGGTCTGTCAACAGGCTCTATACCTGCTTCTTTAACAGCAGCCTCGTATGCATCAGGGCAAACTTCGTTAACAGCATCTTCGTAGAAAACTGCTTCGCCATAGTATTTTTCAATAATTGCTCTGGGTGCTTTACCCCTTCTGAAACCGGGGATATTGATGTTTTTAACAAGTTTTTTGTATGCCTTGTTAATACCCTCGTTGAAAACTTCCTTATCAATACTGATAGTAAGTTTTACTGTGTTTTTCTCTGTTGCTTCTTTCTTTACTAATTTCATCTCTTTTGCTCCTTAATATATAAAATTTCATATTTTAGGTAAAATTTAGGTAATCTACCGTTCAGCATATCATTATATCAAAAAAATCTAGAAAATTCCACCCTTTTTTTGAAATTTTTTAAAATTTTATTTCAATTGGTGTAAAATTTAAATAATCTGCTGACGTTAAACGGTAATTAACACCGAAAAATGTGCCTTCTACTACATTTTTAAGCCCTGGCCCGTGTAAATGTCCGTATATACATTCACTTACTTCATATCTCTCAAACATCTGTGCTATATCAGAATTGAGTTCCCCGTCTGCAGTAAATGGCGGATAATGTAAAACAACGATTTTTTTGTCGTTTTTAGCATCTTTAAGCGAATTCTCTAGACGAATCAGTTCGTGGCTATAAATTTTTAAATCGTCTGGTCCAAATTTATCAGACGTTTTATCCTCCCACCAACGTGTTCCACATACAGATATATCACACACTTCAAAAGAATTATTATATAAAAAATCAATAGTTGAAAAACCGTTTTTTTCTAAAAATGTTTTATGTTTGGATGCAGTTTCCCACCAATAGTCATGATTGCCTTTAGAAATAATTTTTCTGCCGGGGAGTTTGTCGATAAACTCAAAATCGCTTACACTCTCTTCAAGTTTCATCTCCCACGACACATCTCCACCGATAATCACAGTATCATCTTTTGAAATGACAATTTTCCAGTTATCACGTATGCGGTCCATATAATCCGCCCACTTTTCACCGAAAACTTCCATAGATTTATCCGTATTTGTAGACAGATGCAAATCAGAAATTGCAAATATTGATATGGGACTCACCCCGCTTCAAATAAATCATACATTTAAATTATATATGCCAATTATAACATTATGAATTTAAAAGTCAATATAAACACAAGGAATTTGGCTGATAACACAATAAAAAGGCTGTTTTGCCAACAGCAAAACAGCCTTTTTAACAACAATTTTAAAATCAATACATTCCCATTCCGCCACCGGGTGCACCCATAGGAGCAGGATTTTCTTCGGGAATATCTGTTACAAGACTTTCAGTTGTTAAAACAGTAGCCGCCACACTTGCAGCATTCTGCAGAGCACTTCTTGTAACTTTTGCAGGGTCAACAATACCTGCTGCAAACATATCTGTATATTCGTCTTTTAATGCGTTATAGCCGATAGCATCATCGCTTGCTTTAACTTTATCAACAATAACTGCGCCTTCAAGACCTGCGTTTGCAGCAATCTGCATAACGGGAGCTTCAAGCGCTTTCAATACTATCTGTACGCCTGTTTTTTCGTCACCTGTTGTGGTGTCAAGCAATTTTTCAACTGCACCGATTGCATTGATATAAGATGTGCCACCACCTGCAACGATACCTTCTTCAACAGCCGCTTTTGTAGCAGCAAGAGCATCTTCAATTCTGAGTTTCATTTCTTTCATTTCAGTTTCTGTAGCAGCACCTACTTTGATAACTGCAACACCGCCTGAAATTTTAGCAAGACGTTCCTGAAGTTTTTCTTTGTCAAACTCACTTGTTGTTTCAGCGAGTTGTGCTTTAATCTGGTTAGCACGGTCTAAAATAGCACCTTTATCTCCTGCACCGTCTACAATGATTGTGTTTTCTTTCTGTACTTTAACCTGTTTAGCACGGCCAAGCATTTCAACAGTTGCTTCTTTAAGGTCAAGACCTAAATCTTCAGTTACAACTGTACCGCCGGTTAAGATGGCGATATCCTGAAGCATTTCTTTTCTTCTGTCACCAAATCCGGGGGCTTTAACTGCAACGCAGGTAAATGTACCTCTTAAGCGGTTAACGAGAAGTGTTGCCAATGCCTCACCCTCTACATCCTCTGCGATGATAACAAGTTTTTTGCCCTGCTGAACGATCTGTTCGAGCAAAGGAAGAATTTCCTGAATATTTGAAATCTTTTTGTCCGTGATAAGAATGTAAGCATCGTCAATGATTGCTTCCATTTTGTCTGTATCAGTAGCCATATAAGGTGAAATGTAACCTCTGTCAAACTGCATACCTTCTACTACATCACAATATGTTTCAGCAGTTTTAGATTCTTCAACTGTGATAACACCGTCGCTTGTAACTTTTTCCATAGCATCTGCAATAAGTGTTCCAACGTGCTCGTCAGCAGCAGATACAGCAGCAACTGTTGCAATATCTTCTTTACCGCTTACTTTTTTGCTTTTGCCTGCAATATATTCAACTGCAGCATCAACAGCGGCTTTCATACCTTTTCTTACTATCATCGGATTAGCACCGGCAGTAACGTTTTTTATACCCTCATGGATAAGTGCCTGTGCCAAAAGTGTGGCAGTTGTTGTACCGTCACCTGCAACATCGTTTGTTTTGGTAGCAACTTCTTTGATAAGTTGTGCTCCCATATTTTCAAATGGATCTTCCAATTCAATCTCTTTTGCGATTGTAACACCGTCATTTGTGATTAACGGAGCACCGAATTTTTTATCAAGAACTACGTTTCTTCCTTTAGGACCTAATGTAATTTTGACAGTATCTGCAAGAGCATCAATACCTGTCTGTAATGCACGGCGTGCCTCTTCGCCGTATTTAATCTGTTTAGCCATATTTATCTACCTCCAAAATTACTCTACTATTGCTAAAATATCGCTCTGGCGAACAATGATGCTTTCTTCGCCGTCTACTTTTACTTCTGTTCCGGCATATTTATTGATAAGCACCTTATCACCGACTTTTACTTCCATTTTAATTTCTTTGCCGTCAACCACACCGCCGGGGCCTACTGCCACAACTTCTGCAATCTGTGGTTTTTCCTTAGCGTTAGCAGCCAAAATAATACCGCTTTTGGTGGTATCTTCTGCTTCTGTCATTTTAATTACTACTCTGTCTGCCAATGGCTTGATTGTCATTTATAATTACCTCCTGTTTTAGCACTCTTGCGTATTGAGTGCTAATTATTAAAATATATATTACTCTTATAGAGATTTTAATGCAACACCGAATATCAGTCAAAATCAGGAAATAAATCAAATTATCTCCTGATTTCTCCGTTTTTCTCTTTTTTATTCTTATTTGAAATATTTTACGCCGGACTCAAAGAGTTTCTGGTCTTTATTGCCGGGAATATTTTTATAAAGACTGTTTCCGAAACGTTCTGAATGTCCCATCTTACCGAGAACTCTTCCATCAGGGCTTGTGATACCCTCGATAGAAAGAACAGAGCCATTGGGGTTAACAGATATATCCATACTTGCTTTTCCGTTTAAGTCAACGTACTGGGTAGCAATCTGTCCGTTTTCAATAAGACGTTTAACGGTTGCATCATCGGCAACAAATCTGCCCTCGCCGTGCGAAATTGCTATAGAGTGAACGTCGCCCACCTCTACCTGTGAAAGCCATGGCGATTTGTTGGAAGCAATACGTGTATTTACAATACAAGATACGTGGCGGTTAATTGTGTTGAATGTGAGTGTCGGGAAGTTATCCTCAATATCACAAATCTCACCAAACGGTACAAGGCCGAGTTTTATAAGTGCCTGGAAACCGTTACAGATACCAAGCATCAGACCATCACGGTTTTTAAGCAGATTATGAACAGCGTCTTTGACCGCCGCATTTTTAAATGCAGATGCAATAAACTTACCTGAACCATCAGGCTCGTCACCGCCCGAAAATCCGCCAGGAATCATAACTATCTGGCTATTATCTATTCTGCGTGCCATTTCTGCAAGTGACTCTGCAATATGTGCTGATGAAAGGTTGTTAACAACAAATATATCTGCTATAGCGCCTGCTTTTTCAAATGCACGAGCGGTATCGTATTCACAGTTTGTGCCGGGGAATACAGGAATGAATACTCTCGGCGCAGCAAATTTTTCTTTGCTGTAAACAGCACGTGTGAATCCGGTTGAAGAAACTGTTTCAATAGGTTTAACTTCCTGTTCAACTTTTGTGGGGAATACTTTTTCAAGAACACCACTCCACAGTTCAATTGCTTCGTCAACAGAAATTTCACCGTCACTAAATTTAATATATGCACTGTCAGGTGTAGTTTTGCCAATTACTTTATAATTCAAACCATCAAGTTCGCTCAAATCGGCATTTTCCTGTGACATCTGCAGAACAAATGCACCATTTGCACTATCGTAAATACCTGCCTCGTTGATATACTCAACTCCGACACCGTTACCGAAGCACATATTTGCAACTGCTTCAGCAGCACCGAAACGTCCGCAAACTTTAGCAGCAATTGCTTTTTTATACGCAATAAGTTTTGCAACTGCATCATATACCTTTTTAAGATTATCAAAATCAGGAAGACCGTTTTCGTCTTTTGCAAAGTCTACAAATACCACGTCACCTGCTGATTTCTTGAATTCAGGAGATATGATACTGTCAGTCTTTGCAGGTGTGATAGCAAAAGATACCAATGTAGGCGGTACGCTTATATCATTAAATGTACCTGACATACTGTCTTTACCGCCGATTGAACCAAGACCGAGTTTTTCCTGTGCGTCAAATGCACCTAAAAGTGCTGACAAAGGCTTACCCCATTTTACTGAATCTGCATCCAGGCGTTCAAAATATTCCTGGAATGTAAGATATGCAGTTTTATAATCTCCACCAGTTGAAATAATCTTTGAAACCGAATCAATAACCGCATAAACAGCACCGTGATACGGGCTCCAAGATGAAAGATACGGGTCATATCCGTAAGACATTACAGAGCAAGTGGTTGTTTCACCTTTAAGTACGGGGAGTTTTGAAACCATTGCGTCGGGCTCTGTCAACTGACGTTCTCCGCCGAAAGGCATCAAAACAGTATACGCACCGATTGTGGAGTCAAATCTTTCAACAAGACCTTTCTGTCCTGCACCGTTTAAGTCTGTTAAAACTTCTTTAATACCTTCTACACCCTTACGTGTTGCGGGAGTGAAATATTTTTCACCCTCAGGTGCTTTTACAACAACATCAATAGATTTAGATGCACCGTTTGTATTTAAGAATTCTCTGCTGATATCAACAATTGTTGCACCGTTCCAATGCATTTTAAGACGCATATCATCTGTGACTTCCGCAACAACAGTTGCTTCAAGGTTTTCAGCATTTGCATATTCAATAAATTTATCAACATCGCTTGCAGCAACTACACATGCCATACGTTCCTGAGATTCTGAAATAGCAATTTCTGTGCCGTCAAGACCTTCGTACTTTTTGGGTACTTTATCAAGATTGATTACAAGACCATCTGCAAGTTCGCCTATAGCAACTGATACACCACCGGCACCAAAGTCATTACAACGTTTAATCAATGTTGTGACATCTTTGTTTCTGAAAAGTCTTTGCAGTTTACGTTCAACGGGTGGATTACCTTTCTGAACTTCCGCACCGCAACTTTTAAGTGATGTGTCAGTATGAGATTTTGAAGAGCCGGTTGCACCGCCGATACCGTCACGTCCTGTTCTTCCACCGAGCAAAACAACAACGTCGCCTTTTTGGGGACGTTCTCTGCGTACATTCTCACAAGGAGCAGCACCTACAACAGCACCGATTTCCATACGTTTAGCAACATAACCCGGATGGTAAATTTCGTGTACTTTACCTGTTGCAAGACCTATCTGGTTACCATAAGAACTGTAACCTGCCGCAGCCCCCTGAGAAATCTTTCTCTGCGGCAATTTATTTGCCATTGTATCTGCAACTTTCTGACGGACATCACCGCTTCCGGTTACACGCATAGCAGAGTATACATAAGATCTGCCTGAAAGCGGATCACGGATTGCTCCGCCAAGGCAAGTAGCCGCACCGCCGAAAGGTTCAATTTCAGTCGGATGGTTGTGTGTTTCATTTTTGAACATAAGCAACCAAGGTTCAACTTTGCCGTCTATATCAACATCTATTCTAATGCTGCACGCATTGATTTCTTCAGACTCGTCTATATTTTTAAGCAAACCACGGCTTTTAAGTTCTTTAACTGCAATTGTTGCAATATCCATAAGGCATATATCTTTTATACGGTTTAATTTTTTACGTACTGCAATATAGTCACCATAAGTTTTTTCGATAAACTCTGCGCCTTTTTCAAACTCTACATTTTCAAGTCTTGTAGAGAATGTGGTATGACGGCAGTGGTCAGACCAATATGTATCAATCATTTTAAGTTCGGTGATTGTAGGATTACGTTTTTCCGTGTTTTTAAAATAATCACGGCAAAGTTGCAAATCGTCCAATCCCATAGCAAAGCCCGTTTCTTTGAAGAAATTTGCCATTTCATCATCACTAAAATCTATAAATCCTTCAACAGTTGCAACTTTTTGCGGAATATCAAGAACAACAGACAAATCTTCAGGCTTGTCCAAAGACACTTCACAACTTTCAACAGGGTTTATGAGATACTTTTTGATTTTATTTACTTCGTCATCGGAAACATCACCGCTTATGACGATAACCTTGGCAACTTTTACATTAGGTCTGTTTCCGCCTGTAAGAATTTCTATACACTGCATACATGAATCTGCTCTCTGGTCAAACTGACCGTCAAGCAAGCCCATAGCAAACACTTTATTGTCTGCAGGAATTTCAATAGTTTCATCATAGCACATATCAACGGGCGGTTCGGAGAAAACAGTTGTTTTTGCTCTTGCATACTCTTCGTCCGAAAGTCCCTCGCAGTCATATCTGTTTATAACACGTACATCTTCAATACCTTTTATCAGAAGGTTGTGCTTTAAATCATAACGGATAGACTGTGCTTCCACATCAAAGCCTTTTTTCTTTTCTACAAAAATTCTTCTTAACACTTCTCATACCTCCGCAGTTTTATTAAACATTAAATCTGAAAAGAACGATATCACCATCGTTCATCACATATTCTTTACCCTCTAAACGTACAAGACCTTTATCTCTTGCGGCAGCGTATGTTCCGCATTCCATAAGATCATCATACGCAACAACTTCTGCACGGATAAATCCTTTTTCAAAATCAGTATGAATTTTACCTGCAGCCTGTGGTGCTTTTGTACCTTTTGTGATTGTCCATGCCCTTACTTCAGGCTTACCTGCCGTAAGATAACTTATAAGTCCTAAAAGGCTGTAACTCTTCTTAACCAGGCGGTCAAGACCAGATTCTTCTATTCCAAGTTCGTTTAAGAACATTACTTTTTCTTCATCGTCAAGTTGTGCAACTTCTTCCTCTATCCTTGCTGAAATGGGAAGCACTTCAGAATTTTCCTTTGCTGCTATCTGCTCAACTTCTTTAACCATTGCATTATTTTCAATGCCATTTGCAAAATCGTCTTCAGAAACGTTTGCAGCATATATTATAGGTTTAATTGTAAGCAAAGCAAGTTCTTTAAGGAACGGTTTTTCTTCATCGCTAAACTCTATCGAACGTGCAGTCACGCCATTTTCAAGATTTTCTTTAATCTTTTGCAAAGTTGCCATTTCGTCCTTATACTTTTTGTCACCCGTTTTTAAAAGTTTAGCGGTCTTGTCAATACGTTTATCTATAAGTTCAATATCTGCAAAAATAAGTTCAAAGTTAATTGTTTCTATATCTCTTTTCGGACCGATGCCGCCGTCTACGTGAACAATGTTTGAATCTTCAAAGCAACGCACAACGTGAATTATGGCATCAACTTCGCGGATATGCGAGAGGAATTTGTTTCCTAATCCTTCACCTTTGCTTGCTCCCTTTACAAGTCCGGCAATATCAACAAACTCAATTATTGCAGGAGTAATCTTTTCAGGCTCATACATTTCCGCCAGTTTGTCAAGCCGTTCATCAGGAACAACAACCACACCGACATTGGGTTCAATCGTACAGAACGGATAGTTTGCCGATTCTGCCCCTGCCTGTGTAATTGCGTTAAAAAGCGTACTCTTGCCGACGTTTGGCAAGCCTACGATGCCGAGTTTCATTATATATCATCCTTTCGCATAATTTCCCATAATAATACAAATAACATTATACATCAAAATGCCACTCACTGCAAGTGTTTTTTTACAAAAGAAAAAGACTTGCTCTGCAAGTCTTTAAAAATATATCATATAATATTCCGGGTTTCTAACAGATTCCCTATTCCTATAGTTTTACTAATATTTATAAAACAATAAATGCACCGATTTTATACGGTGCATTTACACATACACCTTCAGGGATTCGAACCCTGGTCACCCTGATTAAGAGTCAGGTGCTCTAGCCAACTGAGCTAAAGGTGCGTATTCTGAACACAAATGATATTATACACATATTTGTTTTTATTGTCAAGATATTTTTAATAAAAAAATGGTAAAACCATATTTACTTTATATTTAGCGTGTGATACACTAAAAACAACAGTAATGCCAATGGGAGGAGTATATATGAAAAAATCAACTGTAATAATAATCACAACTGTTTTGATAATTATATTTGCAATATGTGTTTTCGGTATTGTTTATTTTGTTAATCAATCAAACGAACCAACACTAATAGAAACCTTGTATTCATATAAAGATACATATATAGGTGATGCTTCAAAAACACGTACTATAGTCGATATGACAAACGTATCACCCTATCCCGTTCATTCAATTGCATTGCAGACAGACTATGAACCTATGCGTCTTTCCATCAACATAAAAGTCGATGACCGTTCAAATCACCGTCATATAAACTATGAATCTTTAAACAAAACTTCTGCACTCATATTTGCACTTATTCCGAATGCACACGAAATATCATATCTTTTCTTTGATGATTATTCTGATATAAACGTAATTGAAACATCATTTGCAGGTTCGTATTATAACAGGAATTTTATGTACGAACGCAGTGGAATGGAAAAGTTCCATTCCGATTATGTAAATGGTGCAACACAATCTTTAGAAACATTTGAAAAATATTATTATGATGTTATGAATGTAACTACAGCGGTGCAAACAGATACAGTATACGATATGGTAAACGAATTCATCGGCAACGACTGCGAAATTGTGATAAACAGTGCAATTGCAGCAGATATTGAACTTAATTTGGAATTTGCAGAAAGTGAAGACTCTGAAATTATAGAAAACATTTTAGGCATTAGTTTTGGAGAATATGCAGGAAAAACTGTTCATCTTATGAAAGAAGATATAAGAAACTTTAAAACCAACACAAACAGAAAATGTGCTTTTGTATATTACGAAGAACCGGAAATCGGCTTGGTTTTGATTGGAGCAAAATATCTTGATACCAAAGAAGATATTTCCGCAATCCGTCAGCAAATTATAAAAAGAAATTAAATTTTACGTCTTTTGACAATTTTTTGTTGACATATTATAAAAATGTGTGTATAATATTTAATATAAATGCAATGACCGAAAACAAGTAAGCCTTTTATAAGTCTGGAGAGAGTTGCCGTTTGGTGCGAGGCAATGACGGAGATTGGCCGAATACATTTCGAGAGCAGTGTCCCGAAAGTTTATTTACAAGTAGGCGGCAACGGGGGTTCCCGTTACAGAACAAAGGTTTGTTTGAACCTGTAAGGTCTGTTCCGTGAGGTGCAGATGAACTGAGGTGGTACCACGGGTACATAGTTAATCTTACCCGTCCTCTGAACTAAAATCAGAGGGCGGGTTTTTTAATACTTAATTCTCCGCCCGAAAAGGAGTTTTAAAAATGGTAGTAAAAATCTCAATCCTCGTTGTCTTCTTTGCAATAATGATTGGTGTAGGTCTTTATTGCGGCAGACAATCAATTGATGTAAAAGGCTTTGTCCTCGGCGGCAGAAACGTGGGACCTTGGCTTACGGCTTTTGCATACGGAACTTCGTACTTTTCAGCAGTTATTTTTGTTGGATATGCAGGTCAGTTTGGCTGGAAATTCGGCGTTGCTTCCACCTGGATTGGTTTGGGTAATGCTTTTATAGGCTCTCTTCTGGCATGGGTAATTCTCGGCAGAAGAACTCGGCTTATGACACAACATTTATCCACATCTACAATGCCGGAGTTTTTTGGAAAAAGATATGATTCAAATGCGCTTAAGATTATATCTTCACTTATAGTTTTTGTATTCCTTATCCCCTACACCGCTTCTCTTTACAACGGTCTTTCCAGACTCTTTGAAATGGCTTTCCCCGGAATTGACTACTCCGTATGCGTAATAGTTATGGCAATACTGACCGGTATTTACGTTATAGCCGGAGGATATATGGCAACTGCTATAAACGACTTTATTCAGGGAATCATAATGCTTATAGGTATTGTTGCTGTTATATTTGCAGTTTTAAGTAAAAACGGCGGTCTTATGGGTTCGCTTACAGGTCTTGCTGAAATTTCTGATCCTGCAGTGTCGGAAATGCCGGGTGTATTCAATTCATTCTTTGGCCCTGATCCGGTTAATCTATTTTTTGTTGTAATCCTTACATCACTCGGCACATGGGGATTGCCGCAGATGGTACAGAAATTCTACGCAATTAAAAGTGAAAAGGATATTACAAAAGGAACCATTATTTCAACCGCATTTGCAGTTGTTGTGGCAGGAGGTTGCTACTTCCTCGGCGGCTTTGGAAGACTTTTCTCAAACGAACTTGCAGCAAATGGTCTGCTTCCCATGAAAGATTTTGACTCAATTATTCCAACAATGCTTTCAGGTTTGAGTGATATCTTAATAGCAATTGTTATTGTTCTTGTTCTTTCTGCTTCAATGTCTACTCTTTCATCACTTGTGCTTACATCAAGTTCTACCCTTACACTCGACCTTATAAAAGGCAATATCGTAAAAAATATGAAAGAGAAAAAACAAGTATTTATAATGAGAGTTTTTATAGTGGTGTTCATTGTAATTTCTGCATATATTGCGCTTAACAAAGACAAACTCAGCGCAATTGCTGATATGATGGGCATTTCATGGGGCGCTTTGGCAGGAGCATTCCTTGCTCCGTTCCTCTACGGTCTGTACTGGAAAAAGACAACAAAAGCAGGCTGTCTTGCAAGTTTTATATTCGGTGCAGGTATTATGGTACTCAATATGCTTATTCGCCCGTCATTCCCGACTATTTTACAATCACCGATCAACTGCGGTGTTATAGCAATGCTTGCAGGATTTGTGATTGTTCCCATTGTAAGCCTCATTACACCTAAACTTGGCAAAGAAAAAGTAGACTCTATGTTTAACTGCTACGAAGTGAAGGTGTCAGCACCTGCAAAGAAAACTTTAGGCAATTAACAAACTTATTTCCTACGGGCTGGCGACACCGTCAGCCCAATAGGTGTTTTTTTAAGGTATTTTAAAAGAAGGTAAAACTCAATGATTATTGATTTTCATACACACTGTTTTCCCGATAAAATTGCCGCACGTGCGGTTGATTCTCTGGCAAAAGCATCGGCACTTGTACCTATTTTCAATGGTACTGCAGACGGATTGATACAAAGTATGAAAGAGGACAAAATAGATATTTCCGTAGTTCTTAATATTGCTACAAATCCTCATCAGCAAACATCTGTAAACAACTTTGCCGCAGAACTCAATAAAAAGCCAAGACTCGTGGGATTCGGCTCAGTTCATCCTGATGCAGAAGATGCACTCGATGAGTTGGAACGCATAGCCGGTATGGGTTTAAAAGGTGTAAAATTTCACCCCGAATATCAGAACTTTTATGTTGATGACGATAAAATGCGACCTATTTATAAAAAGATTTCTCAATTAGGGCTTATTACGGTTTTTCACGCCGGAGCCGACTACGGCTTTGCAGCGCCATACAAATGTATGCCCGATGCAATGGCAAGGGCTCTTAAATGGTTTGACTCTCCTGTGGTGGCTGCCCATTGGGGCGGAATAATGTGCCACGAGGACGTTATAAAACACCTTTGCGGATTACCTTTATATTTTGATGTATCTTTTGGATACGGTGCAGTTGCCCTTCCAATGATACATAAAATTGTAGAAAAACACGGAACGGACAAACTTTTGTTCGGCTCCGACTCACCTTGGCATAAACCTTCGCAGGATTTGGGTGTACTTCGTGCACTCCAACTTGACGAAGTTGATATAAACAAAATATGTTGTACCAATGCATTAAAATTACTTAAAGGAGTTTAATATGATTATCACAGATTTACTCGAAAGAAATTCCAAAGATTTTGGCAACGAGGTTGCTTTGGTGGAGATTGCACCGAACATGATGGAAAGTGCAAAAGTCACCTGGAAAGAGTATGCTCTTATTCAGCCAAATCCGGCAGAAGCAGGCAGGCAGGAAATAACTTGGTCTGAATTTGATAAAAAAGCAAACAGATTTGCAAATCTGCTTTTAAGCCGCGGCATTAAAAAGGGCGACAAGGTTGCAATACTTTTAATGAACTGTTTAGAGTGGCTCCCGATATACTTTGGCATACTCAAAACCGGTGCACTGGCAGTACCGCTCAATTATCGATACACTTCTGCAGAAATTAAATATTGTACAGGTCTTGCTGAAGTAGATGTACTTGTGTTCGGTCCTGAATTCATAGGCCGTGTTGAAGAAATTTATGACAGAATTCCAAATGTAAAACAAGTTTTCTACGTAGGTAAAAACTGTCCCACTTTTGCTGAAAGTTATGATACTTTAGTTACATATTGTTCCTCTCACAAACCGGTGATTGAACTTGACGAAAAAGACAATGCTGCAATCTATTTTTCATCAGGTACAACCGGTTTCCCGAAAGCGATTCTTCATAACCACGAAAGTATTATACACGCAGCAAAAACAGAGCAGGCTCACCATAGTCAGGCAAAAGATGACTGTTTCCTCTGTATCCCCCCTCTTTATCATACGGGTGCAAAAATGCACTGGTTCGGCTCTCTTTATTCAGGAAGCAAAGCGGTTCTTTTGAAAGGTGTAAAACCCGAATGGATTCTGCGTGCCGCATCTGAAGAGAAATGTACTATTGTATGGCTTCTGGTTCCGTGGGCACAGGATATATTAGACAGCATCGACAGAGGAGAAATTGACCTTAACGAATATCAACTTGACCAATGGAGATTGATGCACATAGGTGCTCAACCCGTTCCGCCAAGCCTTATAAAACGCTGGAGAGAACACTTCCCCAACCACTCTTACGACACCAACTACGGATTAAGCGAATCTATCGGCCCCGGTTGCGTACATCTGGGAGTGGAGAACATTCACAAAGTGGGTGCAATCGGAAAAGCGGGTTACGGATGGCAGGTTAAAATCTGCGACCCTGACGGAAACGAAGTTCCCAAAGGCGAAGTTGGTGAACTTGCCGTATATGGTCCGGGCGTTATGACTTGCTACTACAATGACGAAAAAGCAACTAACGAAGTCCTGCGTGACGGGTGGCTTTTTACCGGCGATATGGCAGAAGAAGACGAAGACGGTTTTATCTATCTTGTAGACCGCAAAAAGGATGTCATTATAACAGGTGGTGAAAACCTCTACCCCGTTCAGATTGAAGACTTTATACGTGCATATCCCGCAGTAAAAGACGTAGCGGTTATCGGTTTACCTGATCCGCGTCTTGGCGAGATTGCAGCGGCAATAATTGAACTTAAGCCCGAATGTTCATCCACAACAGAGGCAGACATTGAAGATTTCTGCCGTGATATGCCAAAATACAAACGTCCCAAGAAGATTATTTTTGCTGAAGTACCCCGCAACCCAACCGGTAAAATTGAAAAACCGAAACTCCGCCAGATTTACTGCGGCGAAAGTCTGGTTGCACAGCAGAACGAAATAAAATAAGAAAGGATTATCAGTATGAAAAAATTATTACTTGGTAATGCCGCGGTTGCCCGCGGTGCATACGAAGCAGGTGTAACGGTAGTATCTTCTTATCCGGGTACACCCAGCACAGAAATTACTGAAAACATCGTTTCCTATCCGGAAATATACGCAGAATGGGCACCGAATGAAAAAGTTGCGGCAGAGGTTGCAATCGGAGCATCAATTGCCGGAGCAAGAGCGATGTCATGTATGAAACACGTTGGTATGAATGTGATGGCAGACCCCATGTTTACAGTAAGTTACATAGGAGTAAACGGCGGTCTTGTATTCTGCGTTGCAGATGATCCAGGGATGCACTCATCACAGAACGAACAGGATTCAAGACATTATGCAAAAGCATCTAAAATTGCAATGCTTGAACCATCTGACTCATCCGAATGCAAAGAGTTTACTAAACTTGCATACAAACTTTCGGAAGAGTTTGATACACCCGTAATTATCCGTCTTTCAACACGTGTTTCACACTCACAGAGTATGGTGGAACTTTGTGACAGAGAAGATTATCAACTCAAAGATTATGAAAAGAACATAGCAAAAAATGTTATGATGCCTGCAAATGCCATCAAACGTCACGTAGAAGTTGAAAAACGTATGGCTGAACTTACATCTTATGCTGAAAACTCTCCTCTTAACACTGAAGAAGACAACAACAGTAAAATCGGTGTAATCACATCAGGTATATCATATATGTACGCAAAAGAAGCACTTGGCGATAAAGTGAATTACTTAAAACTCGGTATGGTTTATCCGCTGCCCGAGAAAAAGATACTCGACTTTGCTTCCAAATGCGAAAAGGTTTACGTTATAGAAGAACTTGACCCCGTATTTGAACAACATTGTAAAGCACTTGGTATAGACGTTATTGGAAAAGATGCTTTCACGCTTTTAGGTGAATATACACCACAGATGATTAAAAGAGCAGTCCTTGGCGAAGATGCTCCCGAATTTGCATCAGTAGACGAATCAATCCCTGTTCGCCCACCCGTTATGTGTGCAGGCTGTCCTCACAGAGGTACATTCTATGTACTTAAAAAACTCGGTCTTGTTGTATCAGGCGATATCGGATGCTATACACTTGGTGCTGTGGCACCGCTTCAGAGTGTTGACACAACAATTTGTATGGGTGCTTCTGTTTCTGCGGCAATGGGTATGTCAAAAGCAAGAGGTAGTGAGTTTAACAAAAAACTTGTTTCTGTCATAGGCGATTCAACATTTATGCATTCAGGTATTACAGGGCTTGTTGACATAGTATATAACAAAGGCGCTAACACTGTTATTATTCTTGATAACTCCATCACCGGTATGACAGGTCATCAGGATAACCCGACAACCGGTAAAACAATCCGCGGTGAAGAAACCAAACAGGTTAATCTTATAGCACTTTGCAAATCTATAGGTGTTGAACGCGTTGTAGTTGCAGACCCGTTTGATGTTAAAAACTTTGAAAAAGTTGTTAAAGAAGAAACTCAGGCAGATGAACCATCTGTTATCATAGCACAGCGTCCGTGTGCACTTTTGAAATCTGTTAAATATTCAGGTCACTGCACAATAGGTGACAACTGCAAAAAATGTAAACTCTGTTTAAAACTCGGTTGCTCTGCAATCAGTGCAGACGGCGACGGCGTTAAAATAGACCTTAACCAGTGTAATGGTTGCGGTCTTTGTATAAATGTTTGTCCTTTCAATGCAATCAAAAAGGAGGATAACGAATAATGACTAAAAATATTATGATTGTAGGCGTAGGCGGTCAGGGAACTTTGCTTGCCAGCCGAATTTTAGGTAATACCGTTATTAACGAAGGCTATGATGTTAAAGTTTCTGAAGTTCACGGAATGAGTCAGCGCGGCGGAAGTGTTGTTACTTATGTAAAATACGGAGATAAAGTATACTCTCCTATTATTGACAGAGGCGAAGCCGACATCATTCTTGCGTTTGAAACGCTTGAGGCTTACCGTGCTCTGCCATATCTTAAAAAAGGCGGAAAAATGATTGTTAACAATCAGAAAATGAATCCTATGCCCGTTATAACCGGTGCTGCAACTTATCCCGAAAACATCACCGAAAAACTTTCTGCGAAAGCAGACGTTTTAGTTGCCGATGCCGCTGCACTTGCAAAGCAGGCAGGAAACATCAAAGCAGTAAACGTAGTTCTTATAGGTATAATGGCAAAATCCACCGACATAGAATACGATAAATGGATTAAAACAATAAAAGAAACCGTTCCTGAAAAGTTTGTTGACATCAATATCAAGGCATTTGACCTTGGTTATAATTTATAAGGAGTGATTTAAATGGCTAAATATCATCAGCCGGAACTGGAGTGTATGGACCGTGAAGAACGCAAAAAACTCCAGACCGAGCGTCTTGTAAAGCAAATCAAATACGTTTATGACAATGTAGAACCTTACAGAAAACGTATGGACGAAGCAGGTGTAAAACCGGAAGATATCAAAGAACTTAAAGACCTTGCCAAACTTCCTTTTACTTACAAAAAAGATTTACGAGATTTTTACCCGTTTGACCTTTTTGCTGCTCCTATGAAAGATATTGTGCGTATACACGCATCATCAGGAACAACAGGAAAACAGATTGTTGCCGGTTATACTAAAAACGATATGGACCTTTGGTCAGACTGTATGGCTCGTCAGTTTGTGGCTGCTGAAGCCGACGAAAACTCCATAATTCAGGTTTCTTACGGTTACGGTTTATTCACCGGCGGTCTTGGTGCTCATAGCGGTGCTGAAAGAATCGGTGCAACTGTAATCCCTACATCTTCAGGTAATACAGAGCGTCAGGTGAGATTTATGACAGATTTGGGTTCAACCCATCTTTGCTGCACACCATCTTATGCTATGTACCTGGCAGAGGCTGTTGCAGAAGCAGGCGTTAAAGACCAACTCAAACTCAAATCAGGAATATTCGGTGCTGAGCCCTGGACAGAGGATATGAGAAGAAAAATCGAAGAAGGTCTTGGTCTTAAAGCATTCGACGTATATGGTCTGACGGAAATATGTGGTCCCGGTGTTGCATTTGAATGCGGTGAACAGGGAGGTATGCATATCAATGAAGACCACTTTTTAGCAGAAATCATTGATCCTGACACTGGCGAAGTTCTTCCCGAAGGTTCTTTTGGCGAGTTGGTATTCACTACCATAACAAAAGAGGGTATGCCGATGATTCGTTACCGTACACGCGACCTGTGCTCACTCAATTACGAAACTTGTTCTTGCGGAAGAACGCTTGTTCGTATGAACAAACCGAAAGGCCGTTCCGACGATATGCTCATTATCCGCGGCGTAAACGTATTCCCGTCACAAATTGAAGAAGTTCTGCTCTCTATGGGTGAAGTTACACCTAACTACCAGATTGTAGTTGATCGTGTGAACAATACCGACACATTAGACGTTAATGTTGAAATGACCGAAGACCTGTTTGAAGATGATATCAAGTCTATCGAAAAAGTTGAAAAAACACTTGAGGCAAAACTCCGCACAATGCTTGGCATAGGTGCTGACGTGCATCTTGTCAACCCCAAAACTATAGCAAGAAGCGAAGGTAAGGCAAAACGTGTTATTGATAACAGAAAATTAGTTTAATGAACGGAGGTAAATAATATGTTTATAAAACAGTTATCTGTATTTATTGAAAACAAAGCAGGCAGACTTTCTGAAATTCTTAATGTTTTGAGCGAAAACAATATTGATATCAGCGCACTGTCAATTGCTGAAACAACTGATTTTGGTGTATTGCGTATGATTGTAAGCGATCCTGAAGTTGCAAAATTAAAATTAAGGGAAAGCGGTGTTATTGTTAAAACAACTGAAGTAATCGGTATGGTTTTAGACGATACACCCGGTGCTATGGCAAAGGCTATCACACTTTTGAGCGAAAACGGAATCATTGTTGAATATTCCTACGCTTTCCTTTCAAGCAACAACAATGGTGCACTCGTTGTAATCCGCACAGATTTACCGGATAAAGCAGAAAAAGTATTGCTTGACGCAGGCATCGGTTTAGTAAACCCCTCGGAGGTTTACCGAGTATAATGGAGCCTAAAGATTATGTTGTTACAAAAATAGATGGCGAGTATGCCTATATCAAAGATGATTGCGGAAATGAAATTTTTATTGCACTTGCCCTGCTTCCGCAAGGAACAGATATTGGCAGTAAACTCCATTATGAAATGTTTGAATACACTTTAATCTAACTAAAAACGACTTGGTTTTAAAACCAACTCGTTTTTAATTTCGTATATCAAATTACATTCCGTCAGGGTTGTTAATGGTGAACTTCCACGAAGATTCACACATCTCTTCAATACCAAGTTTTGCTTCCCATCCAAGTTCCTTTTTAGATTTTTCAGGGTTTGCATAGCACTCTGCAATATCACCTGGGCGACGGTCAACAATCTCATACTTGATAGGTCTTCCGCACGCTTTTTCGTATGCCTTAACAATTTCTAAAACGCTGTAACCATTACCTGTACCGAGGTTATAAGCATCTACCCCTGTAGTTGACATTACCTTTTCAACCGCTTTCAGATGACCAAGACTTAAATCTACTACATGAATAAAGTCACGCACACCTGTGCCGTCTTTAGTGTTATAATCACCGCCGAAAACATTCAGGTGGTCAAGTTTACCCAATGCAACAAGCGCAACATAAGGAACGAGGTTATTCGGAATTCCGTTGGGATTTTCTCCGATTAAACCACTTTCATGTGCTCCGATTGGATTAAAGTAACGCAAAAGCGCAATACTCCACTCGTTATCTGATATGTACAAATCTCTTAAAATCTGCTCTATCATCAGTTTTGTGCTTCCGTAAGGGTTAGTTGTAGACAACGGAAAATCTTCGCTTATCGGCACAGATTTGGGGTTTCCATAAACGGTTGCAGATGAAGAGAATACAATCTTTTTGCATCCGTGCTTTCTCATAACATCACAAAGCACCAACGTGCTTCCGATATTGTTGTGATAGTATTCAATAGGCATTGCTACAGACTCACCTACTGCTTTAAGTCCTGCAAAATGAATAACAGCATCAATTTTATTTTCGGTAAATATTTTCTCTACTGCATCTCTGTCAAGCAAATCTGCCTCGTAAAATTTAAAATCTTTGCCAGTAATCTGTTTAATTCTTTTAAGTGATTCCGGTTTTGAATTGCAAAAATTATCAATTACCGCAATTTCGTAACCTGCATTCAAAAGTTCTACACATGTGTGACTGCCGATAAATCCGGCACCGCCTGTAACAAGTATCATGTCAGTTCTCTCCTTGTTTGTTAAAAATTATACAACCATATTTTATACCATTTATTGCTTAAATGCAAGTGCTTTTACATAATTTCTATTGCGTGATAGAATTTATATTCACCTTGCGGTGCAAGTGTTTTAATAAATCTTTTTTCTTTAAGTTCGTGGCTGTCACCTTCATAAGCACAAAAACCATCCCATGGTTCAATGCACAAATATTGTGCCTCAGGAACTTTCCAGAATCCGAGTTTGTCACATTCAAAATAAACGCGTATTGCCTTATCACTTGACTTGCTTTTTAATGTGACGTAGTTTGATTTTATATCGGTAAAGAATATTCCGTCTATGTAAAAATATTCATCTTTCAGTTCAAGAACGTCAGATTCACCGAAATCGTATATTTCACCTCTCCACAAAGGTTCTTTAACAATTTTTCGTTCAAGTTTTTCTGTTTTCTCAAATTCAATATAATGGTCATCAATACTTGTGCCGTCCAAGAGTTTATACCCTTCGTGTGCACCGGTATTGAAATACATATCTTCAGTTTCAGAGGTGTTTTTAACTGTGTACCACATCTCAAGTTTATCACCATTGATAGTAAATGTTGTACAGAAATCAAAATCAAACGGATAAATCAATTTAGTAAGATGATTCTGTACAAGACGCATAACAACTGAATTATCACTCTGCTCCACAACGTCAAATTCACAATCTCTTGCAAATCCGTGTTGAGCAAACGGATATGTTTTTCCGTTATGTGTGTAATAATTATCATAAACAGAACTTACCATAGGGAAAAGCACAGGAGAGCAACTTGGCCAGTATTTTGCATCACGTTCCCAGATATGTTCAGTGTCATCTTTTTTTAAACTTACAAGTTGAGCGCCTCTTGTATCGATTGTAGCCTCAAGCAAATTGTTTTTAATAGTTATAAGCATTATAAAGCCTCCTTTTTATTACTTAAATGATACCATATTTGTCATATAGTGTCAATCCATCGTGCGGTTAAAAAAAGGCTGATTGTTATACACTTAAAAAGTTTATAACAATCAGCCACAACTCCATAAAGAAACAAAAAAGAGCCCTAGGCGTGCTTCTCAAAAGGATGTTTACGAAAAAAGCCGATTGAGAGAGAATTAAGTACAGTTATTGAAAAATAGCTGTACTTTTTCTTTTGCTCAAAAAGGCTATATGAAGTTAACACAAGGTATAAGTCGTATCGAAATGATACGGCTTTTTTATTTATCCAAAGGAGGAGCAATATGAAATATTATTTTAATAACCAAAATAAATTTGGGAATTGTTTTATACTTCCCAATGCCATTATGCAACTGGATTTAAGTCCACTCGCTCGACTGATATATTTTTATCTTGTCTATATCGAGGACAGAAAAACTTATCAGTGCTATCCGAGTTACAAAACTATTGGTAAGGCACTTAAGATTGCAAGGAAAACTACAGTCGCTAAATATGTAAGAGAGCTTGAAGATAAGTGTTTTATCTATACGGAGCCGACAGAAGTAATTCTGAAAAATGGTAAAAAGCAAAATGGAAATTTGAAATATACAATTCGTCCTATACAGGATGCAGTTGAATATTTCCATCAGCAGCAGATGAAAAAATTTCAGGAAGACTTAGCTCGTGAAAATGCTAAAAGGATGCTTGAAGAATATGACAAAAAGCATCCGAGAGAGTCTGCATAGAAATTGTTTTCTGCTTCAAGAATTGCCTCTACCCCGTATTATAATTTATTTCGCATTAATCAAAGAAAAGAGATTTTGAAATTGACTCAAAATATTTTTTTGAAAAGATGTGTGAAATTATATTTTTTAATTCAGGTGAAATCAGTCGGCAGATTAGCGGAATGAAATGGATTTGTTTTTGACAAGTGGAATTGCACTGCCTGAATAAGTTATATCTCTCCTATACGGCATACCTGTCGAAGGTAGTAGCAGAAAAACAGTTATATGGCAAACGAGAACGACTGTGACAGAGAATTTCGGGAAGAAAAATCTTGGGTAAGGTATTTACCCTACCCAAGAAAGATAACCTCGTAATTCATCGTGTGACAAATGGGTTTGAGACCTTAAATTCGATTCTATGCGTTAGACAAGGGGTTATGCAGAGGTGTTCGACATATAACTATCCGAGGTAAGGTATGTACACCACCCTGAAAAGTTAGCCTCTCGTATCCGCCATATAAACCGCATAGTCAGACCTTAAAATCGATTTGAAAGAACAAACGAAGGTACGAGAAAACACCTGACGGGGCGCCCCGAAACGACGAGGCGAGGGGTTTTTAAAAGAAGCAGGATAAAGCTTGGTGCGCTATTTGCCCCAAGCAGGCTCACATCGCCGTGCAAAGCCCGGCGGAGAGGTTACAAAAGTGCATCTGCTGGTGATGGTTTGGTGCTGAAATGCGGATTTTCCGCACGGTTGAGCCTTGAAATTGGTGCATATTCAGGTATTAATGGTATTTAACGATATTTTGAGAAAGGTGAGTGTTAAAATGAGTAAAGTTGTATTTAAATCTCCGTATGTCTCCAGCGGCAAAGCTGTCGGCGGAGGTTATATAAACTATATGGCACAGCGCGAGAGAGTTGACAAGAGCATCAACACGAAAAGGGTTGAAATCAATCTGAATTACATTGCAACCAGACCTCGTGTTGAAAAGATCGGAGAGCATGGTCTCTTCGGTAGTAAGGACGATGTTAATCTGAACAAAGCAAGGAGTGACATACTAAGTCATCACGGAACTGTGTGGCTGCCTATCGTATCTTTGAGGCGTGAAGATGCAGACAGACTTGGATATAACAACGCAGATGCGTGGAGAAATTTGATTCGCTCAAAGCAGTTTGAAATTGCAGAAGCCTATAATATTCCGGCAAAGGATTTGGTTTGGTACGGAGCATATCACGATGAAGGTCACCACCCTCATATACATATGATTGTCTATAACAAGAACACAGGCAGCGAATATCTCTCACGAAAAAGTTGTAACGACCTGCGTGCGATGTTTACAAAAACTATTTTCAAGGATGAACTCAAACAGCTCTACGATGAAAAACAAACGCTCCGAGATAGAATTATTGATGAAGTCAAGGAGAAAGTTAGTGAGTTCAAAGTTGATATTGGCGGAGCAAATGATGAATTTGTTGAAGCCTTTAATGAGTTAAAATTTTCTCTCGATGGGAACTCCGGCAAGAGGAATTATAAATTCATTTCACATGAGCAAAAGGAAAAGGTCGATGCGGTTGTAAAAGTTGTCTGCAAGGATGATAACCTGCAAGAGTTGTATCGTCAGTGGTGTCAGCTGCAGCTTGCCAATCAAAGATACTATCGCAAGCATCCTGAGAAAAGTTTTGATGCCCTTGAGAAGAACAAAAACTTCGAAAAGCGTCTGCAAAATGCAGTGCTTAAAACTGCATTAAAAGATAACCGACAAGGAAATATTTATGCAAATAAAATTGATGCATCCCCTGTCTTCGGTGACATCATTTTCAGTCTCTGTAAAATGTTTGAGCAGTCAATACAGAAAGACATTGAGGAAGGCTTCACGAAATCAATTGTCGATTCCAAGGAAAGAGCAAAAGAATACAGACGGGATCATGGCATGGGAATGCATATGTAAATCTATAAAAGGAAGGTGAATTTTATTATGAAAAGAGAAAAGATGACGTTCAATGTGCCGCCTGCAGTACGAACTGAAATCAAAAATTATGTTAAGCTGCTCGGCTTCAAAAGCGAGAGTGATCTCTGTAATAAGGCTATCAATGAGTACCTTACCAAGCTGCATTATGAAGCAAACAGCGACAACATAAATAAGATTTTAGTTCAGGCTGTGGACTGTACCATAGAGCATCATGTGGACAGAGTGTCGGACATGCTCTTCAAACTTGCCGTCAGCATCGAGAAACAAAATCTCCTCGCAAGCGGTGAGTATGATGATTACTATGAAGAGTACATCGAAGAAGTTGCAAGAGAGAATGTTCAGAAACGACATGGAAGATTGTAATGATAAGAAATGTAAACCCGTCGAAATCGATGGGTTTACACGATCTTAAGTCATATTTCAACTGCTGACATTTTTGTCAGCAGTTGAAAAAATGATTCCTTCGTAGACTTGTGGAATTTTTTGTGCTATTGTTTGTGTTTGAAAAAAGGAGGTTTATACGCAAATCATTGACAACTCTTATATATTTTATCGTTGGTGGTAAAATAAAAATCAAAGGAGTTGATTCAAAAATGAGAAAAATTACAAACGAACTAATAACAAAATTCAAAGAGTATTTGATTGACGAAGAAAAGTCGGCAGCAACACTTGATAAGTATATCAGGGACATAACCGTATTTATGAAATGGTCCAATAACCGAGAACTATGCAAGAGTCTTGTGCTTGAGTACAAACAAGAGATAATCGAAAAATATGCACCGGCAAGTGTAAATTCAATTATATCATCTCTAAACAGTTTCTTCGTATATAATGAGTGGTATGACTTGAAAGTGAAATCTATTAAAATTCAAAAGCAGATTTTTGCTAACAAGGACAAGGAACTTACTAAGGCGGAATATGAAAGATTGCTCAAGGCTGCTAAGAGTAAAAATAATCAGAGATTGTATTATTTGATGCAGACAATTTGTTCATCAGGCCTGAGAGTATCAGAATTAAAGTATGTAACTACAGATGCCGTAAGATGTGGTCAAGCAACTATAAACTGCAAAGGCAAGATGAGAATTGTGATACTTCCCAAGCAACTTTGTCAGATGCTGAAAGACTATATAAAAGAAAACAACATAAAAAGCGGTTCCGTATTCGTAAGTAAAAACGGGAAACCACTTGATAGGTCAAATATATGGTCTGACATGAAAAAACTTTGCGAAAGTGCTGGGGTGTCAAAAGATAAGGTGTTCCCACATAACCTCCGCCATTTGTTCGCTCGCACCTACTATACACTTCAAAAAGATGTGGTAAGACTTGCAGATATCCTTGGTCATTCTAATGTAAATACTACAAGAATTTACACGATGGAAAGTGGCATGGTGCATCGTCAGCAATTACAACAACTGGGACTTCTGCTGTGCTGAAATAAAAAGACCACATAATATAGATTATGTGGTAGAAGTAATTATAAAATACATAATTTTACTACTAAATTATACTACAAAACCCTCGATATGTCAATGATTGCGAAACATTTTTAGAAATTTTGTGCAACTGCACAAACCAATGCAAAACAACAAGACCAATGGCAAAAGAATAATGTTAATTGGTCTAAAAATCGTTGATTCTACAAACTAATAATCTATCTAAATATAGATAAGAAACATATATTTCATTTTCCCACACCACATAATCTATATTATGTGGTAGCTTACGGTGATAAATATGAAATGGAAAATGATATTAGGGGCATTATGCTTCCTACTCATAGGGTTGCCGGCACATGCAAGTGATGATATGTATATCGTTAAATTTAATGAAGATATACAAATTTTTAGTGAGGGCGTAGATGATATCCCATCTCACAGAAAATTTAGCAGTGTTTCCTATGAAGAACTTCAAGAACTTCTGGATATGGGTGTAGTTGAGTACTATGAACCGGATTGCGAAGTCAAATTGTTTGAAGATTACGATAGTACAAATGCTGAAAATTCACAATGGAATTTATCTGCAATAAGTATTGAGAAAGCATGGGATATTGGTTGCTATGGAAACGATATTAAAGTTGCAGTAATTGACTCAGGTATATATGAACATCCTGATTTAAAAAGTAATATTTTAGACGGATATAATTACATTTCGAATTCGTTAGATACAGCTGATATTATCGGTCATGGTACATATGTTTCGGGAATTATTGCGGCAGGGTGTAACGATGAGTATATAACAGGAATTGCACATCAGGTTAAGATTGTTCCCTTAAAATGTTTTGATAATGGCGCAGAAACAAAGGCTTCAATGATTGCAAATGCAATTTATGACGCTGTCGATATTTATGATTGTGATGTTATAAATATGAGTTTTGGTATGGATGAAAGTCTAACAAATAAGACTTTACAACTTTCGGTTGCCTATGCGATTCAAAATGGATGTATTGTTGTTGCAGCTGTTGGAAATGACGGCTCAGCTAAAGAATACTATCCTGCCAAATATGATAATGTGATTGGTGTTGGTTCGATAAACGAATCAAAGTCACGCTCTTGGTTTTCACAATACAACAGTACAGTTGATGTGGTAGCTCCTGGCGAATCTATTCAAAGCATTTCGATAGAAGGATACAATAAAGATTCAGGCACTTCGTTTTCTGCTCCGCATATTTCCGCCATCGCTGCAATTGTTAAGTGCATAGATCAAGAAATAAATACACAAGAATTTATGAGGATTATAGAAACCACTTCAACCGAATGTGAATCAGATACCAATAAGGGATACGATTTTTACTATGGAAACGGAATTGTAAATGCAGAGAAAATTATAGATGAAGTATTAAAGGATACACCAGTATTTTTATCCCCGATAACTAATAAGGTGGCAAAAGTCTATAATAATTCAAATAGTGAACTTGTCGCAAAAGGAATTGTGGCAAATTACACAGAAAACCAGCTACTTAATGTTATATTTCATGATGTAGAGTTATCACCAGGTAAAATACAGACAGTAGATTTTTTGCCGGAAGGTACACAAACCAAAGTAATGTTATGGGACAGTTTGGAAACTATAACTCCCCTGTACCAAGCAAGAGAATATAAATCAAATTAACATAAGGAGGAACGTGTTATGAGAAAATTTTTATCAATGGTATTGGCGATAATGATGGTATTATCTATATTGCCTATGTCAGCATTCGCAACAGAAGATGTTGCAGCGTCTACCGAAGTTTCAAATGAAGTGAATGAAATTCCGGGAAACTACGGAATGGAGGTGACTTTGGGAAGCGGTCTTTATTATATAGAAGATGGAGATTTATTATATTCATTAAATAATAGTAGACCTAAAACAATCGATAATGACGTAACTTGGATTATTGAAAAGAATGGAGATATCTATTATTCAAAACTTGACGGTTATAATACTTATATTTGTAAAGTTGGAGAAACAGTAGAAATTGCAAAAATATTCTCTCCTGTTGAAAGTTTTGATATAGAAGAAGAATATTTATATTATACATATAACAACGAAAAAAACAGTCTTAATTTAACCACAAATGAGCAACAAGTAATTGAAATAGATAGCAGCAAAGGAAATGTAAATGATTATGCTCCTTTATCTCAGGAAGTAGACGGCGAATATGATGATGAAAAAGATTTGCCTAATGTTAATGTAACTTTATTCCAAGATGCATCTCATGGATGGCTTTGGCCAGTTAAAGATAATAAATGTGTTTATAGTCCGTATAATGTAGGAAGTAGTTATTTGCAATCACAAAGAGGCGGAGTGCACAGAGGAATTGACATTTCTAAAAATCAAGACCTAACAGTCCATGCAGCAAAAGCAGGTACAGTAAAAAGTGTATATAATGGTTGTACACATGTCCATCGTGGAAATGCAGATAGTTGTAATGGCGGATACGGAAATTGCATAACAATATTGCATAGTGATGGGACAAAGTCATTATATGCACATCTAAAAAAAGATTCAATACGTGTTAGTGTTGGTGACGAAGTAAAACAAGGTAAAATTATTGCAATTACTGGTTCAACAGGAAGATCTTATGGCACCCACCTGCATTTTGAGATACATGATACAAGCGGAAACAAAGTAAATGTTAATCCTAAATCAAATACTCATATAACAAGTAATAATAAAGGACAGTACTCTAATTCGGATATTTGTTGGGGTGGTACTATCGACTATATTTATGATCTTAATGTGTATGCTAACGGTGAAAAAACGTGTAACAATTGTTCTAAAGCAGGAACAAAATCATTTAAATACTATGGCGATGGATATTGCGATAGTTGTGATACACAGTATACACTTATTGATGATTCAGCAAGTGTCATAGCTGGTACTTATAAGCGTTCAGGAAGCAATTACAAAAAATATTATTTAAGAAAAACACCATATGATAACAATAATACAATAACAAGCGGTGCTTTTTCCTCTATTGAAATAATATCTGCAGTAAAAAATGCAGACGGTGGTCGCTGGTACAAGGCAAAAGCCAATGGAAAAACAGGATATTTGGTTGCATATAAAATCGACAAAGATTTTACAATAGATCTGTCGTCTGTAAAATCACAAATAACTATAAATCCTGGCAAGTATCCTACAGGAACAATTCCTCCAAAATCATTTAATTTGACGGCGAGTATGTCATCAAAATATCCAATCAAAAGTGTAAAAGGCGAGATAATTGATATCTCTAACAACAAAATTGTTTGTTCAGCAACCGCATCAAATATTAATTCATACACATATAGTGTTGCTGGAAAAAGCGTTGATAACGGTTTGAGATTCGGAACTTTGCAGAATGGAAAAAGTTATTATTTAAGATACACTGTTTGGGATACTACAAGCAATGGTGTTGATAACGGAAACGGTGTAACATGGCAGTCTGCTGCATTTAATGTACAGAGTCAAGTATCAACTCCTGTTATTCAATACTGTGCTGCTCCGGCAATACAAATATCCAGCATTGAAGCGGGACAACGTGCAACTGTAACAAATGGTGATGGCTCACTTATACATGTAAAAGCTAACGGTAGAGAAACAACAGGTTATGGCACAGTAACGGTAGATTTCACTAGCAATGGTTCGTTTGCTGTTGAAGCATGGACAACCGCAAGCGGAAAAGAAGCAAGTAGTGTTGTAACAAAAAGTTTGTCCGTTTCTAAGGTGAAATCACCTACAATTAGTGATGGAAAATATTTTGAAGACAGTGTTATGGTGACCATTTCAGGTGAAGGTGAAATTTACTACACAACAAATGGTTCTACTCCTACAACTTGGAGCACCAAATATACAGGTCCGATACACATAAAAGATACAAAAACTATAAAAGCAATAGCTGTATCATATGGATGTGTAAATAGCAATGTGTCAGAAAAGAAAATCACTGTAACAGTTCCTGATGCACCTAAAATAACATTAAATACAGAAAAAAAGGTGGCACAGGGAAAAACAGCAACTGTTTCGTGGCAAAGAACAGATAGAGCAACCGGGTATGTTGCGTATCTACTTAAAGATGGTGAGGTTGTAAGTGAATTTAAAACAACCGGAACTATTGCCTCGTTTTCATTGACAGAAAAAAATGATACAGAAAATATCGAGTACTTAATTAAAGTTGTAGCAACAAATTGCAAAGGAAGTAGTAATGATAGCAATAGTGTTTCTGTAACGGCTATGCATCCTGTAGAGGTGACTTTCATTGATAGAATATTGCGTGAAGGAGACGTAACAGATGATGTTGTAGAACAGATTCAGCATAACATCAATGAACACTATGGCGAAGATGCAAAAGCAATTGAGGGCAATGTAATATCAGTTCAGAAAATCGACTACAATTCTAAGCCAAGTATACCTACTTGGGAGGACAAATTAGGCTTCAGCAGACAGCATTTTAGCGATGAAGCATATCAAAAAATCACAGAAGATACAACTGCATATGCGTATTATGGTGTAAAAAGTTATTCAGTACAGTTCTGGAATTACTGGAGAGACTATTCTGAAAATAATGAACAAATTGGTGCGACACAGAGCATCTTATATTCATTTAGCGCAGAGCCTCCTACAAATGTAGAAGCACCAACAGGATATATATTAGCTGGTTGGAGCGTAGATAGCAAGGTAAGTGATTGCTATGATTTTACCTTCGTTGAAGGAGACATGAAGCTTGACACTGTTTATACTTGGGAAAACGAAGAATTACCAGTAATTTTAGAAGTGTTAAGTGCAAAACGCGGTAACACCTGTCAATCCTATGATATTAACTTGAAATATGTACATTATAATGAATCAGATACACAAGCAAGAATTATTGTAACACTTTACACTGCTGATAATAAGGTTGTTAATGTGTCAACTGAAGATGTTGACCTCATGGCAAAGGATGCTGGCTTTGATTACACAGATACAATTACTGTAAATTATCCGGACCAAGTATCGAGGATTTCTGCAGTGATGGTACAGGTTAAGGATGACATGACAGGCGGCGCTGTGTCTAAAATGGTAAGTACTACAGATATCGAAATGCCCACTGCCGATACATATTGGGGCAAATGGTCTGATTGGAGTACCACAGAACCAAGCAGCACACCTGGCTATAATGAAAATGATTTTCAAGGTGTAGAGAGAGCGATAGAATCAAAAACACAGTATAGCTACAGAAACAAAAGCTACACATCTTCAAGTTCAAGCAGTCTCTCAGGGTGGACTAAATATAATACAAGAAGAACCGGCTGGAGTGGAACATATGGTCCTGTATACTCTAATCCGAGCAATGGTGCGAGAAATGTTTGGAGTGAGAGTTATGTAACATCTTCAAACTATAAGACGGTTTATCGTTATTATAGATATGCAAACTCTACCTGTGCTTATTATGGTTCTTCGTATCCTGATTACAAATACTATTATGAATGGGAATTTGATTATCCTTTGGAATTAAAAGCTGGTCAATCTTATTCGTATAAACTGTGGTGTGGTTGTGGAATTTCAGGCGGATACCACACGGTGTACTCTGTAAACTGGCAGGGTCATGGAGACTATCCTGCGAGCAAATGGGTTTCATATAATTATGGTACAAGATGGTATTACCAAGAACCAATATATACATATGATTATTGGAAATGGGGCAGTTGGTCAAGTTGGAGTGATACAAAAGTATCTGGCGATGATAATAAAACAAGAAAAGTATATCGCTACAGAGACAAGTTCAATTGTTATGAAGGATATGATCCGTCAAGGGATAGCCAATTAGAAGAAGAAACTAAACAGACATATCCGATTTCTGGCAATATTTTAGGTTTGGACAAAGATTATAATGGCAAGTTGGCAACAATTTTAGTATATAAAAAGACAAATACTGATCCAACACAAGAACAACTAGAATATGTTGACCAAATAACATTAGGAGAAAATAATTCCTATTCGTTTGTTATCAACCCAAAAGATGAGATAGACTACAACAAGACTGGTGACTATATTGTAACATTATCGATTGAGGGTTGCGATAAGTTGGCAAATATTGATATTATAAAAGCTCCTGTACCTCAACATATTGTTACATTCCAAAATGATGACGGAACTGTATTAAAAGATTCTGATGGTAATGATGTTATAATAAGTGTCGATAAAGGTAGTAGCATTGATGTCGACGACATACAGATACCATCAAAAGATGGACATCGCTTTGTAAAGTGGGACAAATCATTAATTAACATTAACTCAGATATAACAGTTAGTCCTGTATATGCAAAGGATGTATACAATATCGTATTTGTCGACCATGAAAACGAGGCAACGAGAATGATTGAAGTTGCTCACGGAGATTACTTTGATTTGCCAGAGGTTGAACCTATAACCGGAAAAAACTTTATTGGTTGGGACGTAGATCATTATAAGTATGTTTCAGATGGGGATGTTGATACGGAAATCTATAATATAAGGGAAGAAATCCCGTATTATAAAACTACGGATGGTACATACATTTTATCAACTCTGTATGATGAAACTATTCATGACATTATTGATACTACCGAGTACTTTAAATATATAAGTGAAGAAAAATCCGTAATCACTGAAAGTAAAATTATAACAGCAAAATGGAACCCCATAGAATATGTAGTTAATTTCTGTGATTTGGATGGAAATGTAGTAGATACGCAATTTGTTGAATACGGTAATACGGCGATGCCGCCTGAATACATCGAAAAAGATGGCATTGTATATTCCTGGGATGTATCTAATGCTGAATGGTGGAATGTAACGAGCGACATGCATATTTATCCTTATATACCAACTGAAAGCGATGTTTGCGCACCTTCAATCAATGTTTCTACTGAAGAAGTTGGTGGCATGTTCTATGCAGAACTTGATACTGCAGAAGAAAATAGTAAGATGTATTACTCATATCATAGTGAAATCACTGAGGATTATGCTCGTGAAATTGCCGCATCACAGTTATTAGATTCTGTTATAGAAACAGAAAATGCAGAAAATATTTCTCTTATGGGTGCAGAAACAAATCAGGATGCAACTGAAACAGAAGTTGAAGAAGAATTTGTTGGTGAAAGTATGCGTGACTTTATACATGAATACACAGAGCCTATTGAAATAAACGAAGGAACTGTTGTATATGCATTTACCGTAGATTCTGAAGGAAATATCAGCCCGATTTCTGTTTTTGAGTTTGGATATGATACTTCTGATGACGAAGGAACAGAAGATACATTTGAAATTGATGAAGATTGCCCTGCAATCATAATTCCTGATATTTCAGCGAAACCGGGCGATACAGTTTCAGTTCCAATTACAATAAAAAATAATCCTGGAATTACCGGATTGTCACTAGTTGTTGGTTATGATATGAACAACTTAAAGTTAACTGATACTGAAAATGGTGATGTTTTTGCCAATAAAGAATTTTCAAAGGATATAAGAAATGATGGCAGTTGTAAGTTTACATGGGAATCAAATGAAGTAACCACCAAAGACGGAACGATAGTGACATTGACATTTATAGCAGGTGAAAATTCAGGAGAATATGATATTTCCGTTACAATAGACGAAGCTATTGCTCCGGATGAAGAAGAGCAACCTTTTGCAACAGTTAATGGTGTTCTTAAAAATGAAGAACTGCTTTTAGGTGATGTAAACGGTGACGGCGAGGTTGATTTCGCAGATGGTATACGTATCTTAAAACACGATGTTGGTTTGATTGATTTAACCGGCGATGCTTTGGTTACAGGTGATGTTAATGGCGATGGTGAGGTTGATTTCGCAGATGCGATCCTTGTACTCAAATTTGATGTTGGCTTGATTTCTTCGTTTAAGAAATAATTGTTATGTATAAGGGTGCATACAATGTATGTGCCCTTATATCAAAAATTCACAGAAAGGAATATGCAGATGAAAAAAATACTAAGTTGCATTTTGTGCTTTATTATTCTTTCGTGCAATATCGTTGCTTTTGCTTCAACATCACCGACAATAAGTCTTGTTTGCAATGACGCAGTCAATTCGGAAGAGACTTTTGATGTATATGTTACAGTTACAGAAAACTCAAACATTTGTGGCGGCAGAATAACAATAGGTTATGATAATACTGCCTTGGAAATCGTATCGGTAGCAAAGGGAACTTTATTAAGCGGAGTATCTTTACAAGAAAATCTTGCTTATACTGCATCCTCTGCCAGAATAAGCTGGTCTGGTGTTAGAAACATAACCACCAGTGGAAATCTTTTGAAGGTAACATTCAAAGCAAAAACATTATACGAAGATGTAAATGCTTCGATTTTTGTACAAGAAATGAAATTTGCCGATTTTGATGAAAATGCTATTTCTTGTACTCAGGAAGATACATCTGTTTTGATTAAGGCAAAACCGCTACCTACATTTTCAGTTGAATGTCCAGAGGAAGCCCTAATTGGTTCAACTATTGATGTTAAGGTTAACATCACTGAAAATTCTCTTGCCTTTGGTGGCAGATTTGACTTGGTCTATGATAATACTAAATTAGAAATTGTTTCAGATGAAATAGAAATAGGGGGCATTTTATCAGGAACATCAGCTTTTGCAAACCCAAGAGGAGATAATAAAATTAGATTGTCTTGGGCAGGAACATCCGAGTTGCTTGCCGGTGGCACAGTGTTAACAGTACAATTTAAGATTTTAGAAGTGCCAGGACAGGCATCATTTTCGTTCGAAAGCCAAAAAATGACAGGTGATAATGACACCGATATCCAGATCTCTGTAATTGGAAACTCGCTGACTGTAGTAACTGAACTTGTTTGTTCTACTAAAACTACATACATTGAAGAGAATGGTAAGTGGAAATTCACAAGTGCAATAAAAAATTGTCCTGAAACAGCAATTATAATGGTTGCATTATATAGTGATGATAGAATGGTTGGTTTATCCGAAATAACAGATATTTCAAATAAGGTTTCAAAGGACTTATATGTTGATAAATGCACTTTTGAAAAAGCAAAGGTTTTTATATGGGAATCTCTCGAAACATTAGTTCCAATATCAGTTGCTGAGGAGATATCATATGAATAGACTTTGTTATCTCAAAAAAACTATTGTATTTATTTGTATTCTCTTTGCTATTACAATATCGCAAGTGTTTGCCGAAGGAACGGTTACTCTTTTAAAAGTTTTGCCAACCGTGACAAATAATGAGGTGTCTGTATCAGTTGAATACACAAATGCTAACATGTGCGGTGGAAGTTTTAATTTTATATATGACACGACTGCTTTACAACTTGTTTCAGTTGAAGAAGGAGAAACAATAAAAGATACATCACATTTTATCAACTCGGAATTTGCTGAAGGAGCAATTCGCATCAACTGGGTTTCTACAACAGAAATGCCGGCAGATGGGATTTTGGTTAATATAAAATTTGAAATGCTGAATGAAGCTTTTAATAAGTCAGATATTAGTATTGAAAAATTAAAAATTGCAGACGGCGATGGAAACAAACAAGATGCTGAATATACTGTTGTTTATGACATATCAGAAGAACCTGAACAGAACAATCCTCCAGCAGATAACGAATCAGAAAAAAACGATCCGCCAAGTACAAATCCTTCGGTGGACAGTTCTGATATTGAACAGGACGCTGAAACAAAACCTGAATCGACTGATAATAATACAGGCAATGCCTACGCGCCAAGCACGAGACCTTCTTCCGGTAATCCTGTAGCAAAACAGGAAGATGAAATCAAAAATTCGAAGGATCCTATTGTATTTACAGATGTAAGAGAAAATGACTGGTTCTATGAAAATGTTAAGTATGTTGTTGAAAACAAACTTATGAATGGTATATCAGAAGATGAGTTTGCTCCAAATAATACGCTTACAAGAGCAATGCTTGTTACTGTTCTTTATCGCAATGCAGGCGAACCTGCTGTGAATAAGAGCATTCCATTTGCTGATGTTGATATGGGTTCTTGGTATGCTAACGCTGTAGCATGGGCTAAACAAAACGGCATTGTAAACGGTGTAAATGAAGCCGACTTTGCGCCGGATAACAATATTACTCGTGAACAGATTGCAACTATTATGTTTAGATATGCACAGTACAAGGATATGGATGCTGTAACACTGGAAGAAAATCTCCACTTTGCAGATGCTGATGAGATTTCTGAATATGCAGTTTCAGCTATGAATTGGGCTGTTGGAACAGGACTTATGAATGGTAAGTCATCTACAACACTTAACCCATCGGATAATGCAACAAGAGCAGAAATTGCAGCAATCCTCCAGAGATTTATTGAATCTAATAAATAAAACATAAAATCATGTTGAGGAGTGAATCAAAAGGTTCGCTCCTTTTGCATGTCAGCGTATCAAAATATGATGCAGATTAACCAAAGAAAAGTACTTTTGAAAAACCTTCGTAGACTTATCCAGAATTCTGTGGTATGGTTGTGTTGCAAAGGAGGTGAAATAAGATGAAAGTGCTTGAAGAATTCTGGTATGGGAACATTAATCCTATGGAAAGACCATTTCAAAGTCAAAGGAAGTTTGACAAGGTATTCAGATTGCTGACCAAAAACGAAGAAGAATTGCTTAAAAATCTAAATGAGCAAGAAAAAGAATTGTTTGATAAGGTCAAAGCATGCTACGATGAAATGATACAAATAACAGAATGTCAAACCTTTATAAAAGGATTCAAATTAGGAGCAAGGTTCTTTATAGAATGCTTCGAAAATGATGCCGACATATTCGATGAATGAAATTCGAGTATGCCGGCATTTTTATATCAAAATGAGAGGATGAAATTTATGAAGAAAAAAGTATTATGTATGGTAATGGCAGTGACTATACTGCTGACACAAACCGCATCGGCGGCACCTTGGTGGCTCAGTAAATACCGAGTAACCTTCGACAACGAACTTGGCATCGTAGGAAATGTAACCTTAAGATTCGCATCGGACGGCGGAAGCTTTATCAGTCCAATAACAAAAAGATATGGCGAAATCATCAGCCTCGAAAGCTATGTCCCGACAAAATATGGTTATACATTCAAGGGTTGGTTCACCGATCCCCGAACAAAGCAGAATCAGGTGACAACATTCAAATTCACAAAATCTGATGTTCTCTATACAAAATGGGAAAAGAATCCGGAAGAATCTGTAAATCCAAATGACGAAATTATGGCAAAAGACACCTGCTACCTCACAGACGAGGAAACAAAAATACGAAATGAAATCATAGAACAGAAAAATAAAGCCTACATCGAAGGATTCGGCTATGTAGCGCCTGCAAAAACCAAAACCATCATCGTAGGCTCAGACGGTGATATAAATAAAATGGTCGGCACAATGGAATAAAATAGCAAGAGGATAGGCGGATTTGCCTATCCTCTTGCACATTATATAATCGATTTTGAGGTCATGCAACGAAGACTCTTAAAGGGCTTCAAAGACCAAACTCACGCAGATAGGGTAATTACACCCTGTCTGCTTTCTAATGCAAAATAAGGAAAATATTAAAGGCATTGCAAAAGCTTTTAAGCAAATGCAATGCCTTTGAAATTTTTAATAATTAAAATCTGTTTTTAATTTCTTCTATTTTCTCCAAAAACTTATCAGCAGAATGTTCGCCACTCTTATATTTTGCTCTGCATTTAGTTAGTAAAATAATGTTAAAATTCAGCTTTTCCAACATTTCGGCATCCGTTGTCCTGCGTCTCTTGTATTGCAGTGATTGATAAATTTTTTCGTATAAAACCAAGTTTTCATCTGCTTTTATGTTTGAAGCGTATGTTTTCTTAGAGCCAGTCCATTTACAGGTCTTGCCCTCCGGATTAACACGATCGCAATAATCAGCACCGGAGTATGCTGATGCAAAATACTTAAGGCAGTTTTTACACCTTGATATATGCATATTCTGTTCGGCTGCATAAAGCATCTCAAGGAAGATTAAATCCTTTAAAGAATCTGTTGTATATACATCTGCAATTTCGGGATTCATTCTTTTCTTTGCAGGCGGAATGATAGTTCTTCTGATGATATATGTATCGGTTTTAGAACCATATTTCTCTACTATTTCGGCATAAGCAGATATTTTTGTTGCCTGAATCTTTGTTTTAAAACAATGTCCTAAAATAATATTAGCAAGATCAGAAAGATTTTCATCAGGCTTATCTATCAGTCCAAGAGAAATAAAACTATCCCATTCTCCTGCGGCGATTTTACAAGTGAAATTGCCGAGGATTTCATCTGCTAATGAATTTCCAATTGACAACGAAACAAATCTTTTCTTAAAAATAATATCAAAGCTCATAGTATTTCCTTTCTTAAATCCAACTGATTAAATATTTTTATTTTTAATCGCTTGACAAAATAGTTAATCCATGTTAGAATAAAATTGTTCAAGAGATTACATTTGTTTTTATTTGATAACTTTAATCTAATTATACAGGCAAAACAAAGTAATGTCAAGAAAAACTTTTCAAACGAGAATAAACTCTCGCAAGATAAAGTGAAAGATGAATTGAACCTTGAAAATTAAATAGCTTGTACGGTGAGTTATACCGTTAACCGAACGCCATGACACTGAACAATCAGTCGAGCGAGGTAGGTTAAAGGACATACGAGGTTATGGTCGAGCAGGACCGAGGCTCAGGAAATGTAACCGAAGGCAAGTGCAAAGTTTAGTGAATACACGCTTATTGCCTATATTATTTTTAAGGCGGTCAAAAATCTATAGAAAGGAGCTTCATTAGGGCAATAAAAGTATTTAATTTTAATCATTAATCCGAGAGGAGAATTTTTATGAGTAAGAAAGAAATACCTATGGACTTTAATGAGGACTTTGCTATAGATACAGACAGAGAGTACAATCCCGAAATTGCCACATCGGTTAGACGGAGATATTCATATAGTATCACCGATAACAAAATGGTAAAAACGAGGAAAACTCATGTCGGCAATATGAATTATATTGTGAATTCAATCTTTGATATGAACTCAAAGAAAAAGGTTGAGGATCATATACGAAGACTGATAACAATAGATATTCAGGATAATATAGACAAAGTCTCCTAAAAGTCTGGACTTTTCAATCGGTTTAGGGTATTGTGTTGTTGTGAAATATCTACTCACAATACTCTCAATCGGTTTGACTTTTAAGGAGGGAAAGATTTATGTCAAACCTAGATCATGATTTAACACTATTATATTGCAGATTATCACGAGAAGATGACCTTGAAGGCGATAGCAACAGTATTGAGAATCAGAAAAAGATTGTCTTAAAAGCTGCTCAGGACTATAACTTTGATAATTTAGTATGGCTGATTGATGATGGCTTCACAGGAACAAACTTCGACCGACCTGATTTTCAGAAAGGGATGAAGCTAATAGAAGAAGGTCGAGTTAAGAACTTTATTACAAAGGATTTATCAAGACTCGGCAGAAACTATCTTCAGGTAGGAACGTATACCGATGTCATCTTCCCTAAATACAATGTTCGATTTATTCCCGTGCAGGACAATTATGATTCCAATAATGTTGAAAGCAATGATATGGCTCCGATTGTGAATCTGTTTAACGAATGGCATCCCAAGGAAACATCAAAGAAGGTTCGTGCAGTTTTCAGAGCCAAAGCGGAGCGTGGCGAACGAGTAAGCTCACAAGTGCCATATGGTTATGCGAGAGATGAAAGCACACCCATAGGTTCTAAAAAATCAATCAAGCTTGTAATTGATGAAGAAGCTGCAACAGTTGTAAGGGAAATCTACAGATTATGTGCAAACGGACTTGGTCCTACATATATTGCCCATAACCTGAAAGAGAGAAAAATCCTTAAGCCATCAATATATAGCTATGAGAAAAATGGCAAGTACGGTGCGGTTACAGATGTAACCGATCCTTATGGATGGAACGACAGAACAGTTGCAGGGATTCTTGACAATGAGGTTTATATCGGAAATACGATAAACCTCAAAGCAACAACAGTTTCATACAAGAACAAGCGAAAGATACAAAGACCTGAAGAAGAATGGATTAGGGTTGAAGGTACTCATGAAGCAATTATTGATATGGATACTTGGGAAATTGTTCGCAGAGTTCGTGAAGGTAAACGCAGAAGGGATTCAATGGATGGAATTAATAAGTACAGTGGTCTTCTACATTGTGCAGATTGCGGACAAAAGCTTTACTTTGTAAGAGGTAAAACCCTACAATCTTCTGCATTTCATTTCATCTGCAGCAGGTATCGAAAACACAAGGGCGAAGAACAATGCACACCTCATTCGATACGAGAGATTGTTCTGGATGAAATTATCCTTGAAGAAATCAGGAGAATTACATACTACGCCAGAACAAAGACTAAAGAGTTCGCAGAATTCATAAACCAAAAAACCTCTGCCGAAAGCCGAAAAGAGTTATCCGCAAAGTCAGCAGAGCTTGGAAGACTCAAAAAGCGGAAGAATGAGTTGGAATCTTTGTTCAAACGACTGTATGAAGATAACGTGCTTGGACGAATTACAGATGACCAATTCCATATGCTATCGGGTAGCTACACAACAGAACAAAAAGATGTAGAATTACGGATACCTGAGTTGAAAGATGAAATCGAAGCACTCAAATCTGCGGCCACAAACACGGACAAGTTCATTGCACTGGCTAAGAAGTATATTCACATCAAAGAACTTACACCAGAAGTATTATTGACCTTCGTGTCCAAAATCGTTATACACGAACGAAGTGAAAAACGGTCGAAAAGTGCAACACAGCAAATCGATATATATTTCACTCACATAGGAAATGCAGGTCAAATTTAAGGCAAAGGAAAAGGGTGAACAGCCTAAACTGTTCACCCAACTTCCGCACCGTTACAAGTATTTCACTAAACATCCCTTAGAGAAACACCCCTATCGGACTCTTTTTTTATGCGAGTGATGGGACAAATGTGCAAGCACATTTCCTGTTTGGCGACCGAAAGCCAATGCTTTCAGTACCCGCCCGCACACGATTTTCCTAAAAAACAGTACCCCGTACTGTTTTTTTACGAAAAATCCCCTCTTAGGGTTCAAGTCCCTGCATTATATAAAAAAAAGAGCCCTATCGGACTCTTTTTTTATGCGAGTGATGGGACTTGAACCCATACGTCATAAACACACGCCCCTCAAACGTGCCTGTCTGCCAGTTCCAGCACACTCGCTTACGAACATAAATTATTATATCACACGTATCTTAATATGTCAACAAAAATTTTCATATTTTTTAAAAAAATTTTTAAGGGCGTTAAAAACGCCCTTTTATTCTCTTGTTGCTTTTTCCAACAAAGCAGAAAGTTCATCCTTTTCAAAATTATAAACGCTGTCACAAAAATGACACGTAAGTTCTGCACATCCGTCTTCTTCAATTATTTTTTTGATTTCATTTTTACCTAAAGAAACAATAGCACGTTCTACTCTTTCTCTTGAACAGTCACATCTGTATTCCACATCTGTCTTTTCTGTTATTTCATATTCAAATCCGTCAAAAAGAATTGCAAGCATATCTTCAGGAGTTTTGCCCTCGTCCATCAACGTTGTAACAGACTTGATTTTAGATAAATTTTGTTCTAACTTATCAATATCGTCGTCCATTGCCTCCGGCATAACCTGTACAATGAATCCGCCTGAACACTTAACAGACAAATCAACATCTACCAATACTCCTACTCCAACCGATGACGGAGTCTGTTCGGATATTGCAAAGTACGATGTTAAATCATCACCAATTTCACCGCTGACAAGCGGAATTTTGCCCACATAAGGCTCTTTTAATCCAAAATCACGTATTACTGTCAGATATCCGTTTTTTCCAACTGCACCGCCTACATCTAATTTTCCGTATTCGTTATTTGGCAGGTCTACCAATGGATTGTCCACATAGCCTTTAACATTACCCTCAAAATCCGAAACAGCCATAACTCTGCCTATAGGTCCGTTTCCGGTCAATTGCAATGTTATGGTTTCTCCCTCAGACTTGAGCATTGTGCCCATCATAGATGCAGCAGTTAAAAGTCTGCCAAGTGCAGCAGATGCAATAGGATATGTTTTATGCATGCGGTGTGCTTCATTTGCCATATTTGTAGTATCAGCAGCAAAAGCACGCAAACTACCGTCTTTTGTAACGGCTCGGATTATATAATCTTTACTCATTGAAAATCTTCCTTTCAATAGTTGAAAGTGAATGGCGGAGGTTATGCCTCCGCCACACATTTAAATTAAAGAACTTCGGTAATTGAAACAGAGTTTACATCAACCTCTTTAACCTGAGGCCCTTTTCTGTATTCAAAGAATTTAGTTGCAACCTGATCAAACAATGCATAAGAAAGCACGTCTTCTTCCTGCTGCATATATTCTTTGCACTGCTCTCTCAATTTATCCAACTCGGGAGCAATATTGTCTGCAGGACGGCAAGTGATAGGCTCTTCATCACCGATAATCTTCTTTCTGAAATCATCAGAAATAGCAACCGGTGTTCTTCCATATTCACCGCGAACTATACCTTTTGTTTCTTTAGATACCATTTTGTATCTTTCGCCCATAAGTACGTTAAGTACTGCCTGAGTACCTACAATCTGGCTTGTAGGAGTAACGAGAGGTAACCAGCCGAGATCTTCACGAACACGTGGAATCTCTTTTAATACTTCTTCAAACTTATCTTCAGCATTCTGCTGTTTAAGTTGAGATACAAGGTTTGAAAGCATACCGCCCGGAACCTGATATTTGAGTGTGTTGATATCAACACCAAGTACCTTTGTACTCATAAGACCGCTTTCTAAAGATTTCTCTCTTAAAGGTCTAAAATAATCAGCGATTTCTGTAAGTGCGTCGATATCAATACCTGTATCATAACCTGTGCCTTCAAGTGTTTTTACCAACGGCTCTGTTGCAGGCTGGCTTGTGCCCATTGCCAGAGGTGACATAGCACAGTCAACCACATCTACACCTGCTTCAATTGCTTTAAGATATGTCATAGAAGCAACACCGCTTGTGTAGTGAGTATGCAACTGAATCGGCACTTTGACAGCCTTTTTAAGTTCAGTAACGAGTTTTTCAGCCTCGTAAGGAATCAAAAGACCAGCCATATCTTTTATACAGATTGAATCTGCACCGCAGTTTTCATACTCTTTTGCAAGATTTACAAAGAAAGGAATATCGTGAACAGGGCTGATTGTATATGAAATAGCAGCCTGAACATGACCACCCTCTTTTTTAGTTGCGTTAATTGCAGTCTGCAGGTTTCTTACGTCGTTAAGTGCGTCAAATATTCTTATAATATTGATACCGTTTGCAATTGATTTCTGTACAAAATATTCAACAACATCATCTGCATAGTGACGGTAACCTAAAATGTTCTGACCGCGGAAAAGCATCTGCAAAGGAGTGTTTTTTGCTTTATCTTTAATCTGTCTTAATCTATCCCAGGGGTCTTCATTCAAGAAACGCAGGCAGGAGTCAAACGTTGCTCCGCCCCAGGCTTCAAGTGAATGATAACCGACTTTATCCATTTTTTCTATTATAGGAAGCATCTCTGCGGTTGTCATACGAGTTGCAATAAGCGACTGATGAGCGTCACGCAGGACGGTTTCTGTAATACCAACTTTAGCCATAGTATTTTTCTCCTTCCGTTAAATTAACCAACCATTGCAAGGAATACACCTGCTGCTACTGCTGAACCGATAACACCTGCAACGTTGGGACCCATAGCGTGCATAAGCAGGAAGTTTGCAGGGTTTTCTTTCTGACCTACCATCTGCGAAACACGTGCTGCCATAGGTACTGCAGATACACCGGCAGAACCGATAAGCGGATTGATTTTGCCACCTGTAAGTTTGCACATAAGTTTACCAAGAAGCAATCCACCTGCAGTAGAGATGCAGAATGCCACAAGACCAAGAACGATAATCATAATTGTTTCAAGTCTTAAGAATGAACTTGCAGTTGCAGTAGCACCTACAGTTAAGCCTAAGAATATTGTAACGATATTCATAAGTTCGTTCTGTGCAGTTTTGCTGATTCTGTCAACAACACCACATTCTTTTGCAAGGTTACCAAGCATAAGCATACCAACCAATGCAGCCGCATCGGGAAGAATCAAAGATACAACTGTTGCAACAAGAATGGGGAATACAATCTTTTCTGTTTTGCTTACGGGACGAAGTTGTTCCATAACAATCATACGTTCCTTTTTAGTGGTAAGCGCTTTCATAATAGGTGGCTGAATAACAGGAATCAGCGCCATATATGAATATGCTGCTACTGCGATAGCAGGAAGCAAGTGGCTTGCCAGTGTTTTTGTTACATAAATAGCAGTAGGACCATCAGCACCGCCGATGATACCGATTGAGCACGCTTCTTCAATGGTGAATCCCAAAAGAAGTGCACCGAAGAATGTAACAAATACGCCCAACTGTGCAGCCGCACCCAAAAGAAGACTCTTGGGGTTAGCAATAAGTGGTGAAAAGTCTGTCATAGCACCTACACCCAAGAAAATAAGAGGTGGATAAATACCCAACTTAACACCTAAGTACAAAAGGTCCAGAAGACCGCCTTTGGAAAGAACAAGACCGAAGTCAATTTCTTTAGCAGTAAACCATTCGTTATGGAAAAGTCCTGCTGCAGGCATATTTGCTATAAGCATACCAAAGGCAATAGGAAGAAGGAGCAATGGCTCAAACTTCTTAACAATTGCAAGATATAAAAGCACGCAGGCAACAACTATCATTATAATAGTACCCAAAGCACCTGAAATACCGCCGTCAACAATCTGGAAAAATCCATTGTCAAACATTCTGGCGAAACCTGTAGATGCTAAGAATTTGCCTATGCCGTTTGTAAGAGTTTCTAACATTATATATTCACCCGCCTAATCAGTTAATAGAAACCAAAGCGTCGCCTGTGTTTACAGATGCACCTTTGGTAGTATTGATGGCTGCAACTGTACCTGCTTTAGGAGCCATAATTTCGTTTTCCATTTTCATAGCCTCTAAAATGCAAAGAACATCACCTTCTGCTACTGTGTCACCAACATTTACTTTGATATCCATAATGTTACCGGGCATTGGAGCAGAAACAACTGTTGCACCGGCAGGTGCTGCCGCGGGAGCAGGTGCTGCTGCAGGTGCGGGTGCTGCTGCGGGAGCGGCTACAGGAGCAGGTGCTGCACCGCCGATTTCTTCAACCTCTACTTCATAGAGAGTACCATTTACGTTAATATTATATTTTCTCATGTCGATTACCCTTTCTTTTTCTAAAATATTTTTATATCTTTTTGTAAGACTTAACTCTTAAGTTAGTAGAGTTAGCATCTGCTGCAACAGCAGCAGTAAATACTGCTACGAGTTCATCCTCGTTTGCAGGTGGTGCACTTGCCACAACCTTAGGTGTGCTCATTTTACGTTCATTTCTGGCAGCAGGTGCGCTTGTCTTAGGTGCAGTAACAGGTGTTGCCTTTTCAGAAGCAGGTCTGCAAAAAATAACCTTCATCAAAGCAAGTATCGCCCACAGAAGAATAAGTACGGCGAAAACTGTACCAATACCAAGAATAAAAATCAAAACTGCCTGTCCCCAATCTACCATTCTATTCACCACACTTTCGATAATAGATGCAGAAAAAGACTTGTTTTTCTACATATTGTATAAAACAAATCCAAATCTTGCCTTATTCTAACATTTCTACATAAACTCTTTTTTTCCTTTTTTTATTTTGAGAAATTTTTAACAATGTTTTTCAAAATATCCTGTTAAATTTAGATAAAAAGTGACATTTTTTTTGTCACTTAAACTTTCCCACTGCTCGTCTGCATAAGAAAAACCAAGACGTTTGAGCATAATCGGTTTGTCAAGTGCACAAATACAGTTATAGATTTCACGTCTTTCAATAAAGTTTAAAAGCGATTTAAATATTCCGTGTTCTAAACTTTCCATTCCATCTGCAGTTTCAACATCAACAATTTCAGCATAATCGTCATATATTGCCGCAGCACCAAACCCCAAATATTCGTCACCGTCTTTTGCTGTAAAAACAAATACATTATCTGCGTAAGCCTTTTTTATAAGTTCGCACTTTTTATAATCCTTGTCGGGATGTATTGTAATCATAATATCAGTTTCCTTTCAGACTGTTTATTTCACGTTCAGTAAGTTCTCTCCACTCACCGCTTTTTAAGTTGCCAAGTTTAATTTTACCTACAGATATGCGTTTGAGTTTCAGCACTCTGTGCCCTACCGCCTCAAACATTTTACGTACCTGACGGTTTTTACCCTCATGGATTGTTATACGTACAACAGACTTATCGTGCCTTTCCTCAACAATATCAACAGTTGCGGGTGAAGTGACAAATCCATCTATATTAACACCGCAGCACAAAGACACAACTTCATCCTCTGACAGTCTTCCGCGTATAATAGCCTCATAAGTTTTGTTTATATTGTGTTTCGGATGTGTAACAGCATAGGTAAAATCGCCGTCGTTTGTTAAAAATATAAGGCCCTCTGTATCATAGTCAAGCCTGCCTACCGGATAAAGTCTTTCCGCAAAATCATTTTTTACCAAATCAACAACAGTTTTTCTGCCTCTGTCATCAGAGGCAGAACTTAAATAGCCTGCTGGTTTATTAAGTGCTATATATATTTTCTGCTCACCGTAAGACACACTTTTTCCGTCAAAAGCAACCTTATCTTTAGAAGAAACTTTTGTGCCGAGTTCCGTTACAACAGTTCCGTTTACCGAAATTCTGCCGTCAACAATAAGTTTTTCCGCCGCCCTGCGTGACGCCACTCCGCAAAGTGCAAGATATTTCTGCAGGCGCATTTTATCATCTGTCATAAATCAAATTCCTTTCTAACACGTCATTCTGTACATCAGAAAAAACGACTTTAATATTTTTCGCAAACTGTTTAGTATTGTTTCCGGTTCACAATATGCCACACTGCCGTTTGAGATTGCATTAACCGTGCCAATAAGATTGCCTTTATAGTAAAATTCAACTTTCCCCACTTCCGAACCGAACCCGATGGGTGCGGATAAACCTTCAGGCAAAGTGTATCTCATTTCTATTTCCGGCAAAGACCCGTTTTTAACAGGCATAGAAAATCCTTTTCCGGCAACAATTTCAACATTGTCAACAATTCCGTTTTCTACAGCAATTGTTGCAAGATAATCACCATTTTTGATTATTTCTTTATTTTCATAATTTTCAAATGCATAGTTAAGCATTGAAATATGGTCATTCCAGTCATCAGGAGCATTCAAAGTAACCGCTATCACCTGATACCCCTCTTTTGTGGCACTGGAAACAAGGCATCTTCCGGATTTTTTTGTGAACCCAGTTTTTACTCCGTCGCACCCTTCATACATACGCAAAAGTTTGTTATGATTTTTAAGTTGACGCGGATAGTCCCTGCCCTGCCACGAAACTTTTATATTATCCGTTGATACAATCTCTGCAAATTCCGGTATAGACATACCATATCTTGTTATTTTTGCAAGGTCATACGCAGTTGTGTAATGTCCGTCAGCATCAAGACCATTGGGATTTTTGAAATATGTATCGGTTACGCCGATTTTTTCTGCCGTTTTATTCATTAACTCTGCAAATTCCTCTATACTGCCCGATATATGCATAGCAATAGCAACTGCAGCATCATTACCCGAGGCAAGCATAAGTCCATACGTCAAATCTTTCAGCGAAATAACTTCTCCGTGACCAAGATACATTGACGATCCCTCAACACCAACAGCACTCGGATGCACTTTTACCATATCTTCAGGGTTGCCGTTTTCAAGAGCGCATATAGCAGTCATAATTTTTGTGGTACTTGCCATACGTCTGTGCTCATAAGCATTTTTTTCATATATGACATCACCCGTCAAAGCATCTATAACAACAGCGCTGTGAGCAGACACCCCCAATGCATAACATTGAATATGAGGAACAGAAAACAACATTACGAAAGCCAAACACAAAATTCTAAATTTCAAAAAAATCACCTACCATTATAAAATATAGTAGGCAGGTGATTTATTTATTACTCTTCAGATATAACAATGCTATCGTCGACAGAATTATTTTCTTTCTTATTTTTAATTCCGTTTATAAGATTATTGAATTTACCGATAGCCTCAGGCACCATATCCACTACTCTGTCAATAGTTGATAATGTGTTTGTAATGGGCAGAATTCTTATTGTATCTTTATTTACAACTAAAAACGCTACGGGTTTTATAGATGCTCCGCCGCCGCTTCCACCGCCAAACATACGGTCATCGCCTTTTTTATCAGCAGGTACAGCACTGAATTCAGAACCGCCTGCTCCAAAACCGAAACTTACTCTTGAAATCGGCACAATAGTTGCACCATCAGGAGTTACTATCGGTTCACCTACGATGGTATTTACATCCACCATACTTTTAATGTTTTCCATTGCTACACTCATAAGACCTTCGATGGGAGTTGACATTTAAATCATCCTTTCCGAAACAAAAGATTATTTTATTTTAGTTTTTGCTTTTATATAATTTATCATCACAGCAAATGCTATTGCGAGTATATTTGACAAACTGAATTTAACTTTTGTGTCAAAACTGAACGCAAAACATTCACCGTCGAACACAGGAATTATGTTGAATTTATGGGATTTCACTTTAAAAAGAGATGAAACAAACCCGAATATATTATACAGACTTCCCCATGCCGCACCTGTTGCAATACCAGTATGTGCGGCATCATCAAGCCCGAAAGTCATATTAAAATCAATGTTTTCCACTTTGATTTTTCCCCTAACATACCTTTTGCTTAAAAGATATGTATATCTGCCACGTTCAATATTAACACGCAAATTATGAAGTCTTTCTTTTAAAGAAAGTTTTTTCTTCTGTGTCTTTTTTGAGGGCTTGTCCGTTTTGGCAGCAGGTTTTTTATCTTTTTTTATAAAACGCGATATGTTTACGTTTATCCCCAGAACAGAAAGCACAATTTCTGTTTTGAACTTTTCGTTTATCGGTTTTACCAATTTTACAGTCAGCGACATTTTAGCAAATAGCACTACTGCGATGAGCAATGCAAGTATAATCAAAATGATATACAAAACTAACAAAACATCACCTCGCTGATATATTATCCAGATTCATAAAATTTTATTGCTCTAAATAATCAGTAAGTTTTTCAGGTTGTGAATACTGCCCTATGCCATCACCGATATCAATATCAGTTTCAACCTCGGGCAATTCGCTTAACGACTGCAGAGAAAAACATCTTAAAAATTCTTCCGTTGTTGCATAAAGGATAGGTCTTCCAGGTGCATCAAGCCTGCCGACCTCATCTATCAGACCAAGTTCTGCAAGTCTGTTCATAGCACCGTCAGAATTAACACCACGTATAAATTCAACCGTAGCACGTGTTACTGGCTGATTATATGCAACAATTGAAAGCACCTCTAATCCGGCATTTGAAATCGTAACCCTTCCTTTTTTTTCATTAAGGGCACGTATGCAATCATAATATTCACTTTTAGTGCAGAGTTGGTACTTATCTTCAAAACGCACAAGTTTTATTCCACGCGTTTTATCATTTTCGTATTTCTCCTGCATTTTTTCCAAGGTCTGGCGCATAGCGGATTTTGAACGGGATGTCACCTCACATAGCCTTTCAATTGATATCGATTCTCCCGCTGCAAAAAGCATTCCTTCTATAGCAGCCTCTAAATTTATATTATCCATCAAATTCACCACTTAATGTGTCATTTTTCGATTTACCGAGTTTAAAATATACTTTATCGCCCTCATCATACGCTTCAAGTGAGTTCATTTTTAAAAGTTCAAGTATTGCAAGAAACAGCGCAACTGCCTCGCTTCGTGTTTTAATACCCTCAAACGCATTTTCAAATGAAAGTTTTTTGCTTGTGCGAAGACGTTTCATAAGATTTCCTGCTTTTTCTTTAACAGATACCTTTTCTCTTCCTACAACACCCTCAAAGTTCGACTTTGGCGGCGGTGCTTTTCGCTCTGTTTTTTCAAGAACAGTCAAAAATGCTTCCATAAGCCTGTCCAGTTCAAGTTGCTCAACCTCACGTTTGGCAGGAGCAAGGTCTAAATGCTCTGCATCTTTATAAAAATTGAGCGCACCGTCAAACTGTTTTTTCTTGAAAAGTTCTGATATAAGTTTCATTGTATGACGTTTTTTAAGTGCCTCTGTCAAATCACGTGCAATTTGTTCGGCATCGTCTTCTTCCTCATGTTTAGGCAAAAGTGCCTTGGACTTTATATAGAGCAGATTTGATGCAACTGTTAAAAATTCACTTGATATATCAAGATCCATTTGTTTAAGGCTTTCAATATACTCTATATACTGGTCCGTAATTGCAATAAGAGAAACAGAACATATATTTAATTTGTTTTTCCTTATAAGGTGCTCCAGCAAATCCAAAGGCCCCTCAAAGGTTGCAGTTTTAAAGGTTAAATCCAATCAGAACACCAACCCGACTATAAAATATATAAAAGTCAATACCCACCCTCTTAATAAAGAAAGCAACGGTGTAAGAAAATTAAAAAATATAAGTGCAAGTAAAATTATGCTGAAATATCTTTCCATCGTATACATTTTAAATCTGTATTTAGGTGGTAAAAATTCCATTAAAACTTTAGAACCGTCAAGCGGCGGAACAGGTATTAAATTAAATACCATCAAACCGACATTGAGTTGAACGCACATATACACAACCGTGTACAAAAACTGGGTAAATGTATTTACAGGCACGAACCTTTGCATAGCCGACATCACAAAAGCAGAAATCAAAGCCAGCACAAAATTGGCACCGGGACCTGCCAGAGATACTGCCACTGTTCCCCATTTGGTATTACGGAAATTGCGCGGATTGATCGGTACAGGTTTAGCCCATCCGAAATGGAAGAACAAAAGACATATTGTGCCGAATAAATCTATATGAGCCATGGGGTTCAAACTCAATCTGCCACTGTAACGTGCAGTGGGATCGCCCATCTTGTCAGCTGTCCATCCATGTGCGTATTCGTGCACAGTAAGTGCAAGAAAAAGCGCCGGCAAACTTAACAACAAAGACAAAAACCGTGATTTTATATCAAACATAATAATACTCCTTAAAAAACGTCATTTCTTATAATATCCTCATAAGTTTCACGTTTTACAACTACTTTTGACTCACCGCCTGACACCATTACCACCGGCGGTCTTGGGATACGATTATAGTTACTCGACATAGAGTAGTTATATGCACCTGTAGACATTATACACATTATATCGCCTTTTTTTATTTCGGGCAAATATGCATCTTTAATCAAAATATCACCGGATTCGCAACATTTCCCGCAAAGTGTAACCTTTTGACAAGGTTCGTCACCTGCACGGTTGGCAAGAACGCCATCATACTCTGCCTCGTACATAATATATCTTGGATTATCCGCCATACCACCGTCTACAGAAACATATTTACGCACACCCGGAATATCTTTAACCATACCCACAGTATACAAAGTAATTCCGGCGTCACCGACTATAGATCGTCCGGGTTCCATTATTATTTTGGGTAAATTAAGACCCTTTTCTTCACATACTTTTTTTACAACTTTTGAAACAGATTCAATATACGCATCATACGGAACAGGGTTATCACCGTCCACATATTTAATACCAAATCCACCGCCAAGGTTCAGTTCTTGTATCTCAATGCCAAGTTCATCTTTAACATCAGCGGCAAAAGAAAGCATAACAGCCGCTGCTTCTTCAAAAGGTGCAAGTTCAAATATCTGCGAACCTATATGACAATGAATCCCCACTACTTTCACACCCTGCATAACCGATGCTTTACGGATTATATCCATAGCCTCACCGTTTTGCAAAGTTACCCCGAATTTAGAGTCTATCTGACCGGTGCTTATAAATTCGTGCGTATGAGCATCAATTCCGGGCTTGATTCTGAAAAGTATTTCCGTAACTTTCCCTTTTTCTATGCTCAAAGCGTTTATGTCTTCGAGTTCACCATCATTATCAACAACTATTCTGCCTACCGATGCATCTATTGCCATAGAAAGTTCATCATAGGTTTTGTTGTTTCCGTGAAAATATATATTACGTGGGTTAAAACCTGCTTTTAAAGCAGTATACAATTCACCGCCTGAAACTACGTCTGCGCCTAAACCTTCCTGCTCCATGACCTTATATATATATGCAGCAGACATCGCCTTGCTTGCATAAAGAGCCATACCGTTGCCACCGTAATATGAATCAATAGCGTTTTTATAAGCCCTTGCATTTGCACGGATTCTGTCTTCATCCATAACATATAAAGGAGTGCCGTATTGTGCCGCCAAATCAACACAATCGCAGCCACCTATAATAAGATGATTTTTATTGTTAACAGTCAGGTTGTCGTGTTTAAACATAGTTTTCTCCTTATAACATATACTATATGCCGATTATACCATTTTTTTGTATTATTGTCAACAAAGTTAAAAAGTAAAACTCTGCAGTTTGATGAAAACCTGCAGAGTTTTTAAAATAATTATTTATCTACAACTATCACACGAACCTGACCGCCATATTCCGGTGACTTATCAAAGAATACCCTCATTTTTGAAGTTGAATATTCCAATGCCTCCGAAACAGGCATCATCATATACTGATAATCATAAGTTTTCAAATACGCAACTGCATCAGGACTTATTTTATAAGATTTTCCTCCTGACGTAATGGTATTGAGAGATATATCCGTTATACTGCGGTTTAGCATAGGCAATTGTGATATGGTTGAAACAGAGCCGTTTTTCAAAACAACTTTAACCGGATAACCTGTAGATATACCGTTATATATTGCAGAAACAGAATGTGTATAGGACTTTCCGCCTATATCTATTACATATCTGCCGCTATATGAGAATTCTCTTGGATTAGATGTCTGTGCAGACGTTACTATACCGTATTGATAAGCATCACCGGTTATGTTATCTAAAATCAAAGACGTAATCTCACCCGAAGAATTCTTTTCATAATAAAGAATATCATCTTCGTCCAATTCCACTCCGTCTATTCTCTGTATAAAAATATTTGCCCAACTTCCTACATTACCGCTGTCAGCCAATGCAACATCAAGAATCTTTACTCCATTGGCAACTTTTGAAGTGCCAATTTTGTTGTCAGAATAACTTACAACACCCCATAAGCCTGTACGATGATTTAATGTCGCTACACTTGCAGAACCGTTTTTAAATGTTAATTTTACAACATTACCCACTTTGCTTTCATAATTGGAAGATGTGGCATATTCATTTTCGCTTCCATCAGGAGTTACGACAGTAACATAATTCGATGTATACGTTTGTCCGTTTGCGTTGACAAATTCCTTACTTCCTCCACCGGTAAGATAACCTATAACTGTATTATCTGTTGAATCAGGATTTACCACATCTGCAACATTGCCATCTCTTCCTATAAGTAGTGTGACCGTATCGCCAAGACGGAATGTACCGGTTGAAGAAACTGCATTGAATGCATTTGCACTTTCAAGTTTATATTCAACACCTGAAACTGTAATACTTGCCGGATTATCACTATTGGGCGACGCACTCTGGTATACACCGGTAATTTTTTTGCTGTACGCAAACACCATGTTAAGGTCTTTGGAATAATAAGCGATATCATAAGTCTTTATATCGCCGATTCTCACCTTTACACCGTCACGCATAATTACAGCAGTGCTTATATCACCGAATGCAGTATGCCATTGCGGCGCACGAACTGTATACGGTCCAACAAGATTGCCCTTTGAAATATTTATATATTCCACCTGTCCGGAACTGTTTTTCTTTACGTGGATTATATCACCCATAGCAAGATTAGATTTAACAGAACCGTAAGTTGTTTTTGATGAATTGTAATATGCCGTATCACTGTCATTTACAGTTATCTGACTAATCACTCCGTTTTTATATGTAACCACCGCACCATCAACTTTAGAATACACAACATGTTCTTCTACATTCTGCGTATATGGAACAAAAGCGGCAAGCGTATCTCCGTTTTTAACGATTATATTACCCTTCTGCCCTATCATTGAACGGTCAAATCCGTCATAGGCAGTATACGTTCCCGAACTTGTGGAAATCTTTGTTACTCCGTCTTCTTCTGACGCAGATATCAAAACGACGCCTTCTGTATATGAACATCCGAGTTCTGATACATATTTAGAGTTGGAGTTTTTCATCTGCGTATTCATAAGATTATAAAACAGTTGAGCAACATCGCGGCGTGTCATATACTGACCTGCAAATGCATTTACGCCAACAGTCAGATTAAGATTTGCTGCAAGCCCCAGTTGTCCGTAGGGCCATGATGCACCGAAATCATCATTTGTATATCCAAGAAGTTTAAGTGCTACTGTAACCGCCTCTTCGCACAGTACATAATTATCCGGTTTGAACGTTGCATCTACATATCCGTTTATAAAACCGTTAACAGTGGCAATGCGTACATAAGGCGCAGACCAGTGATGATACGGAACATCGGAAAACGGTGAAACCGTTACAGAACTGCTTACAGAATTTTTATATTTTGATGCAGCAACGGCTATTTTTGAAAATTCGCCTCTTGTAACATTATTATCAAGCCCAAAACTTCCGTCAGGGTATCCGTTCATAATCCCCATACCTGATGCAAATTCCACAAGTTCGCTGTTCCCTGCTGCTTTGGCAAATGCCGGCATATACGTAACCGTCATACTTATCACAAGCAACAGACATAAAACTGTTTTTAAATACTTTTTAAACATACATAACCTCCTTTAGTCATACCTGAGCGCATCTATCGGATTTAGTTTAGATGCTTTTTTTGCAGGGAAATATCCGAATGCAACACCAATTACAACAGAAACGGTAAATGCTATGGTTATAGCACCTACAGATATTGAAACGGTCATTCCGGCAAAAACATACGTTGCATACGCCGCCGCTATTCCAAAAATAATCCCAAGTATACCGCCTATCCCGCTTGTAGTGATTGCCTCAACAACAAACTGACTCATTATATCCCAAGGTCTTGCACCAAGTGATTTTCGTATACCTATCTCCCGCGTACGTTCTGTTACAGATACCAGCATTATATTCATAATGCCTATACCTCCTACCAGAAGCGATATTCCTGCAACACCAACAAGGATCAACGTCAAAGTTCCGGTAAGTTCATTTAGCATATCCAAAGATTTCGCCTGATTATATACACTATATGCGTTGGAATTGGAAAAAACTTTAAGGAGATAATTTTCTATTACCGCAACTGCTTCATCCACTTTTTCTTTATCAGCAGCACTGAAATTGTAACTGCTTATTTTAAACATTCCTGAAAGTTTCTGTGCAATGGTATACGGAATTAAAATTGTATCGTCAGAACCGCCCTGTTCACTACCCTGCGTTTCTTTAAGAACACCTACAACCTGAAAAACCGTATTGTTAATTTTTATACTCTGTCCCAAGGGGTCATCATTACCAAACAATTCTTTTTTAACGTATGAACCTATGACACAGTTTCTCTGGCGTGTTTCTACGTCCATATACGCAATGTTTCTTCCAAACTCAACTTCTGTAGTTTTAATATCTTTATAATATTCGTTAATTCCGGTACATGATGTTGAAAGATTGGTGTTTTCAAACTTAACCGTTGCGTTTGCAACAGTAATTGCAGGGCTCATAGCCGCAAGCAATTCAGGATTGTCATCAACAAGCGCCTGCATATCATCAACCGACACGTTCCTGTTTCCACCTCTGCCACGTACCGAAACACTTATAAGGTTTGTACCCATACTTTCAAATGTTTCTACCATATCCTTGCTCATTCCGTCAACCATACTGACAAGTACAATCACCGCTGCAATACCAATAATTATACCAAGCATCGTCAAAAAGGAGCGCATCTTACTCGCCATAAGACTTTTTACAGCAAGTATAAATGATTGTTTTACATTCATACTGTAGCCCCCTTATCTTCGTCGTATACGATTTTACCATCGTGTATACGCACAACACGGCGTATCTGTTCGGCAATACCGTTATCGTGAGTAATAAGTACAACAGTAGTGCCCTCGCCATTTAACTTTTTCAAAAACTCCAACACATCCTGACCGGTTTTTGAATCAAGCGCACCGGTGGGTTCGTCTGCAAGTATCACACGGGGATCACCCGCAAGTGCTCTGGCTATGGACACTCTCTGCTGCTGACCACCTGACAGTTGAGAGGGAAATTTTTTGTATCTGTCTGCAAGCCCTACTCTGTCAAGAGCAGAGAGCGCACGGTTACGTCTTTCTTCAGGAGATAACCCCCTATAAATAAGCGGAAGTTCCACATTTTCAAGAAGATTTAATTTCGGTATAAGATTGTACTGCTGAAATATAAAACCAAGTTCACGGTTACGCACATAAGCAAGTTCGTTTTCCCCCATTGTACTTACATCAGTACCATTTAATGTATACACCCCTGAAGTAGGCACATCAAGACAGCCTATAATATTCATACAAGTAGACTTACCCGAACCGGACGAACCCACAATCGCCACAAACTCACCTTTTGAAACGTGCAGGCTTATCCCGTCAAGCGCACGTATTTCGCTGTCACCATCAGAATATATCTTATATATATCTTTTAAATCTATCAACTGATTTCACCTCAAATAAAGACAAGATTATCTTCCCATACTGCTTCCTGATGGCATACGTCCTGATGACATTCCACTCATACCACCGGGCATTGCTCCCATACCGCCGTGCATTGCACCTATACCACCGTGCATTGCACCCATCATACCTGCCATTGGATTTGTATTATTTGCAGCGGTGGTATCTGGCAGATAAACTTCGTCACCTTCTTCAAGACCGCTTATGATTTCTGTAAAACTGTCATCGGAAAGACCTATCTCCACTATTACGGCAGTATATCCGTCAGGAGCATTTTTCTGCATATTTTCAAGCAGACGCTGACTCATATTGCCGCGCATTGAATTATTGCTTTCGCCTTCAGCATTTTTGTTATCCTGACTCTCTTTATTTTCTTCTGCCGTTTCGGATTTTTTAGTGCGTTCAGGCATACCCTCTGCCATTTCGCCCGATTTCATCCTTTCCTGCATTCTTTTCTTTATATCTTCAGGAATTTCGCCGTCAGTAATCCTGAACTCAACCGACGGTGAAGTTTTGTTGCCTTTATTTTCGTTTAAATCAGCAACATTACTTTTCTGATTAGCAGTATCATCTTTTATATCTTTGTCAGCATTATCTTTTTTACTGTTTTTGGCAGTATCACTGTCGCTTTTAACGTAAACTATATTGCCTCTGTTCAATGCAGAAACAGGGATCCGAAGAACATCTTCTCTGGAATCTATAACAATGCTTGCGTTCACGTTCATGCCGGGGATAAGACCGCTGTCAATACTGTCATCCATAACAACCTTAACCGGATACGAAGTTACTCCGTTAGAAGACGTACCAACAATACTTACATTATCAACGTGTCCGGTAAACACCCTGCCCTCAAGCGCATCTGCCGTTACACTTACGTACTGTCCAACCTTGATATTGCTGATATCAAGTTCATCTACGCTTATTTCAAACACAAGCGATGACAAATCAGCAATAATTGCCATAGTGGTATTATTTGTGGAATTATCTAATTTGTCGCCTGCTTTGGAATTTTTTTGTATAACCTTTCCGCTTATAGGGGCAGTTATGCTATAATCGTCACGTTCCTCAATAAGATTTTTAAGAGCAAGTTCCGAATCTTTAAGTGAAAGTTCGCTCTGACGCGCATTTACATAGGCAGACGTACTTTCAAGATACACTATAGCTGCGCCTTTTGATATTTTATCTCCTTTTTTATATGCAAGCCCGTATGCTTCACCTGAAGATTTTGCCATAATAGTTGCTGTTTCGTAATATTCAAAAGTTCCGGAGTCGTTACACGCATAATCTCCAACTATGGCTGTAGCTATATCACCGGGCTGAATAGCACCGGGGTTTGCCACAACTATCTCAACCGGTGTAACAGGTGCTCCGCTGGGACTTATAATTGAACCTGTGGCAACGTTTTCAACCTCTCCGGTAATCGGTGCAGATGATGTTGCAAGATAAATCTGTGCACTCTGTCCGGCATACAAATTCTGCGCATCATTATAGTTGAAATTGATTTTAAGTCGCATATAATCAGAATTTATAATATCTGCAACTTTACTGTTGTTTCCTACATTGTCACCATTTGCTATGTAAACCTCATTAACAGTTCCGGATATAGTTGACCTCACAGTTAAATTGGTAACGTTTTCTCTGCTCTGCTGATATGAAAGTTGAGATTTTTCCAATGATGCTTCCGACTTTTCAATACTGTTTTCGATATCAGACGTGTCTATTGAATAAAGCAGATCGCCCTTTTCGACCTCTTGCCCCTCTTCAAAATAATCAGCAAGAATTTCGCCTTTTACAAGCGAAGTGACATTATACTGGTCAACCGCCTCAATAGTACCGCTGCCCTCTATAACTCGCGTAACAGAACCGCGTGTCACAAATGCAGACTGTGCACTCACCTTTTCCTCTCCGCCAAATTTCTTTGCAGCAAAAATAGTGATACATAATATCACCACTAACATTCCTGCAATGATTGACAAAAGTTTTTTATTGGATTTTAAGTCTTTCCATTTAGGTAATTTGTTTTTTGTTAATGGAATTTTCGATTTGATTTTCTGAGTAACACCTGCAATATTCATCGGCACACGTCATTCCTTTCACTTATTATTCCATATAATATTTTACAACAAAACTCCTTAGAAAAAATGAATATATTGTAAACATTTTGTTAAAATCAATACCGCCTGACAAAAAACTGTCAGGCGGCAAGCGTTAACTGCAATTAAAATTATTTATACATAGGTCCGTAAGAAGCGCACGCTCTGTAGTCCTGACCTTCTTTATCCATACCAAACGCATTCCATGCGGCAGGTCTGAAAATCTTTTCTTCAGGTACATTGTGCATACATACGGGAATTCTTAAAATTGAGCAAAGTGTGATAAGGTCTGCACCGATATGACCGTAACTGATTGCACCATGGTTAGCACCCCAGTTATTCATAACATCATAAGCCGTTTTGAACGCACCCTCACCTGTACATCTGGGTGCAAACCATGTGCACGGCCAGGTGTAGTCTGTTCTCTTCCAGAGAACATCTGAAACTTCATCAGGCAAGCCGATTGTCCAACCTTCTGCAATCTGCAGAACAGGACCTAAACCTTTAACGAGGTTGAGTCTTATCATAGTAGCAGGCATTTCGGCTCTTGTTAAGAATCTTGAAGAGAATCCGCCGCCTCTGAAATATCCAAGATCAGCCATATTCCACGTGGTTGCTTTCATAACAGTATCACAATCTTCTTCTGTCATATCGAACCACTGTTTCATAACACCGTTTCCGTTTTCGTCTTTAACTTCACCGCAGGCATCAAGACAGCATGCACCGGAATTTATAAGATGAATAAATCCGTCTGCATCTTTTGCCTTACCTTCAATATCATAACCTGCAGCCTTTTTAACAGCATCCCCACTCCAGTATGTTCTTACATCGGCAAACATCTGCGGTCTGTTTGTCAAAAGTTTACCAAACAACATACCTATACCATTTAAAACGTCATTTTCAGTAGCGAGTATGTAAGGCTCTCTTGCACCGTTCCAGTCAAATGATGTATTGAGCATTGCTTCGGGGAAGTCGCAGTTTGGATAAAAGTCTGTCCACTGTCTTTGTCCCTGGAAACCTGCTGCAATTGCATTATGACCAACCATCTCCTCTTCACAGCCCTCGGGAAGATTGGGATTTCCGTTCATAAGGTCTTTGATGATGCACATCATCTTAACAACAAATTCAAACTGTTCTTCTTTTTTCTCTGCACTGATCTGCAATTCTTCAGGGTTTTTATCAAAGCCCATTATACATTTTTCTTTTGCCCATTTAAGTGCTTTTTCAAATTCGGCTTTATCATAAATACCCTCTGTCATTCGTCTGATAAGTTCAACCTCATCAACAGACTCAACTCTCATACCGAGATATTCTTCAATAAAGTCAACATCAATGATAGAGCCGCCTATACCCATACAGATAGAACCTATCTGCAGGTATGATTTGCCTCTCATTGTTGCGGCAGCAACTGCTGCACGACCGAATCTTAAAAGTTTTTCTGCAACATCATCAGGAATATTGTCAGATTCGTCCATATTCTGAACATCGTGACCATAGATACCGAATGCCGGCAATCCTTTCTGTGCGTGTGATGCCAGAACTGCCGCAAGATATACAGCACCGGGACGCTCTGTACCATTAAAGCCCCATACTGCTTTAATGGTGTTTTTATCCATATCCATTGTTTCAGAGCCATAGCACCAGCAAGGTGTAACAGTAAGTGTAATGTCTACACCTTCTTTTTTGAATTTATCAGCACAAGCAGCAGCTTCTGCAACTCTGCCTATGGTTGTGTCGGCAATAACAACTTTTACAGGCTCACCGTTTGAATATTTCAGATTATCTTCAAACAACTTCTTTGCTGCCTTTGCCATATTCATAGTCTGGTCTTCCAAAGATTCTCTAACCTTTAAAACACCTCTTCTGCCGTCAATAGTAGGTCTTATGCCGATTACGGGATAAGAACCAATCAATCTGCTTTCAGCCATTTTAAAGTACCTCCATATTATATAATAATAATATTATTATACACTTGAAAATTACATAATACTTGTAGTATAATGGATAAAAGTATAATAATATTCAGATTGAGAGTGATTTTGTTTGATTTATAACGAATTGATTCAAAGGGGTACTTACGAACTGCCAATGGAACTTTATCAGTTAGACACCAACAACCCCAAATATGAAATGGCACATCACTGGCACAGCGAGTTTGAAATTATAAGAATAATCAGCGGCACTTTAAAAATGAGCCTTAACAGACGTGAATTTTCCGCAAACGCCGGTGACGTTATTTTTGTCAATTACGAAACTGTACACGGGGCACAACCACAGGACTGTGTTTATGAATGTATAGTATTGTCACCCGAACTTCTATCAGTTGATGACAAGGTATGCGGCGATTTTATATCTGATCTTGCTGAGCAGATACTTGTTGTAAACGATCATTTTAAGCCGCACGACGGCGATATAATAAATTCATGCAACACTCTTTTTGATGTTATGAAAAGAGGCGGATGTTACTTTGAAGTAATCAGCGCGTTGTATGCAGTTTTCGGAACGATAATAAAAGACAAATTATACAATACTTCTTCAAATTTTGAGAACAGTGATGCATCTAAAAATGCGAAGATTAAAAAAGTACTATCATTTATACGCCAGAACTACAATACTCCTCTTACATTGGAAAAGATTGCTTCTTTTGCGGGAATGAGTTCAAAATATTTCTGCTACTTCTTCAAAGAAATGACACAAAAAAGTCCAATAAATTATCTTAACGACTACCGCATAGAGCGCGCCGCAAGAAAACTTCTGGCAACAGATTTGTCCGTTACAGACATTGCGTACAGTTGCGGATTCAATGATTTAAGTTATTTTATCAAAACTTTTAAAGCAGCAAAAGGAATAACACCGTATAAATTCAGGAAAATCAATGACTCGAAAGAATAAAATCAATCTTCTTTTCTTATGTTGAACAGTATGTTGAATATAATTTCTATAAGTCCAAATCCTGCAACAACGCCCCACTGTCCCAAAGTCAACGGTACAGTTTTAAAAATCTGTGCAAGTGACGGAATATAAACAACCGCCATAGTTAAAAACGCAGAAAAAGCAACCGCACCTAAAAGATAAAGATTATCTATTATATTCACAGTTAAAATACTTCCATGCTCGTTTTTACACTCAAAAGAATAAATCAATTCTGCAAAAATAAGGGTAGCAAATGCAACTGTCCGTGCAATTGCCAAATCACGGAAAATGTACTGTGCAACCGAAAATGCAAGCAGTGCCTCTCCGCCGATAAGTATGCCTGATATAGCGATATTTCCGCCAAGACCTTTTGAGAATATACTTTCTCCGTCTTTCCGGGGCGGTGTTTTCATAATTGAGTCCTGTGGTGCGTCAACGCCTAAAGCAAGTGCTGGCAATCCGTCAGTTACTAAATTAAGCCAGAGTATCTGTATCGGCACCAACGGCATCGGCATACCGCAAAATGCTGCCGCACCCATAAGTATAATCTCACCAAGGTTGCACGAAAGCAGATATCTTATAAACTTGCGGATATTTCCGTATATCATTCTCCCCTCTTCCACCGCTGATATAATTGTGGAAAAATTATCGTCAAGCAACACCATATCAGCTGCTTGCTTGGCAACATCTGTTCCGCAATCACCCATTGCTATGCCGATGTCCGCTTCTTTCAATGACGGTGCATCGTTGACGCCGTCACCGGTCATGGCAACAATATTCTTACGCCTTTTAAACGCCCGTACTATACGGAGTTTATCAGCGGGTGATACACGCGCAAACACGTTTGTTCTGCCCACAGTATCTGCAAGTTCGTCATCATTCATACTTTCTATCTGCTCCCCCGTTATGGGCACATTATTACCAAGAAAGCCAAGTTCGTCTGCAATTGCACGTGCCGTGTTTTTGTGGTCACCTGTTATCATAACAGGCTTTATTCCCGCCTCATAGCATTTTGCAATTGCATCATAAACTTCAGGACGGGGCGGATCTATCATACCCTCAAGTCCTAAAAAGACAAGATTTTCTTCCGTATTATCCATCCGGCTTTCAACTACTTTGTATGCAAACCCAAGAACGCGCAAAGCATTTGATGTCATATCATTATTTATATCTTTTACACGCCGTTTATCGTTAAAATCGCTCACACCGTTTGATGTGAGTTTTTTATTGCATAATTCTATTATTTTGTCAGCAGCACCTTTTACAAATGAAATTTGTCCGCCAAAACCGTCATCACACACAACACTCATACGTTTACGTTCAGAGTCAAAAGGAATCTCAGAAATACGTTTATATGACGCAAGATAGTTTTTGTCCACACCCAAATTTTCAGTAAGATTATATATGGCAACTTCTGTTGGGTCACCTGAAACGTTTCCGTTGATATACACAGAGTTATTGCACATATATCCGCAAGTAAGCAATTTTAGAAATGCTTTATTCAATGACGGATTAAATATTTTCCCGTTGAAAGATAAACTTCCGTCAGGTGCAACATCAGTGACTTTCCCGTCACAATATACTTTTTTAACAGTCATTTTATTCTGTGTTAAAGTTCCCGTTTTATCTGTACATATCACGTTTGTGCATCCAAGTGTTTCAACTGCCGGAAGTTTACGGACAAGTGCATTGCGTTTGAGCATACGGCTTACACCTATTGTAAGTGAAACCGTCACCACCGCAGGCAAACCTTCAGGAATTGCCGCCACCGCAAGTGAAACTGCTGACATGAACATATCAAACCCACTTTGTCCATGAAACATACCTGTTATAAATATAACAACACATACGGCTGCGCATATAATAACAAGTTCTTTGCCGATTTTGTTAAGGTGTTTTTTTAGAGGTGTTTCTCCTGATGTGGTAGTGTCGAGCATGTGAGCGATAGAGCCCATTTTAGTTCCCATACCTATAACATCTGCCCTTGCCACACCTCTTCCCGATGTAACCGTAGTACCCATATAAAGAGCATTATTCTTATATGTAACTTTTTCAACAGCAACCGATTCCCCTGTAAGCGGTGATTCGTCGGTGCAAAGATTATTTCCTGACAAAAGTGTACAGTCCGCACTTATTCTGTCACCCGATTCAAGAATGAGAATGTCGCCAACAGTAACTTCGCGCGACGGAATGCTTACTTGTACACCATCACGTATAACCGTTGCCATTGGTGCAGATAATTCGTTCAACGCTTCAAGTGATTTTTCGGTCTTATACTCCTGGACAAACCCCAGAACACCGTTCATCAAAACAATTATCATTACCGTCACAGCATCGGAATACTCTCCAAGAAATGCTGAAACACCCATAGCGGCTATAAGTGTAAGTGTAAGCACGTCCTTGAACTGATCAAAAAAAATCTTTAATGGAGATGTTTTTTTGCCCTTTGCCAGTTCATTGTACCCATAGCGGAGTTGATTACCCCGTGCCTGCTGCGACGATAATCCCTGAAAATCGTTTTTCATAAGTTATACCTCCCAATATCTTTCGTTTTTTAATTTATATTGGGACAAGGTATAAATTATGATAGTTTTTAAATAAAAAATAGGGGATTTATTTTAAAATCCCCCATACCACACGTTCTATATCTGCATAATCTTTTTTAATTTGTATATCTTTAAAATTTGATTCCATAATCAAAGCTACATCACGTGCTTGTTTATGCCCTACTTCAAATGCAAGTATACCACCGTCTTTTAAGTACATTCTTGCATTTTCGGATATTACACGGTAAAAATCAAGTCCATCATCACCGCCGAAAAGTGCAAGATGAGGCTCATAATCACAAACCGTTTTTTCAAGTTTTTCCATATCGTCACAATCAATATACGGCGGATTGGATATAACCATATCAAACCTTTCACCAAGTTTATCCAGTTCAGTTAAAACATCTGCTTTCAAAAAACGTACATTGTCCGCATTTAAAAGTTTTTTATTTTTCTTAGCAACGCCAAGCGCACCATTGGAAATATCTATCCCCAAAACATCAGTATCAGTACAAACTTTAGCAACCGAAATTGCAAGTGCACCGGAGCCTGTACAAAAATCAGCTGCTTTTTTGAACTTGTTTTTATTTATAAGTTCAATCGCCAATTCTGCAAGATGTTCAGTATCAGGTCTTGGGATTAAAACATTATTGTCAACATAAAACACAAGCGACATAAATTCTTTTTCACCTGTTATATATGCTATCGGCTCATGTTCTGCACGGCGGTGAACGAGTTCAAAAAAATGTTCACAATCACTTTCTGTGATTTCTGCATCCGGATTTGTTATAACATAAATCTCATTTTTTTGCAAACAATGGCACAATAAAACACGGGCATCAAGTACCGGAGTATCGGTACCTGATGCCTTTAAAATTTCAGATGCTTTTAATATGCAATCTTTAATTACCATTTATCTTCTTCCTTATTTTCAGGCATAACCGCTTTAAGCGATGCAATAGCAACTTCAAGTTGAGAATCATCAGGCTCACGGGTGGTAAGTTTCTGTAGCCACAAACCGGGCTTGGTTAAAACAGCAACACATTTGTTTTGACTTCTGCCTGCAAATTTAATGATTTCATAAGACACACCTGCAACAACAGGAAGTAAAAGCAACCTGAAAAATATTCGCTGAAAAACATTGTCCCAACGCAAAAACGAGAAAAATATGATACTTATTACCATAACAATAAGCAAAAAACTCGTTCCGCATCTTGGGTGCAGACGTGTATATTTACGTGCATTCTCAACAGTAAGTTCCTCGCCGTGCTCGTATGCGGCAATTGTTTTATGCTCGGCACCGTGGTACTCAAACACACGCTGAATATCGCTCATCTTTGAAACCAGAGCCATATATATCAAAAATATCGCCATGCGCACAATACCTTCAGCAAGGTTTAAAACAATGGTATTTGCAATAAGCGGTTTTAAAAATCCAACTATAACCGTAGGCAACAGCATAAAAAGACCTATCCCCATAACAAGTGCTATGGCAACCGCCGCATATATGGCAATATCTTTAATCTTATCTCCGAATTTGTCGTCAAGCCATTTTTCAAATTTAGATGGTTCATACCCTTCCTCACCCTCAACATCATAAAGTTCGGCAGAGAACATAAGGCATTTAACCCCCACAACCATTGACTCTATAAAATTTACAACGCCTCTTATAATCGGCAGTTTTAAAAATTTGAATTTCTGTGTTATGGAAGAAACAGGTTTTTTATCTATAATAATCTCGCCGTCAGACTTACGCACGGCTGTAGCAATTTCTTTCGGACCGCGCATCATAACGCCTTCCAAAACTGCCTGTCCGCCTATACTGGTCATATGAACGGCACAGTTTTCTTTATTACTCATTGATTATCCTCCTCAAATATGTCTACATTTTTGATTATACTCCTTATTTTTAAAATAAGCAATAAATAAATTCAAATATTTACACTTTGTTCAAATTACCCCTACATCAAAAAAGATTGCATCGGTGATTTTGCCGATACAATCTTTTTTGATTATTTCAATTTTTCTTCCAGAATTTTTACGGCATCTTCTATACAGCCGTCACAAGATCGAATACCCTCGCCTTTTAATCTTGAACACATAAGTGTCCGATTTTTCTTTTCAAACTCTTCCATCATCTCACGTGCAAAGGCATAACTTTCCATCTTATTTGTGTCGGGAAGGGAATCAACGCCCTTGCTCTTTTCCAAACCGGCAAGAAACACCATAGCACTTACTGCTCCGCAAACACCTTTTGTACCGCCCATACCACCGCCAAATGCTTCGGAAAGTTTAAAAAGTTGGTCTTCGGTAAAGTCTGTTTTGTCTGCAAAAGCACATACAACAGCCTGAGCACAGTTATAGCCTTTTTTATGATTTTCTATTGCTTTGTCTATTCTGTCCATATTGTCCTCCGTTAAAACAATGTAAGTTGGTCGCCCTCGGAATCTTCAGGCTTCAGATAATATCCCGTTGCAGGAATATTTTTGGTCCTGTAGTAATCTGCATTTTCAAAATTAACATCGGCAAGATATTCAACTTTTACTAGTTTGCTTTTCTTTTTCATATTCATAACCGCAACACCCTGCGAATCTTTTGCACTCTTTACAGAAAGTGCGCTTGTATTGAATATAAGTATTTTATCGAGGTCAGTATATGCTACAAGATCGGTATCTTCTTTTAAGAACTTAACATCTACAAGAGGTGATTTACCGCTGTAGGCATTGATAAGTTTTTTACGGTTTGTTTTTGTTTCGTAACTTTTGAGATTGATTTTTGCACATTTACCGTTTTCAAATGTATAAAGAAGTGTTCCCTCATAATCCAAAGTAGCAATTGCGTATACAATGGTTTCGTCTTTTTCCATCTGCACAATATTGTGCACAAAATGTCCCCAGTCGCTTGCTTTACAGTCAGCAATGTCACTGAGCCTGATTTTGTACGCATTCTGCATACTGCTAAGAAGAATCAGGTCTGCACGGTTGGTGCTTTCCTGCTCTACCAGCATAACGTCGTTTTCTTTAAGTTTCTGCACAGACGCACTGCGTAGTGATACAGCAGAAACCTTTTTAAGATATCCGTCTTTTGTAAGGAAGATTTTAAGGTTGTAATCCTCTACAAGTTCTTCCTCTTTAAATTCAGCAATTTCATCATCCGAAATTATATCAGTACGTCGGTCAACACCATATTTTTTGCTGATTTCTTTAAGTTCGGAAATAATAATTTTACGTATTTCGTTATCGTCGCTTAAAACAAAACTCAAATGGTCAAGTTCTTTTTCAAGGTCTTCTATTTCAGCAATACGTTTTAAAATATATTCTTTGTTGATATTACGCAACTTGATTTCAGCAACATAGTCAGCCTGAATTTCATCTATGCCAAATCCCTTCATCAAGTTAGGTACAACATCGGCTTCTTTTTCTGTTTCACGTATGATTTTTACGGCTTTGTCAATATCAAGTAAAATCTTTTGCAAACCTTCCAGAAGATGAAGTTTATGCGTGAGTTTGTTAAGGTCGTATTTAACTCTGCGACGTATACAATTCATACGGAAATCAGTCCAGTGTCCTATGATTTCACGTACACCCATAACCTTTGGAGTTTGTCCGATAAGAACATTAAAGTTACAACTGAAAGCATCTTCTAACGGAGTCATTTTGAACAGTTTGGACATAAGTTTATCTACATCCGTACTCTTTTTAATATCAAGTGTAATCTTTAATCCGTTCAAATCAGTTTCATCACGAAGGTCAGTGATATCTTTAATTTTACCTGCTTTTATAAGTTCTATTATTTTATCAATAATAGCCTCTGATGTGGTGCTGTAGGGGATTTCATAAATTTCAATACAACTGTTTTTCTTATCGTATCTGTATTTACTGCGAACGCGAAAACTTCCCCTGCCCGTTTCATATATTGATTTAATTACACTCTCGTTATAAATAATACTTCCGCCCGTTGTAAAATCAGGTGCAAGCAGAGTTTTCATAATATCGCATTTTGGGTTTTTAAGATATGCAATAGTTGTATCACAGACCTCTTTCAGATTGAATGAACATATACAACTTGCCATACCTACAGCAATACCCTGATTGGGGTTTACTAAAATATTCGGGAAAGATACGGGCAAAAGCACGGGTTCTTTCATTGTGCCGTCATAGTTATCAACAAAATCGACGGTGTTTTTATCAATATCACGGAAAATTTCACGTGCAAATTCATCGAGTTTAACCTCTGTATAACGTGAAGCCGCATAAGCCATATCACGTGAATAGTGCTTTGCAAAGTTACCCTTGGAATCTACAAACGGATGCAAAAGCGCATCATTACCGCGTGTCAGACGTACCATTGTTTCATAAATAGCACCGTCGCCATGCGGGTTTAACTGCATTGTTCTTCCGACAACGTTTGCAGATTTCATTTTATTTCCAGTAAGCAGATTCATTTTATACATTGTATAAAGTAGTTTTCTGTGAGAAGGCTTGAAACCGTCAATTTCCGGAATGGCACGTGATATTATGACGCTCATGGCATAGGGCATATAGTTTTCCGTAAGCGTATTTGTAATTTTCTGTTCTATACTCATATCAGTTCACCTCCGCACAATTAACTCAAATCCAGCATTTCCAGATATTTATGGCCATTATCGGCTATATACTCTTTTCTGGAAGCAAGGTCATCGCCCAAAAGCACATCAAACATTCTTGACGTTGCCTCGGCTTCTTCGCTGACAACTTTAATGAGCCTGCGTGTTTCGGGGTTCATTGTTGTCTGCCACATCATTTCTGGTTCGTTTTCACCAAGACCTTTTGAACGCTGAATGCTGCATTTATTCCCGAAAGTTGCCAAAATATCGGCTTTTTCTTTTTCGTTATATGCAAAGCGGACCTCATCTTTATATGTCATTTCAAAAAGCGGAGATTCTGCAATATACACCTTTCCCTCCTCAATAAGCGTGGGTGCAAGTCGGTAAAGCATAGTCAGGATAAGTGTGCGTATCTGGAAACCGTCTACGTCGGCATCAGTACAGATAATAATTTTATCCCAACGCAAATTGTTAATATCAAAATTAGAAATGTTTTTGTTGTGTTTTGAAGAAATCTCAACGCCGCATCCAAGGACTTTCAAAAGGTCAACGATAACATCGCTTTTGAAAATTTTATCATAATCGGCTTTAAGACAGTTGAGTATTTTACCTCTTACGGGCATTATCGCCTGAAATTCACTGTCACGTCCCAGTTTACACGAGCCCAATGCAGAGTCACCCTCCACTATATATACCTCTCGTTTGGAAACGTCTTTTGTTCGGCAGTCAACAAATTTCTGCACACGGTTCGTAACATCTATTGAACCGCTTAACTTTTTGGCAATATTGACTCTTGCCTTTTCCGCATGCTCACGGCTGCGTTTATTTACAAGTACCTGTGCAGCAATTTTATCTGCCTCAACTTTGTTTTCTATAAAGTAAAGTTCCAGTTCATGACGCAAGAACTCTATCATAGCATCTGCTATGAATTTATTTGTGATAGCCTTTTTCGTCTGGTTTTCATAACTTGTTTCTGTTGAAAATGAGTTTGAAACAAGTATAAGGCAGTCTTTTATATCGTTGAAACTGATTTTACCTTCATTTTTGGTGTATTTATTATTCTGTTTGAGGTACTGGTCTATGGCGTATACGAATGCATTGGTAACAGCCTTATCAGGCGAACCGCCGTGCTCCAAAAAACTTGAGTTGTGATAGTATTCCAGAAGATTAACTTTATTGGAAAAACAAAATGCAACAGAAAGTTTAACTTTGTATTCGGGCTTGTCCTCTCTGTCACGGCCTCTGCGTTCAGCCTCACAGTATTTAACTTCTGTAAGTGCGTCTTCTCCGGCAGTTTCTTTTATGTAATCAATAATTCCGTTTTCGTATACAAAATCTTTTTCTTCAAATCTACCCGGTTCAACTTCGTTTTTAAATTTGAATACAAGTCCTTTATTTACAATAGCCTGCTTTTTTAATATATTCTCAAAATATTGAGTTCCTATATTTATATCTGTAAAAACATCCAAATCGGGACGCCATTTTATACGTGTCATCGTATGTTTGTAATTATATTCTTCCTTTTTAAGGCCGCCGATGTTTTCGCCTTTTTCAAAATGAAGTTCGTATTTATATCCGTCACGGTGAACGGTTACATCCATATATTCAGAAGCATACTGCGTTGCACACGCACCAAGACCGTTAAGACCTAAACTATATTCATAGTTATCACCGGAATTGTTTTTGTACTTACCGCCGGCATACAGTTCACAGAATACAAGTTCCCAGTTATATCTGTCTTCAACAGGGTTATAGTCTACGGGAATACCTCTGCCGCGGTCAGTTACTTCAATAGACTTATCAAGAAACTTTTTAACCTCTATAACAGTTCCGTAGCCTTCTCTTGCTTCGTCAATAGAGTTTGACAGAATTTCAAAAACCGCATGTTCGCATCCCTCAAGTCCGTCAGAGCCGAAAATAACCGCAGGCTTTAAACGAACCCTGTCAGCACCTTTAAGCATTGATATGCTTTCATTCGTATACTGTTTTTTAGCCATTTACGCACCTCATAAAATTTATCTATATTTTGTATGCACAAAACATTCTATACCCATTATATAGTATTGATTATATTTTATTCTATTTTCCCAACTTTGTCAAATTTATTTGTGAAAAGTTACATATTTTTAAAAAAAACTTGTAAAAGTGCCAAAATTATGTATAATATAAGTATATTAAAATTCTCTTTAGGAGGTTTGGTAAAATGGAAAAACTCTTTAAACTTAAAGAGCACGGCACAAATGTCAAAACAGAAATTATCGCAGGTATTACTACATTCCTTGCAATGGCGTATATACTCGCGGTAAACCCCGGATACTTAGGCGGTATTCCCGGTGCATCACCTGCTGCAATCTTTATGGCAACCGCTATATCTGCAGCAATAGCAACAATTTGTATGGCATTTTTTGCAAACTACCCCGTAGCACTTGCTTCAGGTATGGGTCTTAATGCATTCTTTGCATTTACAGTTTGCGGTGCAATGGGTTGCTCCTACGAAGTTGCTTTGACAGCAGTATTCGTAGAAGGTCTCATCTTCATCATTCTTTCATTCTTTAAATTCAGAGAAGCATTGGTAAACAAAATTCCTACTAACTTAAAATTCGGTATCACAGCAGGTATCGGTTTGTTTATCACAATCATTGCTTTGTTAAACTCTAAAGTTATCGTGGCTGACCCCGCAACAACAGTTGCTCTCGGCGATTTGAGTTCACTTCCTGTTATTCTTTCAATCGTAGGTTTACTTATAATCGGCGTTCTCCAGTACAAAAAAGTTCCCGGTGGTATCTTGATTGGTATCATCGCTACATGGATACTTGGTATTGTTATTCAGGCAATCGGCTGGGCTTGCGGAGTTTCTTTATTTGAAACAAGTTTAATTCCTTCACTTTCATGGGAAGCAATCAAAGGCAACTTTGCTGCACCTGCATTGTTCAAATTTGACTTCGGTTATGTTGTAAAGAACTTTGCAAGTTTTGTAATTATTGTGTTTACATTCCTTTACACAGATATTTTTGATACAGTTGGTACTTTAATCGGTGTTACACAGAAAGCAGGTCTTATAAAAGAAGACGGCACTCTTCCAAACGCAGGCGGCGCATTGATGGCTGATGCTGTTGGTACAGTAGTTGGTGCTTGCCTTGGTACATCTACAGTTACAAGTTATGTTGAATCAAGTGCCGGTGTTGCTGCAGGCGGTAAAACAGGTCTGACAGCACTTACAACAGGTATTATGTTCATCATCGCTATCATCTTTGCTCCTATCTTCCTTGCTGTTCCTTCGTTTGCTACTACACCTGCTATGCTCTATGTTGGTATCCTGATGCTCAGTGCAATCAAAAACATGGAATTTGAAGGCGACATCGCTGACGTTATCGGCGGTTTCTTAGCAGTTATTATGATGCCTTTCGCATACTCAATCGCTACAGGTATTATGTTCGGTATAGTTTCATGGGTTATCCTTAAAGTCGTTACAGGCAAAGCAAAAGATATCAGCGCAATTATGTGGGTATCATTCCTTCTCTTTGCAGCATATATTGCAACATTGGTAATCTGATTATATTATTAAAAGAGGTGTCTTCTAAAAATGAGTAACAAAACATATACAATGGAGATTGCAGGCTTAAAACGCGACCTGCCTCTGTGCAAAGTAAACGATCAGTTGTATATAGCAGCGTTTGTAATGTTCGGCGATGTTGAAATCACAGTTGCCTGCGCAAAAGAACTTTTGAAACTTGCTCCCGAGTATGACATTATGATTACCGCTGAATCCAAAGGCATTCCGCTTCTTTATGAAATGGCACGCCAGTCAGGTGCGGACAATTATATCCTTGCCAGAAAAGGCCCAAAAGTTTATATGCAGGATATTGTATATGCATCGGTAAACTCAATTACTACTCTAAGCAAGCAGATGCTGTGCATTAGCGGAGAAGATGCTGAAGCCATGAGGGGTAAACGCGTACTCATAGTTGATGATGTTATAAGTACGGGCGAATCTATCGCAGCACTTACCCAGTTGGTTGAACAGGTCGGCGGAAATATCGTTGGTAAGATGGCAGTTCTCGCTGAAGGCGATGCCATTAACCGAAAAGATATTATTGCTCTTGCACCGCTTCCTGTATTCAATCCTGACGGCACAATCAAAGAGTAATTTAAAAGCCTCAATCCAATTCGGATTGAGGCTTTTTTATGTACTAGCAAAATCAATATTAAAGTATTGTTATTCCGTTTTCTTTTCCGGTATATATGGTTTTATCGTCCCACACAGAAACCTGAACTTCACCTATATGTGCTTTACCCAAAAGAAGCATACACAACCTTGACTGACCTATACCACCGCCCATAGAAAGTGGGAGTTTATCTTCTAACAACATTCTGTGGAAATGCAGTTTTTTGCGTTCCTCGGCATTTGCTTTTGCAAGTTGTTCTTCCAACGCTTTTTTATCCACCCTGATTCCCATTGAAGAAATTTCAAATGCACACTGCAAAACATCGTTCCAGAAAAGTATGTCACCGTTTAACTTCCAGTCATCATAATCAGGTGCTCTGCCATCGTGCTTTTTACCGGATTTCAAAACATCGCCTATCTGCATAAGAAAAACTGTTTTATATTCTTTTACAATAACGTTTTCTCTTTCTTTAGCAGTTAAATCGGGGTACATATCCTCAAGTTCCTGTGATGTTATAAACTTAACATCACGCGAAAGTTCAATATCAATCTGAGGATATTCCTTTTTAATAGCATCAGAAGAATCACATATAGCATTAACGATTTTCGTAACAGTATCTTTAAGATATTCCTCTGTACGCATATCAGCCGAAATAACTTTCTCCCAATCCCACTGGTCTACATATATAGAATGAAGATTATCCATTTCTTCATCACGGCGGATTGCGTTCATATCAGTATACAAACCTTTTCCAACCGGAAAGCCGTACGCATAAAGAGCGTATCTTTTCCACTTTGCAAGTGAATGCACTATCTGTGCATTTGTACCTGTTTCAAGTATATCAAATTCAACAGGACGTTCAACACCGTTAAGGTCGTCATTAAGTCCCATTGTGCTTTCTACAAACAACGGAGCAGACACTCGTGTAATATCCAGAGCATTACAGAGATTATTTTCAAAATCCCTTCTTAATTTACCTATGGCAGTCTGCGTTTCATAAACAGACAAAGTTGGTTTATAATTTTCGGGTATGAAAAATTTACTCATATTCTGCAACTCCTTTCTTTTATCAAGCGTCTTAAACACTACCTAAAAAGTATATCAAAGCGCACAAAATTTGTCAATAATTATTTCGTACAAAGCGACATATAAAATAAATTATAATAATGTATATTTTTGTCTTGACATTGTTATTCTAATATGGTATAATTTTATACGTTGGAAATATGGCCCGGTAGTTCAGTTGGTTAGAATGCCAGCCTGTCACGCTGGAGGTCGACGGTTCGAGCCCGTTCCGGGTCGCTTTTAAGCCACTGCTTTATGCAGTGGCTTTTTGTTGACATTTTTTGGATAATCCATTATAATTATCATACAAATCCCATTTACAAAAGGAGGAATCTTGTATGAAAAAAATAATTACTTTTTGTATGATTTTAATTATGCTTTTATCAGGTTGTAATACCAATCAAAAAACTAACAACACAGCACTCTCGGACTTCAAATTTGCATCTGTTGAATGGGGAGATGATTGGGAAACAGTGCAAACATACGAAATTTTTAAAGGTGTAAATATCCTCAAAGAAAACGGCGAAAGAAAAATAGTAAAACTACAGCAAGGCGAATTTTTAGGAGTCCCGTTGGGGGAATTGGGATTAGTATTCAGTACAAATAAAATTGCTGAAACGGAAGGCTTGGTAAATGTGATTATGCCTTTTGAAGAACAGTATCAAGATGAATTACTGTTAAAACTCACGGAATTGTACGGAGAAAGAAAAACTTCGTATTTAGATAAAAACGGCGTGGAAAATCCTATAAATCCTGCAGGTTGGGTAAGCGACGAAACTATCGAAGAAGTATTAACAGAAGAAGAAAAAGATTATTATATTAGTTTAATTCCAAAAGATTATGACCAATCAAGAATAGATGCTATGCTGCGCTCACCCTTGGTTTCAATACGTTTTGATGAAGAAAACAACTTTATTGAATTTAACGGCAACACCGCTGCGATAGTACGTTACATAAAGAGTAAGTACAATAATTAACCTGTATATTATAGAGTTTTGAATATATGGATTCAAAACTCTTTTTATTTACCAAAAAATTGACAATCAAATACTTCTATGGTATAATTTCTACATTATAATTTAATTTTAAGGAGTATAGTTATGACAAACGAAAAAAGAGGCAACTTTACCGGCAAACTCGGTTTTGTACTGGCTGCAGCCGGCTCCGCAGTTGGCTTAGGCAATATCTGGAGATTCCCTTACCTTGCTGCTAAATACGGCGGCGGTATATTTTTATTGGTATATCTGTTACTTGTACTTACATTTGGATTCACCCTTATGCTTGGCGAAATTACACTTGGCAGAAAAACAGGATTAAGTGCAATCGGTGCTTTTAAAGCACTTAACAAAAAATATACTTTTGTGGGCTATCTTGCCGCATTAGTTCCTATGATAATTCTTCCCTACTATTCCGTAATCGGCGGATGGGTTATGAAATATCTTGCTACATTCTTAAGCGCAAACACCACTCTTGCCGCTGACGACGCTTTCTTTGGCGGATTTATAACAAGCGCAGGTGAACCGGTATTCTGGTTTATACTTTATGCTTCAATAACAGCATTGGTGGTGTTGTTCGGCGTTGAAAAAGGTATTGAAAAAGTAAGTAAGATTATGATGCCCGTTCTTGTTTTACTTTCAATATTTATAGCAATCTACTCTGCTTGCCAGCCAGGTGCATTGGAAGGTGTTATTTACTATTTAAAACCCGATTTCTCTAAATTCTCTGCCACAACCGTTCTTGCTGCTATGGGCCAACTTTTCTACTCTATGTCACTTGCTATGGGTATTATGATAACATACGGCTCATATATGAAAAAAGACGTTAATTTAGAGTCATCTGTTAAACAGATAGAAATTTTTGACACAGGTATTGCTTTCTTGGCAGGACTTATGATTATACCAGCCGTATTCGCTTTTTCAGGCGGAACACCGGAAGCACTCGGCAAAGGTCCCAGCCTTATGTTCGTAACATTACCGAAAGTATTTGAAAATATGTTCGGCGGCACAATAATCGGTGTGTTGTTCTTCTTACTTGTTCTTTTTGCAGCACTCACATCTTCAATTTCGCTTATGGAAACAATTGTTTCTATTTTCTGTGATAAACTTCACTTAAACAGAAAATTGAGTTGTGGAGTTGTATTTGCAGGAACTATAATCATAGGTCTGCTTTCTTGCTTCGGTTACAGCATCTGGTCTGAAGTGAAAATTATAGGTATGCAGTTCCTTGATTTCTTTGATTTCATCAGCAACAGTGTTCTTATGCCGATAGTTGCATTTTTAACATGTATATTTATCGGTTATATCATAAAGCCAAAAGCAATTGCAGAAGAAGTTGAAGTTTCAGGCAAATTCAAAAGAGAAAAACTTTTCAATGTTATCATAAAATACATCGCTCCGATATTTATAGTTCTTATCCTTGCATCATCAGTTCTTGATGCATTCGGAATTTTCAAAATCTGATTTTATACATTCAAAAAGGCCAAACATTGTTTGGCCTTTTTTTACTTAATTTCTAACAGGTGTGATTTTGAGTTTTCCACTATTACTTTCTCAACCCCCGTTATAACTGTATATCACATTTCCCCTAAAAAATCCATACTATAATTTTAAGAGGTGATATTATGCCAGATTATAATCACAAAACTGCAACAGCACATATACAAGGCGGAGAAAAATTTCCTGATATTTCAGGAACTGTGAATTTTTATCAAAGAGATGGCATTGTATGGGTGGTAATATCCGTTTCAGGATTGCCCCAAAACGAGTCCGGTTTCTTTGCCTTGCACATACACGAGGGAAAAAGTTGTTCGGGTGACGGATTCCCACAGACAGGAAGCCATTATAATCCCGACACTTTGCCGCATCCTGAACATGTCGGTGACCTCCCCCCGCTTCTTTCGTGCAACGGAAATGCATATATGGCAGTTATAACAAACCGTTTCAGCATTGATGATATAATGGGAAGAGTAATCATAATTCACAGTAAAGCAGACGATTTCACATCACAGCCGTCAGGTAATGCAGGCGAAAAAATAGCATGCGGCATAATTGAATAATGAATTGACATAATATGGATTTTATAGTATAATGTCATAGTTGAAATGTGAAAAATTCCAGAGGTTATTTTTATGATATGCGATAATATTTTAGATGCAATAGGCAATACACCTCTTATCAGACTTAACAAAATGACAGGCGAAAACGACGCCGAAATTCTTGTAAAGTTTGAAGGTGTTAACATAGGCGGTTCTATTAAAACACGTACCGCTTACAATATGATTTTAAAGGCCGAAAAACTCGGTCTTTTAAATGATGACAGCATAATTGTTGAACCTACTAGCGGAAATCAGGGTATCGGTCTTGCTTTGGTCGGTGCGGTTCGCGGTTATAAAACAATTATTATTATGCCAGACTCCGTTAGCGAAGAACGCAGAAAAATTGTTAAGCATTACGGTGCTGATGTTATACTCGTGCACGACGAAGGTGACATTGGCAAGTGTATTGAAGAATGTACACAGACTGCTCTTAAAATGGCAGCGGAAAATCCGAAAGTTTATGTACCTCAACAGTTTGAAAATGAAGCAAACGTACTGGCACATAAAAACAATACTGCTATTGAAATTATAAATCAGGCAAACAAACCTATACACGGATTCTGCTCCGGCATCGGTACGGGCGGCACCATAACCGGTATAGGCGAAATATTAAAAGAGCATAATCCCGATATTGAAATATGGGCAATCGAACCTGAACACGCAGCCATTTTATCAGGCGGAAGTATCGGAACACATATCCAGATGGGTATTGGTGACGGAATTATACCCAAAATTTTGAATTGTGATATTTATAATGATGTATGCATTATAACTGATGACGAAGCCATTCAAACATCAAAAGACCTTGCACGTCACGAAGGTCTTATGTGTGGAATATCCGGCGGTACAAATGTTGCTGCAGCAATTAAACTGGCAAAAAAACTCGGAAAAGGCAAAACAGTGGTAACTGTTCTTCCAGATACTGCTGAAAGATACTTCTCCACACCATTATTTGAATAATAAATTTTAAACCTCCGCAAATCGGAGGTTTTATTTTATATATCATCCAACAAACTCAAAAATTCTTCTATTGCTTTAGACATATACCGACGTGAATTTCTGTATACATACGTCGTGCGTTTTAAATCTATGATATTTCTGCACACAACATCATCACTGAACATTCCGTGCCACGAAACAGACGGAAAAAGAGAAATGCCCATTCCCATCTCCACATACTTTCTTATATAAAACGGATCGTCACTCTGTATAACGATATTCGGTACAAAACCTGCATTGTTGCAAATCTCATTTGTGAGCCTGTACAATCCGCTTTTATTATTCATAGTTATAAACCGTTCATTTTCGAGGTCGGACAAACATAAATTTTGCTTATCTGCCAAAGGATTGTTTTTACTTAAAGCAAGCATAATATCTTCAACAACAATCGGCTTAGAAACCATATTTTTATCGCCAAACAACTTATCTGTTATTATAAGGTCATACTTGTTTATATTATCACTCGCTGTATGGTCAATAAAAAATGTTACCTCTTTATAGTTTTCCTGAAAAACTTCAATCGCTTTACTTACAATTCGGCGGTTTGCTTCTATGAGCAATCGTATTTCACCGGATATTGTGTTTAAATTACAAACCCGACTTTTCCCCTCGTCTATAAGTTGAAGAGAAGATTTTACATTTTCATAAAAGATTCTTCCCCGTTCATTCAATACAATTCTGTTTGCACTGCGGTCAAAAAGAGTTACACCCAGTTCCCTTTCCAATCTGTGTATACTTTGAGATATATTTGACGCAGGCACGTTATAATCTTTTGCCGTTTCAGAAAAATTTTCAGTTTCAGCAGCCCTGCAAAAGTATTTAAGTTGCAGAAGTTCCATATCATCACCTCACCGAATTATGCATACCAAACTAATTTTTTATAATTATACCACTTATCGTCTATAACTGTCAACGTATGCTAACCATATATTATTTCATTATTTACAATATAGTACAAAAAAGTTATAATAATTATAATCAATTATTATTTGCGAGGATTCATATATGAGTATTATAAAAGATATCCCATACTCAGGTAACGGTCACGCAAGGCACGTGCTTGACATTTATCTGCCTGACTGTAATGAGTTTCCCGTACTTGTGTATTTCCATGGGGGCGGTCTTGAATTCGGAGAAAAAACAGAAGTTGAAGAAACTGCTAAAATTTTAAATGAAAACGGTATTGCCGTGGTTTCAGCAAACTACAGATTATATCCTGATGCAAAATATCCCGATTTTATTGAAGATGCTGCCAGGGCTGTTGCGTGGACATTTGAAAACATCAATAATTACGGCAAGTGCAATAAAATATATGTAGCCGGTACTTCTGCCGGAGCATACCTTTCCATGATGCTCTGCTTTGACAAAAAATATCTTGCTGAACATGATATTGATGTTATGCAGATTGCAGGTTTTATACATAACGGCGGTCAACCTACGGCTCATTTTAATGTACTGCGTGAACGTGGTATTGACACAAGGCGAATTATAATTGACGAAACATCACCACTTTACCACGTGGGTACAGAAAGTAAATATCCGCCGATGCTTGCTTTGGTTGCTGATTTTGATATGTATGGCAGATACGAACAGTTAAGGCTTATGGAAACTACTATGAAACATTTTGAACATACCAATTTTCAACTGCGTATTTTACAGGGCGGACATTGTTGCTATGCAAACTATAAACTTGGGGATTTAATTAAAGAATTTATATTAAATTAAGGAGACAATAATATGGCAGAATTACTTGAAATAACTATGATTGTACTGTTTGGATGCTCGTGGCCGATGAATGTAATCAAATCGTACAAAACACGCACCACCAAGGGCAAAAGCCTGATGTTCCTCATACTGATATTTGTCGGTTACATAGCGGGGATATCCTCTAAATTTTTAAACCCTGATTATATGGCAAATTTTTCACAGAAATGGTATGTGCTTGTATTTTATGTACTCAACCTCCTTATGGTTGGTGCTGACTTGATATTATATTTCAGAAACAAAAGAATAGATGCAAAAACACCCGCTTTATAAGCGGGTGTTTTGAATTATTGTTTTATAAACATCTGTGTCCAGTAGTTCCCATTTGCAACATAACCTACTCCAATTTTTGTATACGAAGCATTTAAGATATTGGCACGATGACCAGATGAGTTCATCCATGCATTAACTACTGCCTGAGGTGTCGTCTGTCCTTTTGCAATATTTTCGGCTGCGGCTTTATAAGATATTCCGAAATCTTTTATCATCTTAAATGGTGAGCCGTACACCGGACTTGTATGAGAAAAATATTTATTATCTTTCATATCCTGAGATTTATATCTTGCCACACGGCTAAGTTGCCAATCAGCAGTAAGTTTGTTTAGACCATTTTTAACTCTTATCTCATTAACAAGACGGATAACCTCATTTTCAAATTCCGTCACTTTGGAATCGGCTTCAGGAATTGTTATAACCTGACCAGGATAAATCAAAGCAGGATTTTCAATATGTGGATTGGTTTCTTTAAGTTCGCTTAAACCCACCTCGTATTTGACAGAAATTTTCCACATACTGTCGCCAGAAACAACCGTATGTGTAGCGGCAAATGCAGCAAATTGCATAACTATCTTAACTGCAATTATTGCAGAAATCAAAAACTTTTTCATTACATATCCCCTCCTGTGCATTTTGGCTGAAAACAGCACCTGTATATACTAACACATATACAAACGCTATTTCAAATGTAATTGATGGAAACAAATATATTTTCACCCATTGCGAAAATGCAGCATATATTGTTATAGGAGGTGACAATATATGGCTAATTTATGTTGTACTTGTAAAACTGACTGCGCAGGTCTTGCCATTGTTGCAAGTATAATCGTAGGTATAATCACAGCATTTCTGCAGTTTAGCGCTATTATAACTGTTACTCCCGCATTCTTGTGGGTTGTTTTGGGGATTGCAGTAGTGTATCTTGCAATTCTTCTGGCAGTATCGCCTATTATACGCAGAAACAGTTGTGTATGTAACAATTTGTCCGTTATTTTAGTGGGCATACTTGGTGCCATTTTAACATCAATAATTCTTTTGGCTATAACTTTTGCCGCAACAAGCGTAATCGGTGCAATAATCACCGGTGCTTTACTGACTTTCTTATCTCTTATATTAACTACAGTTGCATGCCTTGTTAAATGTATAACAGGTTGTGCAAACAGAATCGATTGCGAATAATAATTCAAAAAAATGGCATATCGCTTAAAAGCGATATGCCATTTTGACTATTACAACTTATTTATGAGCCTCAAAAAATCTGTGCAGGATTGCAGCAATTTCTGCTCTTGTTGTATTGGCTTTCGGATTAAGTGTGGTTTCTGTTCTGCCTTTCATCAATCCGCTGCCAACAGCGTACTGCATTGCGGAGATAGCGTACTCGGATGTTTCAGCAGCATCTGTGTAAGAGAGAATGTTTGTATTCTCACCAACGCTTACGTCATAACCTTTGTACTGTGCATATCTGTGCATTATAGCAGCAATCTGTTCTCTTAAGATATTATCATCAGGACCAAACGCAGTATCGGAGTAACCTTTAACTATGCCATTCTGTTCTGCCCATACAACCGCTTTTTCGTAATATCCGCCAAGTGCAACGTCACCGAACTGACTTGCGTCTGCAATTTCAGGTGAGCCTGCTGCTCTGTAGAGAACTGTTACGAGCATTGCTCTTGTAAGTGTTGAGTTAGGTGCAAATTCGCCCTCAGCAACACCGTTCATCAAACCGTTATCTACAACGTAGTCAACATCTAAGTGATACCATGCAGATGTATCAACGTCAGCAAAGTGTACTGCGGGGCAACCGCCGTCTGCAGTACCGGGGCAACCTGCCGAGATGTCTATCCATTTAGCATAGAGAGTGATATTGCCTGTAAGTGCTGTATCAAAGTCAAACAGTTTTGTAAGTGCTGTGTCTGTATACCAGCCTGCAAATCTGTAACCCTCTCTGGTTGTTTCGGGAGCAGTTACCTTTTCACCGCGTTTTACTGTAACATCTTTAACAATTGTACCACCGTTAGCATTAAATTTAACAGTTACAGTTGAAGATGTTCCACCGCCTGTTACAGGACTTGGTGCAGGAAGTTCGGGGTCAGGGTTAACAACTGTGTCGTAACCAACCAGAGCGTACTCGGAGAACTTCTTAACATGGAGTGTTACCTTTGTTTTATCAGCCGCAATTTCAATATATTCACCATCATCATTAGGAGTTGTTTTAAGTTCTTCAGCAACACCATTGTGCATTCTGTGAACAAGGAAGTCTACATAACCTCTCATACTTTCGGGAATGGTAAGTTCAATTACAACTAAATCATTTGTTTCGTTAACGATTTCGCGGTCTTCGTCAACAACTTTGTTGTTATCGTCTATATTGTGATATGTAGTAATTTTTTCAATAACGATGTCTACAACGACCTTGTTATCGCTTGCTTTGATTTCTTCGGTGTCGTTTTCGTGGATTTTCTGTTCGAGATTTGCAGAAATTTCTCTGTCGTCAATATTAATCTGCGCTTCTACCTTAACTTCTCGTCTGGTATCATCTTTTTCTTCGTTGTGGCGGTCTTCTTTTGTTTTATCTTTCTTTTCTTTGATACCTCCGTGTCCTTTAACTTCTGCATTACTGTTTTTCTTTGATTTTACAACTTCTTTACAGTGCTCACATTCTTTAACACCGTATGTATCCTCGCCGTCAATCTCGTCTGCTTTATCTTTCCATTTGTGAAGTTGTTTATCTGTTTTCAAAGTATCAAGATTTTTAACTTCATTTTTGCAATTGGGATCTTCAAAAGATTTTTCACAAACTGTACAGTACCAGTGTGTCTTTGTACCGTGGTTAAAGCAGTCTGCCGGAACAGCATTTACTTTAACGGGTTTGTGTGCTGCGGGAATTCTGATGTTATCTTGTTTAATTGTGTTACAGCAAGTATAAACAATTCTCTTTAAACCATCTACAGTACAGGTTGCAGGTCTTACGATTTTTTCACATTCTTCGTTATGAGTGTGAACAAGTTTTGCTAATTCAACTTCTTTGTAGTGACCACATTCATTGCCACAGTATACCCAAGCAAGACCTTCTGTGTCTTCTGTTGGTTCTGTCTTAACAACCTGACCTACATAATTGTAACTGTGACCAAGTGCAGGAGTTGTGTACTGCTCTAAAGTAATTTCTGTAATTAAGTCGTGCGAGAAGTCTTTGTCACAAACTGTACAGTGCTTATGAGCAAGTGTACCTGTATGTGTACAGGTTGCAGCAACTGCATCAATTTCTTCTAATGTATGACCAGTTGCAGGAATTTCATTCTGTTCAACAGTAATTTTGCTACATGCTACACACTTTTTACCTTCGGTCAAACCTCCAAGTACACAAGTAGGTTCAATACGACGAAGTGTAACTATATTTGTACTATGGTTTGTAAAATCTTTATCTGTTACAACGCTTGTAACTTTCTGTGTACGTGCTGCGTCTGAAAATAATCCGCCGCAAGTTTCGCATGACCAGTGTTCAAGGATACCTGTAGATGTACAAGTAGCGGGAATACCTGCTACGTGACCTACGTTTGTGCTATGACCTGTTGCAGGGATAACTACGGGTTCGCCTACGGGTTTTCCGCAAGCACAGTAGTTCTGCATTTCACCTGCATCTGTACAGGTTGCCGCTTTTGTTATAACTGCATCTGCAGGAGAGATAACACAAACGTGTTCAAGTTTAGGAATTGTAACTGTTTCTGTGTGGTTAGAATCGTTCAAACAAACTCTTGTTTTAGATCCTTCGTTCTGCTCGGTGGGTTCAGTTATTGTCCATGTTCCCCACTTATGACCTAATGCAGGAACAGGTTTCTGTGCCACAAGTACAGTGCCACAAGCAGAACAGTGAGAACCTTCGGTCTTACCTGCTGTTTCACATGTTGCAGGAACTGCTGCATCTGTAACTATTGTATGTCCGTTTGCGGGTATACTTTTACGTGTCTCTGTATGACCGCAGACCGTACACACACGACCGGCTGTCATACCTTTTTCAGTACAAGTAGGAGCAATTTCAGCAATTTCATTGTAGGTATGAGGAAGTTTTGCCAGTGTAAGTGTATTTTTATCCATTACAGTAGTTGCCGCCTGAGTTGTAAAGTCTTTTTTACAAAGAATACACATCCAGTGTTCCGCTACGCCTGTTGAAGTACATGTGGGATCTATTTTTGCAACCTTAACGGTACTATGATTCAATTTATCAATAGTCTGTTTAGGTTCAACTGTACCGTTAGCACCACAGTTGTAACTATCGTGGCTTACGCAGATAACACCTTCAGTCCAGCCCATTTCATCACAAGTTGCGGGAACTGCAGGAACAACCTGAAGTAAATGGCTTATTGCTGCAGATACAATGTAAGATGATGCACCTGTATAGTTGATTACCTGTGTTCTTGATTCAAATGCAATTGTTGTTGAACCTGTTAAAGAAACAGTTACCTTATGCAATCCATTTTCATTATATGAAACAACGTCATCAAGATAGAAATCTATATTTTTAAGATATTCGCCTTTATTTGCTGAAAGTTCACCGGCTGTAAGGTTATCAGCGTTTTTGTATGTAATTGTAAGAGTTTTTGTTGCACCTGTTTCTGCAACTGCAACTCCGCCTCTTGACACTTCACTGAAAATTGAACCTGCATCCAGTCTACCGGCAGTAGCCAAATCACTGCCATCTGCAATTACAGCGTCAGCAGGATATGTAATTGTAACAGTTATTTCACTCGATACAGTAGCGGCATTGAATTCATCGATTGCCTGCTGATCGTTTCCTAAAACTGTTGTAATAAACGGTTTATCAAAGAAACCTCTTATAGTTGACATATCGAGAGTCGCTTTATAGTCAATACCCATGCCTGCACCGACAGTTTCTATGGATATCGCCTTGTCTGAATAATCTCCTTCTCCGCTTTTGCGTGCAAGAACACTAACGCCGAGAGTCATGTCGAGAGGATTGGTAATATAAGTATACCCATGCGTATGTCCTTCAATTGTTTTCGCTGAAACGGTTGTAAACATTGAGGCAATCATCATAACTGCCAATACAATACTTACAAATCTTTTCATTGATAATCACTCCTTATATGATTTATATATTCAATTACAAAAGTATATACATTATAATTATACATCTACAGTTAAAAAAAGTCAACAAATTTTATAGGGATTATATTACAGAATTATGCACAATTTTATGTGCAAATATATGAAAATATCTTTCTGCCCCATTGAGAGCAGAAAGATATTTTCATCATTTAAAATTATTCTATTTTTGAAAGTTCGCTTTCAAGTGCTATTGCTATCTGGTCTGGGCACGATGTACCTCTGCCTCTGCAATCAGTACCGCGTAATTTTTGTATTGTTTCGCGTGCATCAGCACCTTTGAGAAGTTTACATATACCGCCAAGATTTCCCGAGCATCCGCCGACAACATCAATTTCTTCAATTTTTCCGTCAGCGTCAAGTTCAACGGAAATCTTTTGCGAACATACTCCTTTCGGATAATATACGCCCATCAGTCATTCTCCTTTTTGCTGTTATTTATTATGACTATTTTACCGTCTGCACAGTCTATGGTTATATCATCACCCTCGCTCACGTTACCGGAAAGCATTTCGTCAGACACAAGGTCTTCTACCTGCGACTGTATCGCACGGCGAAGCGGTCTTGCACCGTATACAGGGTCATATCCGTCATCTGAAAGATGCGAAACTGCTTTATCCGTTGCCGAAGAAGTGATTCCTATTGACTCAAGACGGATTTTGAGATTTTTAAGCATAACTCTAGTTATGTCTTCAATATTTTCACGTGAAAGTTTTTTGAATACGATAATCTCATCAATACGGTTTAAAAGTTCAGGACGGAACGCTTTTTTAAGTTCACCTAAAACAGATGATTTGATTTTTTCATAATCGTCATCATCATTGCTTTCGCTGCCGAATCCAAGAGATGTTGTTTTATCTGTTATAAGACGTGCCCCGATATTTGAGGTCATTATGATAACCGTATTTTTAAAATCAACTCTTCTGCCCTGAGAATCTGTTAAAATTCCGTCTTCCAATATCTGAAGCAGAATATTGAACACATCGGGGTGTGCTTTTTCAATTTCATCAAACAGAACAACGGAATATGGCTTTCTTCTTACTTTTTCTGTCAGTTGTCCGCCCTCGTCATAGCCTACAAATCCGGGTGGCGAGCCGACAAGCCTTGATACATTATGCTTATCCATATATTCGCTCATATCAACACGTATAACCGCATTTTCATCACCGAAAACTGTTTCGGCAACTGCTTTGCAAAGTTCTGTTTTACCAACCCCCGTAGGACCTAAAAAGATAAACGAACCAGTGGGACGTTTAGGATCTTTAAGGCCTGTTCTTCCACGACGTATTGCTTTTGAAACAGCAACAACCGCTTCGTCCTGACCGACAACTCGTTCATGCAGAATTTTTTCCATATTCATTAAACGTTCCTGCTCTTCTTCGGCAAGTTTTTTGACAGGTATTCCCGTCCACGAAGCAATTATATCGCAAATCTCCTCTGCTCCGACAGTGAGGTCTGCCTCACTGCTCTGCTTATTCCAACCGCTTTTACGCTGTTCGAGTTCTTTTTTCAGTTCTTCTGTTTTGTCACGGAGTTGTGCCGCTTTTTCAAATTCTTCATTTTCTATTGCAACTTTTTTAGCAGCATCCGTCTGTGCAATTTCTGCTTCAAGTTCTTTTACTTCAGGTGGTGCGGTGTACGCTTTCATTCTAATTTTTGACGAAGCCTCGTCTATAAGGTCAATAGCCTTATCGGGCAAAAATCTGTCTGTAATATACCTTTGAGAAAGTTTTGCCGCACTTACTACTGCTTCATCAGTTATGCGCACTTTATGGTGTGCCTCGTATTTATCGCGTATTCCCATAAGAATTGAGATTGTTTCATCAACAGTCGGCTCACCTACAGTTATAGGCTGAAATCTGCGTTCAAGAGCAGAGTCTTTTTCTATATTTTTTCTGTATTCATCAAGTGTTGTTGCACCTATAACCTGAAGTTCACCACGAGCAAGCAATGGTTTCAAAATATTTGCCGCATCCATTGCCCCCTCTGCAGCACCGGCGCCGATTAAAGTGTGGACCTCATCAATAAAGAGAATAATATCACTGCTTTTTTTGGCGCTGTCAAGTGCTTTTCTTATTCTGTCCTCAAATTCCCCTCTGTACTTTGTGCCTGCAACCATTGATGCAAGATCTAAAGAAAAGATTTTCTTATCTTTCAAAGTTTCAGGAACTTCGCCTGTAACAATTTTCTGTGCCAATCCTTCAGCAATTGCAGTTTTACCTACCCCGGGTTCACCTATAAGGCAAGGATTATTTTTTGTTCTGCGTGAAAGTATCTGGATAACACGCTCTATTTCCTTATCTCTTCCTACAATCGGATCAAACTTTCCGTCAGCCGCCATTTTTGTAAGATCACTCCCGAACGGCTCAAGGTCTTTAAGGTTTCCATTCGGTTTGCGGCTTTCCTCACTTTCCGTTGCACCGCCGAACATCTTACGGGCTATAACATTCGGATCGGGCTGACGTTTTCTTATAATTGCCGCAGCAACACTTTCCCCCTCACGCAGTATAGCCATCAATATATGTTCGGGGAATATAAACTGTGCTCCCGTTCTCTGTGATTCGTTATAACTTAATTCAATAACTGTTTTTGTTCTGGGAGTAAGAGGGAGCATACCATCGGGAACATTGCCGTTTATTGTAAGATTTTGCTCGTCTTTTATATTCTCTATGATATAATCATACGTTAATTCTTCACCAACAAGAACTTCGCACGCTTTTGATGTGCCCTCTTTGATAATTGCCGCAAGCAGATGCTCTGTTCCGACAAAATTATGACCAAGTTCAGTTGCGATTTCCTGAGAAAGCCTGAGTATTTTTCGTGATTTCTCTGTAAATCTGCTGTTCATAACTATTCCTCCTCTTTATTGTTTATCCAGCAGAGTTTTAATTATCTCTGCACGCTTAACATCTCTTTGTCCGCTGTTTTCTGTACCGGTTTCCATAATATGTGCAGGGCGTGTTACCACCATTATTTCATTAAGTGTACTTGCCGATACATTTTCTATTATTCCCAAAGATGCACCAAAACGTACATTTGAAAGTAATCCTGTAAGTTCTTCGGTGCTTATTTTTTTTGCATACTTCATTATTCCGTAAGAACGCATTATTTTATCCTCAAGCGCCACGCCCTGATCTTTTAATATGCGTCTGCGGATTTCTCTTTCTTTTGAGATTATCTGATTAACCACATCTGTTACGTTCTGAGCAAGTTCTGTTTCAGATTTGCCAAGCGTTGTCTGGTTGGAAATCTGGAAAACATAACCGCTTGACTTTGTACCTTCTCCATACATTCCCCTGACCGTAACGCCAAGTTTGCCAACCGCCGCAAACAGATTATCCGCCATACGTGCCATACACAGAGCAGGAAGATGCAGCATAAACGACATACGCATACCCGTACCAACATTTGTGGGACATGCTGTTAAGTAACCGTATTTTCTGTGAAATGCGTACTGAACTGTATTACCAAGATAATCGTCTATCTTGCTGATAAGATTATACGCTTTTTCACTTTCTTCCCCTGCATATATACACTGCAAACGGATATGGTCTTCTTCGTTTATCATAATGGCAACCGATTCGTCTTCACTTAAAAACACCGCTTTTTTATTAGGTTCTTTAAGCATCTGCGGACTTATGAAATGTTCTTCCATAAGACGTCTGCGTTCAACATCGCTGATTTCACTCAAACGTATAAGAGTAAACTTATAATTAAGTTGAGAAAGTGCATCTTCAACTTTAGAAATAACTTTTTGCGCGTCTTCGTCACTCATACAGTTCGGGAAAGGTATTTCTTTTAAATTTCTTGCAAGACGGACACGTGTACTTAATACGATATCGTCCTGAAAGCCTTCTCCGCAATACCATTTAGCCATCTGCCCTGTCCCCTTTCTCAATCGCCTTTATGCTGTCACGCAGTTTTGCGGCTTCTTCATATCTTTCTTCAAGTATCGCTTTATGCAACTGCGATTTCAAATTGTTTATTTCATTCTGTTTTTTAATCTCCTCGCTGTCCGGACCGGAAATTTTTCCGTTATGGACAGTTGCGCCCTGCGTGCGTTGCATCATAGTTTCCACGGCATCAGAAAAAACATCATAACATTTATCACAACCTAATAGTCCGGTTGAATTGAAACGTTTGAAATCCATGCCGCATTCGGGACACTTAACAGTGTTTTCATTTGCCGGCTTTTTACCTGACAATGCAAAAAACTGATTTAAAATACTGTTTACGTTCATTCCCTCTCCAAAAATATCTGAATACTTTTCAGCAAACCCAAGTTCATGGGCACATTCGCTGCAAAGGTGCATTTCTGTGGATTTTCCGTTTGAAACTGTTTTACAATGAAAAGTTGCTTCTTTATTATTACAATGTGTACACAACATACAAATCACTCCTTATATAAGATTGATAAGAATATTTTTAAATATTGTAGAACGAATACGGTTTTTAAATTCACCGTCATTGATTTCACGCAATGCACTGCTTCCGCACGATGCAAGCATAAGTTTTGCCTCTCTTGAAGTAATTATTTCACTCCCGTAAAGATTTTTAACAATTGCCTCCATGGTCATAATATCAAGATTATCACCAATACTGTTTAAAACGTGCATTATGATGTTACTGCCGCTATCACGGCTTACGCGCGTAATTTTAATATACCCGCCCCCGCCTCTGCGGCTTTCTACACTATATCCGCGTTCTGTAGTGAAACGTGTCGAAATAACATAGTTAATTTGCGACGGTACGCATTTAAAATAATTAGCAAGTTCGTTTCGCTTTAATTCTATACTTTCATCTTCGGCAAGCATATCCCTTATAAAGCGTTCAATTGTATCACTTATCTTCATACTTACCACCTCTTTTCCGTCATTTTCGGTCGTTTGACCAAAAACATCAAATTTTGACTTTGACTATCTTTGACTTTCAATCGCATTATACAACTCTTTTTCCTGTTTGTCAAGTATTATTTTAAAATTTTTTCAGAAAATGATGTAATTTTTTTCGATTGATTTTTGTTAAAAATGCAGAAAAATTTTTTACAAAAAATTACAGATTTTTTTCAAAATTTAGTATAAAGTTATCCACTTATCCACATTTTACGTGGATAAGTCAACGAAATCGTGGTGATTGCTCACTTTAAACGTTTATAAGTATGTGGATATGTGGATTAGTCAACTGACATCTTTTGAGCAAAAATTACTGTTGCAGCAAAAAATTATAAGAAATTCAGAGGCTTGACCACCTATTTTTTGTATATATTTTTTACACATAAAAAAGAAAGCCACAAATTACGCAAAAAGTAATTTTTGACTTTCTTTTTTTAGGTATAACCAAAGTGTTTTAAGCATAATATTGTACTTTACTTGCCGTAAAGCCTTGCCAGACCGCCCATTGCAGTTTCACGGTATTTATGTGACAGGTCTTTTCCTGTTTCATACATTGTACGTATTACAAGATCAAGAGATATTTTTCGCGTGTCTGTTAAAAAGTTTGCAAGGTTTACTGCATTTATTGCACGCATTGCTGCAACAGCATTACGTTCTATGCAAGGTATCTGAACAAGACCGCATATCGGGTCACACGTCAGTCCAAGATGATGTTCAATTGCAATTTCAGCCGCATATTCAATCTGGTCAATATCCATACCAAAAAGTTCTGCCAAGGCAGCAGATGCCATTGAACAAGCCGTACCAACCTCTGCCTGACATCCACATTCTGCTCCGCTTATGGATGCATTTGTCTTAACCAGATTTCCTACAACCGATGCAGTGGCAAGTGCACGAAGAATTTCCTCATCACTGAATCCGCGTTTTTGCTGGTAATAATAAAGCACTGCAGGAACAACACCACCGGCTCCGCAAGTAGGTGCAGTAACAATCGTTTCGCCAGCCGCATTCTGTTCACTAACAGCAAATGCATAAGCACATACTATCCTGTTTTCTTTTGTCTGTGATGTTTCGTCTATATGATTCTGACTATACAGATGTTTTGCTTTTCTTTTCACATTAAGTCCACCAGGCAAAGTACCTTCGTCTTTAAGCCCTGCTTCAATGCTGTCTTTCATACATTGCCAAACTTTGCTTAAAAACGTCCATACTTCTTTGCCTTCAACTTCTTCAACATATTGCCATAGGCGTAATTTATTTTCTTTGCAATAAGATGCAATTCTGTCGAACAGATATAAATCATATATGTTTTCGGCAGTTTTAAACTCAACACCATCTATCTCAATCTCTCCGCCGCCTATACTCCACGCAAGTCGCCGGTCATAATTTTTGCCGTTTTTATATACAAATACCTCCATCGTATTAGGATGTTTAAGGTTTGTTTCATAATAGTCAAAATCTATCTGTACTTTTTTAGGGGAAAAAGTTTTTCTGATAATTGTATCTGTTCCGTGACCTACGCCCGTTTTTGCCAGAGAGCCGTATAAAATAACCTTGAATTTATCTGCATCGGGATATTGCTCAAGAAAATACTTGCATATCCGTTCAGGGCCTATGGTGTGCGAACTGGATGGTCCTCTGCCTATGCGGTAAAGCCTGTCTATTGACTGCATACCCGTAGGCATTTTTTCGGTATTATCAGTTTTTGATTCCACCGTCATAAAAGAATCTGCAGGCACGCTAAAAGCACTGCAAATAGAAAGGAATGTTTCTGTTGACGGCATAGAAATTCCGCTTTCCCATTTAGAAACGGCGCGGTTACTTACACCTATTCTGTCACCAAATTCCTTTTGTGTCATATTATTGGATTTACGAAGATTATAAATCCATAAACTTAACTGTTCACTGTTCATCTACACACCACCTATGTATCTTTTAATTAGTATAACATATTTATAATGAACAATAAATACATTTTTTAAAACACCAAAATCAACCAGAGGTAGAATTAACATAAAAAGGCATTGCCATCGTATACAGAATATCATCTTCACCCATAATATTTATTGTTTTATGAAACAAATTTGCTTTTTAATACATACTAATAACATTATTTCAATTATCACATTATATCAGTAACAATCATAGCATTTCAAAAATAAACAGTATATTTTTAATCAAAGCACATTTTCTAATATTTTATGAAGAATAAGTCATATTTTTATCCTAAAAACTAATAGTTTTACATTTATTTTTTCATATAATTAAAATATAAGATGCGTTTGGTGGAGGGATATTATGAACGATATGTCAAAACTCAAAAATTATATCGATTTTTTGAAAAAAGAGCATAATCTGTCTGTTTCTCTCAATATTGAAGATAAAAACAATTTAACTCAGGAACAGATGAATAAGTTGATAGAGCCTTTACGTAATATGCTTGATTTATCTTACAATCCGGAAATCAACGAAACATCTGATATCACAAAAGAAGTTAAACAGTACATTGAACAACACAGATCACAGAATATAACTTCTGAAGATATATGCAAAAATTTGTCGTGCAGCCGTTCACATATAAGCCATCAGTTTAAAACACAGACTGGCATGAGCATACGCGAGTATCTTACCAAATTAAGACTTAACGACGCAAAACAACTTTTGAAATATTCCGACCTTACAGTAACAGAAATTGCTTTCACCACAGGTTTCAGCAGTTCCAACTACTTTACAAACGTATTCAAAAAAGAACTTGGCATATCTCCCGGAACATACCGAAAGCAAGCACGAATGAAAAATAAAAATAGCATCTGACGGTTTTGATGAAAATCAAAACCGTTTTTTATTCCCACCTTTTTCCTTACATAAAAATTCCTCGCTTACACAAAATAGAATTGTAATTTAAACCAAAAGGAGCATTTATATATGAAAGCCACAGGAATAGTTAGAAGAATTGATGATTTGGGCAGAGTTGTTATACCCAAAGAAATCAGACGTACAATGCGTATCCGCGAGGGTGATCCTCTTGAAATCTACACAGATCGCGACGGCGAAGTTATATTCAAAAAGTATTCACCTATTGGTTCTTTAAGCGATTTTGCGTCACAATACGCCGAAACGCTTGCTAAAATATCAGGCAGTGCCGCATGTATTACAGACAAAGACACAATTATTGCAGTAGGCGGTGCACCAAAACGTGACCTTTATGAAAAACGTTTAAGCAGCGAGATTGAAACTATTATGGAAGAAAAAACTACTTTTGTACCCGAAAGTCAGATGCCCGTAACAGACGGAAGCAAATATAATGCAGGTGTAATAGTACCAATTATTGCCGAGGGAGACTCAATAGGCAACGTTATCATTATGAGAAATGACGATTCAAAGAAAGTATCTGAAGTTGATACGAAACTCGCTCAATCAGCAGCCCTGTTTTTTGGAAAACAAATGGAGATATAAGTAAAAAGCGGTTTTGCTAACAATGCAAAACCGCTTTGTCGTTTCAAATATCCTTGCAAATAAGTGCAACAGTCTCTATATGCCTTGTGTGGTGTCTGCGGCAGTATCAATATCAGTAAAGTGTTTTTAACCAGCGAAAATATTTTTTATTAGAAATCTTAATTATAACATGTGAAGTAAATACCGTAACAGCCAAGACTGTTATGAAAAGTAATGGTGTATTTTGAATATGCATACCTAACACTTTTAAACACACTGAAACTGCTTTCAGAACCCACAAATGACTATAGAAAATAAGCGAACTGATTTTTCTTATATCTATTTTAGAGTCTTTTAAGTGTATTGTTTTTAAGAAGAGAAAGCAAAACACAGCAGATGGAATGGTGAACAATAAAATGTTCCTATCTTTCGCAATATCAAAATATGTAAGAATAAATACTTCTATAAACAACATAAACAAGGATACTATCAAAAGGAATAATGATTTTTTTCTGCTGATTATAATTTCTTTGTTAGATAATATCATTCCCAATGACACAAAAAAGAATGCGAAAAATAAACCGTTTCGGGTAGTATTAAATATTTTAAAATACAAATTTATTGCTTCACCTACAATCGGAATTTGAAACAAAGGTCTAATAATACCAAAGTACCCATCTCCGCAGAGCCCCACAATGTAAAAAAAAGAAGAAGCATATAATATTTTTCTCGGCGTCCATTTCTTATGTAATAAAAAAGAAATAAGAGCAATTGCAAATACCAATGCGTTCAAATACCATAATTGCGTGTAACTTCCTACAAATATAAAATTTTTAAAGTAAATAATAAACCCATAGATAATTCCTTTAGGGTTGTTTAATATGTTTATCAAATTTATAGGGAAATATATTAAAGACCACAATATGTACAATTTTAAAATATGCAAAAAATATTTCTTGCTATGTTTAGGGGAAAAGTTTTCCAAAGGCATTTTTCTGTATAAAAAGAATCCATTAAAAACAAAGAATAATGGAACTGCTATCCTACACAAGCACTGACTTAAACCAAAATTCATATAGGTCAAAATATTAGTATCCGTCTGTTGTCCAAAAGGAGCAATATGAATCATTACCACCAATATTGAACAAATTAATTTTGCCATATCAAATGAGTTGTAATAAACACTTTTATTTACGTTCTCCATATCATAATCACTCCATGAAAAATCACTCTTTGCGACATAGTAGCACACAGCACTCGACGTGGGGCGTCTGAGGGAAAAGGTCTACGGCAGTAACTTTTTTTAGTTTATATCCGTATTGTTTCAATTCCTCTATATCTCTTGCCAAAGTCGAACTGTTACACGAAACATATACCACTCTGTCGGGTGAAATTTCATTTATCAGTTTCAGAAGTTCAGCATCACATCCTTTTCTTGGCGGATCAACAACAACCACATCTGCTTTTACTCCGTCTGACATAAGTTTATCTACGACTTTTGTGCAGTCACCTGCATAGAAGTCAGCGTTTTCAATACCATTTATGCGTGCATTTTCTTTTGCATTTTCAACTGCGTCTTCAACTATTTCAACACCATACACTTTGAAAGCATCACGTGCCATAAACAAAGATATACTTCCCACACCGCAGTAAAGGTCAAAAATCGTTTCCTTACCCGTCAATGAAGCATACTCTCTTGCTTTTGAATAAAGTTTCTCTGTCTGTTTGGCATTTACCTGAAAAAAACTATTCGGTGACACATTAAAACGTAAATCACCTAATGTAAGTTCAATTGTGTCACTACCCCAAAGCAGGATATTATCATATCCAAGTATAATATTATCACTTCGGAGATTTATATTTTGTACAATACTTATTACCCCGTCTATATCAGTGAGTTTTTTTATAAGTCTATCCTTGTGAGGCACCTCTTTTTTACTGTTGGTAACTATAACCGCCATAATATTGCCTTGTTGAGATGAACGCACATAAATATTCCTTATAATGCCTTTACCCGTTTTTTCATCATAAACAGAAATATTATTTTCGTTTATATACTCAAGCACAGCATCGGCAACCATATTTATCTTTTCATTCTGTATTTTACAACCACTGCATTTTACGACTCTGTGGCTCAACGGTGCATAAAAACCATAAACAGCTTTATCCCCATCCATAGTAAGCGGAAACTGGGCTTTGTTACGATAATTATATTCTACAGAGCCAATAATTCCATCAAATTCATAATCACCGTCTTTTAAATGTGCTATTTTTCTCAAATTGTTAATTACGGTCTGTGTTTTAACGGAAAGTTGCTTTTCATAGTCCAAGTGCATCATTGTACATCCACCGCATTTTCCGAATGACTCACATAACGGATCACGACGTTGAGATGACGGTACTAAAATTTCTTCTACCTTACCGAATGCGTAACTTTTATTTGCTTTAAGTATACGTATTTTTGCTCTGTCGCCTTCAGCAGCATAACGCACAAAAACAGGATATCCATCTACTCTGGCAATACCCTCTCCTTCAAATCCCGTACTTTCTATATCAACTTCTATAATATCGTTCTTACGCAAAATATCAACTCAATTTCTGTTAAATTTCGTATATTTTAATGTTTCGCCCATCGCATATCAGTTACGTTAATATTATCATATTTTACCCGAATTTGTCAATGTTTTACCCTTGTCAGCATTTGTCAATCATTGGGTAACAAACGGCTTGTAAAAAGAATATTATATACAGAGTGCTATCACATTAAAGTGTATGTCACTCAAACCTATCTGTATTTTATCCGGAGGTGCTATGAAAGTGAAAAATATACAGTATATGCCCGATAAACCTATGTACGGAATAGCCTATGTGCCGTATTCAAAATTTGATGATTTATATCCCGTATGCAAAGCATTGGACAGAGGTACTATTTTTAAAGTGCTCGACATCCCATTTTCCGCCTATGCGAATATAAATATTATGAATCCATTCCGTTCAAAGTAATTTAAGGAGGTTGCCATGAGATACCGTAACAGTGAATGCTGCGTTACACCCGAAGAACTCGTTCAGGATAATATCACAACCGAAGGTATGCCCAACTGCAACTGGAATACACGTGACGGTTGGTATATGAAAGACAAAAAATGCGATAAATGCGATAAAGATGATGATAATTGGTACAGACGTGATAAATACGATGATAAATGCAAAGATAAATGCGATAACAATTGGGACGATAAAGATAAATGTGATTATGACAACAACTGCAGCGAAGATTTAAAACGCAGATTAAGCGAACTGCAGTTTGCTGCCATTGACCTTAATCTGTTTTTGGACACTCATCCTTGTGATAAAGAAGCATTGGAAATGTTTAAAAAAATCACAAAAACAATGGAGTCTGTAAAGATGGACTATGTTCGTAAATACGGTCCTTTAAAAGCCTGTGATTCTGCCGATGATGTTCCATTCCAATGGGCATCTGCAGAATTCAAATGGCCGTGGGAAAAGTGATATAAGGAGGAGTGTATAAATTATGTTTATGTATGAAAAAAAATTGATTTACCCTGTTAAAATAAAAAATCCAAATCCACAACTTGCAAAATTTATCATAAGCCAGTACGGTGGACCGGATTGCAAAAGTTTAAGTACAGCCGAAGCAATATAGGTTTTAATTCTCCCAAAATACAATTTTCAACTCCCTGCTCCCCTCTTTTACTTTTACAATTTCTTTAATCATTCGGCGTAGAATTTCTCTTTTATCAAAATTGCTGATATTTTCATCTTCCAAAATATCAAAAAGGCGTTTTATCTTGAGTTTTTGTGATTCTCCCGCTCTTTGATTATTACCTGACGGATCAGGGAATTGCTTCTTATTCAGGTTTTTGATTTTGTTTTTAATTTCTTTAATTTCAGAATTGATTTTTGTTTTATTCTCCTTGTATTCTTCCAAATCATCAATTCCGCTTTCGTATGCTTCCTTCACTCTCCTTAATTTTTCTTCTGCTTTTGATAATTGTTGTTTTAAAATACTGTGCTCTGACGGCGGTTGATTTACATTTTGCTTAACTAATGGTAAAACAGTGATTTGCACATTTTCATCGGCAAGTACATATTTTAATGCTTGTAAAACCATTTTTTCTGCAATATGAACAGAGATTGTACCGCATCCCGTACATATTCCTCTGCTTTTTTTGTTGCACCCAAAATATGTGCTGTAATGCCCCATTACTGCTCCGCACTTACCACATCGAAACAGTCCCGTAAGCCAATGAGATAAATCTTTTTCATCCTTATCATCTCTTGTATACTTTCTGTAATGCTCTTTTAATGTTTTTAATTTAACTTGTACGGCATCCCAGGTATCCCGATCAATAATTGCTTCGTGATCATCAACGATTATCAATCCTTCCGCATTATAATTCCTGCTCGTTTTACCATTTGGATTCCACCGAGTTTTTCCTATATACATAGGATTATTGAGCCAATATTCTATTGTTCTGTTTTCTATAGTCTTTCCTCTGTTTGTTCTGACATTCAGAGCATTCAATTCTTTTGCTATTTTAAGCATACCTTTGCCGTTTAAAAAATCAAAAAATACTTTACGGATTATTTCTGCTTGTTCAGGATGTATAACAAATTTTCCGTCTTTAATAACATACCCAAATGCAGGTATTGATAAAACCCCTCCCCTTTTTGCTTTTTCTGTCATTCCCCTTTTAACTTCTTCAGACAGATTGATTGAATAATACTCATCCATAGCCTCTATCATAGCCTCGAATAGCACGGACATTTTGTCGTCCCCGACATTCTCACTGATTGAAACAACATCAATACCATACTGTTTCCTCAGCATCGATTTATAAACAACGCTGTCTTCTCTGTTTCTTGCAAATCGGCTGAATTTCCATACAAGGATAACATCAAATGGTTTTGGTGTGCTTTTTGCCAAAGCAATCATTTCAACAAATTTCTTTCTTTTCTTTGTAGAGCGACCGCTTATGCCTTCATCCAGAAAAAGGAACTTTTCGGGCAAGTACAAATTGTGGGTTTTGGCATAATTTTGAAGCGCTTTGATTTGGCTTTCGGGACTATATTCAACTTGATCTTCTGTTGATACACGTATGTATGCAGCAGCTGTTTTCATTTAATTCCTTTCCGAACAAGTCAACACTTTCCATAAGCAGATGCGTTGTTCATAGATCAAGTTATATTTATTCGTTGTTTATAGTATTTCAATAAAGCCTTTGACTCCAACCTATTTATCCATTCATTCTTTTCTTGTTCATTTTCAAAATAATCGTTAATTTCAAATTCGTTTTCGCCAACAGCGATATAAATTTTTACAACTTCGCTATTCATTCCATCACCTTAAATAAGAATACTATTTATATAAATATAGTTTCTCATTTTTTGATTATGCCATTTATTGACATTAATCCAGCTTCCTTGGTTTCATCCACTTCACCGTTTTTCCTCCAATCTGCCAGTTTTTCTTCAGAAATCTTAAAAATGTCGGAATTTTCTGTTTCAAGTTGGTAAATTTCTATCATTTCTCTCACATTTTTCTCAACACCTACAACCTCTTCTTCAAGGATCCTTGCAGGCATTCTGAAAGCACCGCTGCCAAAAACAATTAACTGTTCCATAGAATCAGATGTTGCAACCGTCACCCGATAATTCTTAGTAAGTTCCTTGGCTACCTTTTCAATATAAGCATCAGCAGTTTGTGCTTCCTTTGTGTAAACAACAGTAACGCCTTGCTCCTGTGTAACCTCACCTCTATTACCTTTAACCTTGTAGGCATCAAAAACAACAATAATTTCATAATCTTTAAATACTTTATAAACCGAAATACGGTCAATCAGTTGTTTTCTTGCCGCCTCTAAATTGTCTTCTGCCGTTTTCTTAAGGCTGTCCCATGCAAAAATAATGTTATATCCATCAATTAAAAGATAGTCCTTATCATATTTTTTTGCAGGTGAAGATTTTACAGGCTTTACCTCTTTAGGCGTGCGCATCGTCTGGTTTGGTAATCTTGTTTTCACCTTACCATAGGTGCGCTCGAATATTGCCAATAGTTCCTCATCGGATGCACCGATTTTTCCGATATTAACCTCACGTTCCGACATGTTTTCTGTCTTTTTGGATTTCAATACACTATCTAAGTGCATATAATCCCTAACTTCATTCCACTTTACATTAAAGCCGGCGCCGTGTGCACAAAATACCGAATCGGCTGTGTTTTCTATATCTGCATCAGGATCATATTCAAAGGAAGATATCACCTTATCTGCATTCTTGCATTCACCGTAACCACTGAATTTACAACTCATTCTCCCTTTACCGTGAGTATAAGCCGTTAACTGCCTGTGATAATTTCTAATACTATCCGCAGGGGCATTACCCGTAATTTTTGACATCTCACTATTTGGATGAGAAATAGAAAAATCAGCACCTAACAGTTCCAAATCCGTCATTGCTTTTCCAACATTCTCTAAAGGCAAATCAATCATAAAGTCATAATAAGGTTCTAACAACACTGAATCAGCAGTGCGCAATCCATGTCGTACAGCGCGGTAAGTCGCCTGCCGAAAATCTCCGCCCTCCGTGTGTTTAAGATGCGCAGCCCCCGATTTCAGAGTTATTTTTATATCTGTGATCGGTGAGCCCGTAAGCACACCTATATGCTGTTTTTCCATTAAGTGCGTCATTACAAGCCGTTGCCAGTTTTTGTCCAACACATTTTCAGGGCAGTCGGATTCAAATTGCATACCTGACCCACGTGGCAGAGGTGTTAATACAAGATGCACTTCCGCATAGTGCCGCAAAGGTTCAAAGTGCCCTACCCCTTCAATTGTGTTTACAATAGTTTCCTTATAAACTATACGTCCTTCTTCAAATTCGACTGCCATATCAAACCGTTTTAAAATCATCTGTTTTAAAACTTCCAGTTGTACTTCGCCCATAAGACGAATCTGAATTTCTTTTAACTGCTCCTGCCACGTAACCTGCAACTGTGTTTCTTCCTGTTCCAGTTCTTTAAACTTTTCCAGTGCAACAGTTGGATCCACGCCATTTGGTAGAATAACCCTATAGTTAAAAATCGGTTCTGCGGTTAAAGAAGCTGCGTTTTGTTCAAATCCTAGGCCCTGTCCGGCACTTGTATGCTTTAAACCTGTCACAGCACATACGCATCCGGAAAAAACCTCATCTGCCGTGGTATATTTCTCACCAGAATAAATCCTTATTTCATTAACCTTTTCCATTCTTCCCGACACAGACTCTATCATACTTTTAACTTTAAGGCTACCGCCGGTAATTTTAATAAAGGTAAGCCGTCCACCCTTTGGGTCCTGACTGATTTTAAAAACCTTTGCACCAAATTCACTCATGGCATCATCGGCGACTGTGAGTTTGTCAAGAGCAGTTAAAAACCGTGATACACCTTCCATCTTCAGGGCAGAGCCTGAAAAGCAAGGAAACACTTTTCTTTCCTTAATGGCACGGCATACCGTTTGCTCCTGCAAATTCCCCTCTAAAACTTCTTCCATCAGTTCTTCATCGCACATAGCAATGTTTTCAACTAAATTATCATCTGATTCTGAAAAATCCACAAAATTGCCGCCGAACTCTTGTTTCAGTTCATCAATAACTTTGGTTTTGTCACTCCCTGTCAAATCCAACTTATTTATAAAAACAAACACAGGAATATTATACTTTCTCAGCATATTCCATAAGGTATTGGTATGACTCTGTACGCCATCTGTTCCGCTTATGACCAGAATGGCATAGTCAAACACACTTAGCGTACGCTCAGCTTCGGCAAAAAAATCCACATGTCCGGGTGTATCCAAAAGAGTAATTATCGTTTTCTCCAGACCAATTACAGCCTGCTTTGAAAAAATGGTAATTCCTCTTTTTTTCTCTATTTCATCTGTATCTAAAAAGGTGTCTTTAGCATCTACTCTGCCCAGTTTGCGAATTTCTCCCGATGCATATAAAAGCCCTTCCGAAAGGGTCGTTTTACCTGCGTCTACGTGTGCTAAAATTCCAATAGCAATCCGTTTCATAGTTCCTCCGGTAATTTTTTAAGTTATGTTCATATAAAATATCAATTTCATCATTTGACTCATATATTTGATAAATATTATACAGCAGTTTTATAATTTATACAATAAGTTTTTCTATAATTAACCTTTCTATTTATAATTCTTACCATATACAAAAAACAGATGCCATGCACATAGCAGAGCGTCTGTTTTTTATGTTGCTAAAGAATACATTGTTTTATAAAACATCTTCAATTCTAAAATTTGATTACCATTGTTTATTTAGTTCCTGAATTCATCCAAAATTGAGTTTCGTCATATCATTTAGGATCTACAATAATACAATTTTATGTTGTGAAAAGTATCTAATCGGTCATAACAGGGTTCACTCGAAAGCTTCTACGTCTAATGGAACTCCCATAGCCCGAAACCCTTGATTTTATACGGTTTCTGTAATTTTATTTTTAACTTATTTTTGCTTGTTTTGCCCATGTTTTTGCCTTAAATATCAATTGGTCAAATTTGTCAGGGCTGACATATATAACAATTTCATATCTGGAGAAGTATCGAAGTGGTCATAACGGTGCTGACTCGAAATCCCCTCGGTTACACTGTAACTGTACCCTCACAAATGGCTTAACCACGCGGGTTTAAGCGAGGTTCAAACCTTGTTTTTACACCCTTATCTAGCGGTTTTTCTAGCCATTTCTAACATTTTTCTAACAAAATTTTATAATTTGCTCGTTTTTTTCTCCGTCAAATCGGAGTTCAAACATATCTGGAGATGTACCCAAGTGGTTGAAGGGTCTGCACTCGAAATGCAGTAGGTCGGCTCAAACCGGCGCCAGAGTTCAAATCTCTGCATCTCCGCCAACAAGGCTTTTTGAGAAAACTCAAAAAGCCTTGTTTTTATCTATAAACAATGATATAATTATATTGGGTCAGGTTCATACTCCTTCTCTGATCCACCAGAACAGACAGGTTCCGTATGGAAAAAAGCGAACGATTTAGAAGGTATCATTGGAAGGAGGATGCATATGAGCAAGATTTATTCAGTTTTTAAAAATGTTATTATGAAATTTAAAAACATACGAGTTTCAGTAAAGATTAAAACACCGATCATTGATTTTTCGTTCGCCCCTGCGTCTATTTAACAGCCTTTACCCAAAGGCTGTTTTTTATTTTGCTCACACGCCCTTTAACAGCCGTCTTATTTGCGAGTTAATGCCCTAGGTGGTGTAACTACCCTACCTGAGAGAGTTTGGTCTTACAACCCCTTTAACAGCCGTTGCAACTCGACCTCAAAATCGATTTTAAATGCTATCTAGTACATTTACAACATTTATGCCTTTTCGCTTTGCATAATCAACTGTATTTTTCGTTCCACTCTTTTGCCCATTGAATACTGCAATTACAAGATTTGACCTGTCAACCATCCATTCATTTCGTACCTGATAGCAACCTGTAAAATAATGATTATTGATTTCTTTTACAAGGTCAGCCTTTTTAACTATCTTATTAAACCTCATCTTTTCGGTCATGCTCCGCCTGCTCTCAAAATTCGGGTGTGGCAAAGCACATATAAGATGTAAGTCCTTGTTAGTCTTCTTTCTCTCTAACACAATCTCCGCTGCCCATATATCCGTTCCCATCGCCATGCCTGTTATAAAGGTTACATATCCCTCTGCAATAGCCTCATCAATTGCTTTTTCAAGTAACGGCTTAATTTCTTTTTCCCCAAGCTCCATTTTGTCAGGACGATGCCCTGTAAAACAACATCTGTGTAATCTTAATTCTTCATTCATAATAATTACCTCATAAAATTATTTTAGATATACTGTATATCTATTCTTAACATTATAGCACATAAAGGCTGTAAAATAAATACATAATATATTTATTATGAGGTGATTTTATGGCTATTAAAAGTGTATCTATAAGAATTGAAGAAGAAATGCTCAATAAAATCGGTTATGTTGCCGACTACGAAGGCCGAAGCGTTAACAGTCATGTGTTAGTTTTGATTCGTGAAAATATCAAAAAGTTCGAAGAAGAACACGGCTCTATTGATGGT
>JAZNPF010000030.1:0-13720 GCA_045589495.1 Clostridia bacterium
TTCACTCTCAGAATCTAGGTCTACTTGAGTAGACTTGACATATTTAAAATTTATGATACCTTAATATTAGGAAAGGTGATTATCATGAAATTTAATTCAGAAGCTTATGACAAGTTGTATCCGAGACCTGCAAAGGTTGAAAAGGTGGAAACGGCAGTCGAGGGGTTCACGCCTTCTGTTACTGAGAAGGATGCGGGTGAACTTAAAAAAGAAACCGCCGTAGAAGTAGAAAGTGAGGTAGCAGATGGAGGGGATGGAACAAGTAGTTCAATTGGCGAGTAACGTAGGCGTGACTGTTGTTGTAATTGCATACTTTATGTATCGTGACAATAAGTTCATGACTGAGTTACAGAAGATGTTGACTACAATGAATGATTCGTTGACAACAATCAATCAGTTACTGTTGCAAGAAAAAGTTAAAACAAAGGAGGAATAATATGGCATTACCGGCAGGGAGAAAAGGTGTACTCCCATCTGAACTTACACCGGAAGGAAAAATTAAAAATGCAGCTTCACCATATGTATTACCTATCGCATCGGCTAACACTTTAGGTGGCGTTAAGGTTGGAAACGGTTTATCTATTACAGACGGTGTGTTGTCTGCTGATGGTTATACACTTCCAGCTGCTTCTGACGAAACACTTGGTGGAGTTAAAGTAGGTGAAGGTTTATCTATTGATGATGGTGTGCTGTCTGCATCCGGAGGTGCTTTATATAGGCACGTTATTGCAACAAATCAGTACGCGTGTAAATGGTTTGTTATTTTGACAGGCGATTCATCGGCTTATACTACTTACGCAGAAGTAGTTCAGGCAATGCAGAAGAATGGATACTATCATAGCAATGCATCATATGCAGTCGGGTGTGGCCGTCGGCCAGCCGAAAACACAGGAAGTTATTATTTCGCATTAAATAGTAGTAATCTTATAGCAGGATATGATTTTAATATAAGCTCGAATGAAATGACAGAAATTGCTTCTGTGTCTAGTAACGCTACTATAACAGACCATGTTTCACAAATTGTATAAGGAGGAAAAAAATAAATGGCTATTGTTACACAGATTCCGAATATTGTAAATGACGCAGTGGCGGATGCGCTCGGAAAAAATGCCGCTATTACAAATCTTGAAACAACTGATTTTGTATCAATGGGAAAGGCGATTGAAGAATTTGATGCCTATGAAGGTTTCTTCAAATCCCTTGCAAATCGTATTGTCCGGACTGTTTATTTTGTTCGTACCTACAATGGTAAGGACAGAAAGATTCTTCGTGATGAACATGAGTACGGCGCTTTTGTTCAGAAGGTTTACTACTCCAATGTAGAAGCCTCTAACAACCCGACTTATGATTATTCCGGTATAGATGGTGCTTTTGTTCAGAACAGCCCGTATGGTGTTACGCAGACTGTAACTGTTGAAGCGATGGTTTACGGTGGAAAGGGAACATGGACTCTTGAAATTGTAAGACCGATTGCGCAGATTATTACTGCGTTCACTTCCGAAAGCGCGATGCTTGCATTTATTGACGGTATGTATACCTATGTGAACAATCAGTTCAAACTTGAGGAAGAACGTCTTGTTGCTCTTGCCGCAAATACTGCGATGGCTTCTGCTATTAATGGCGGTAAGGCACGTAACCTGCTTGCCGAGTACAACACCGCTCATGCAGGTGCTACTCTTACAGTTGCGCAGGCTCTTGAAAGCGCAGATTTCCTCAAGTATGCATCCAAGGAAATTTCCCGTACTATTGAGAACATGGGCAAGATGTCTACGGTATTCAATGTCGATGGTTATGAAACCTTTACTGACAAGGATAACATGGTTGTTGAAATGAACACCGAGTTCGCCAAGGCAAGTGACATGTATCTGCAGGCTGATACATTCCACAATGAACTTGTGGCACTGCCTGGCTTCACTTCGGTTCCGTTTTGGCAGACATCCGGTACCGGCTTTGCGTTCGCTGATACATCTTCGATTGCAGTAACGCATGATGATTTCATTTCCGAAACCAATCTCACTGGTGAGATTGAACAGTCCGGTATCATCTGCTTCCTGCATGACATTGAAAATGTCGCAGCATATTTCGGTCGCCGGCGTACATGGGAAATGTACAATCCGCGTGCGGAAGTTATCAACCACGGCGAGAAGGCTGAAAAAGGCTTTGCAGTCGATAATCATGCCAACGCTATGATATTCTACATTGCAGTAGAAGGTAACAACGCAGGCGGTGAAAACGCAGGCGGAGATTAACACACATCAATAATATTCGATAGCACTAAGTGCAAGGCGGGGTGGGGCGGATTCCTCACCCCGTTTGTCTTAGTCAACTAAGAAGTCTACTTGAGTAGACCTAGAAAGGAATCTTATGACACCGGAGGATTGGTATAGAAAAACTATTGGAAGACATTATGACACTGATAATTATCCTAGGGGTAATCCTTATCAGTGTTGGGATTATTTTGATTATTTTTGCAGAACCATCGGTTTCAGAGGAAGCCGGTATTGTGCTTTAACGGGCTTTGTTGGTGATTTATGGAAACTGAGATTTAAATACGGATATGAGGATGCGTTCATATTTGTATCGCCTTCTGAGATACAGGAAGGTGACTGGCTGTTTTGGGATAAGCACGTTGCTTTTTATTTTCATGGAATGGAAGTGGGGCAGAATCAAAATGGTAAGGCGTATGTTTCTGACATGGCACTTAACCGTTACGGACTACTCGGTGGAATGCGATGGAAAAATTGGAGACCGAGTGATAACGGAGTAGCGGAACGTTTCTCCAAAGTTGCGGCAGGCCAGTGGGTTACTACTGCAAACGTAAATATCCGTACAGGTGGAAACACCGGTTACACTTCTCTTTATGTACTTCCAAAGAAAACTATTGTTGACTGCTATGGATACTACCATATGGAAGGTGATGTACCTTGGTTATACGTGTGTGCTAGAGTAGGCGAAAAAGTTATGACCGGTTTTGTTTGCAGTAAGTATCTTGAAAGGAGATAGTATGTTTTTACAGGATTTATTTTCAACTGAAACAGGACAGCGCATGAATAAGTGGGCGCGTGAAAACAGTACATTCAATGCCTGTTATATGTATTGGCGCGAACAGTTATTTGAAAGAATCATGCGTCTGTTCGTGTGGGAGAATACCGGCGTTGTTAAACCAAAGGAGATTGAACAGCGCTTACTTATCAATGGACACTGCGGTATCGCAGAGTATAAAGGTGAACTGACTGCCTTCTTTGGATCGTTTAACGGTGTTACCAAGTATCAAGATGAATGGACGCATTACAACGTATGGTGTCCTATTTATGCTGACCGTAAGAAAATCGGAACGGATGTAATTATCATTGATAATACTTCTATCAGAAACAGTGCAATGGCTCTTATTCATCACTATGCGGTCATGCTCGGGCATACAGAGGTTACGCTTGTAAACTTACTTGTAAATGCACGTGACGCAGGAGGTGTGCCTATTGCGGCTACTGAGAAACAGAAGCAGTCCATTCATTCATACCTTGCCAAACTGTTTAATGGACAGTATGGTGTTGTAACTGATACCGGTTCACTTGGAGTAACGTATGCAGGTTCCGATAGAAAGACACAGCAGGAACTGATGAAGGTTATGGAAACAAGAGAGAAACTTATTAAGTCATTCTATTCTGATATTGGCGTACGTTCCGCTTTTGAAAAGCGTAACAATACTGTCATGGCAGAAGTAGAAGCGGATACCTCGTTACTGTTACTGAACCTTTCCGATATGTTACACTGCCGTGAGACCGGCGCGGACGCTGTCAATAAGCGTTTCGGTACTAATTGGAAAGTACACGTAGCAGAAGAAATTGACTACAATGCTGAAAATGCTAGAATGCAGTTCGATACCGTTACACAGGTTCATGTAAAGGAGAAAGACGATGTGGATGATACCAATGCAGAAAATTGAGTTTGTAACTGTCAATCAGATGTACAAACTTACCAAGCAGAATAATCAGCCGTTACTGTCTGACTACACCGCGGAGTTTTGGAATGAATACCTTCAGAACTTTGAACACTATGACAGAGTATTCAACAGGTTGTATCGTGACTTCTATTACTTCAATCAAGAAGCAAACTCCACTGCTGAACTTGTTCAGCCAGAGTTTACAGAAGATGTGTATGGGTTACTTCTGATGAATCGTAAAAAATATTCAGAACTGTACAGAGTGCATGTAGTAGACGATGATACGTATTCGATTATTGATAACTACGATGTGGTAGAAACCAAAGAAGGAGAACACGCTAAAGTCATTACTGATTCGCACGGTAGAGTTTTAACAGATGTATATGGGCAGAGAACAAGTTCCGGTGAAAACGTTACCGGCGCACAGAATAACAATTCAACAGAAAAGGTTGCTCCATATGATTCTGAAACATTCTCCAACGAAAACAGAAACGACATTTCCCTTGGGCAGAGAACAGATACATCCAGCAATACAGTCAACACCGCTACCGACACGCATTCTACTTCGGGTGAAGATACTCATGAACATGAAGGTTCTGATTCTTATGAACTTCACCGTAAAGGTAACATTGGTGTACAGACGCAATCAGAAGTCATGAAGAAGCATGTTGATTTTTGGAAGGGGTTTAACTTCTACAAAATCATCTTCGATGATATTTGCAAGGAACTGCTTTTAATTGAGAAAGGTTATCTTGAGTAGGTCTACTTGAGTAGACTTGGAGGAATTATGAATCTTACGTTATATTACAATTCAAGTGAACGTAAGGTGATTGGTAAGTCTTTACAGAATCTCGGTACTGTTACCGGGATTCTTAAAGGCGATGCCAGCATTACTTCACCTGTATTTATTCTTCAAAGTGATAATGACTATCTGTCTGGTACTAATTATCTGTATTGGCAGGAAACAGGACGATATTATTACATTGATGATATTGAACTCATGACCGGTGGACGCATGGCGTTCTATTGTTCTGTTGATGTTTTGGAAAGTTTTAAAACGCAGATAAAAGCACAAACTGCCATTGTAGATAAACAGGAATCAATCAATGAAACCAACCTGTATCTTAATGATGGTTCGTTCATTGATACTGAACAGACTTTCAATGAAATTAAAAATTTTCAGACAGGGTTTAATGAAGTCGGTGAATTTATTCTTATCAATGCCGGTGCTTAGTCAACTAAGAAAGGAGAACGTATGTACGGATACGATGGTCAAACTTTTAGTACATGGGAAGAATTTTTAACGTACCTATCTACTAAATATGGCGAAATGTATGATGCTAACTATGCTAGTATTGCATGGTGGGGCGAAGACCTGCATGGTAACTATTTATTTATTGACGGTATTCAACAGTTAGGTACAGAAGGCGATGCCATAGCAAACGCAGGTTTCAGTGAAGCGCAAAGAGTTATGCAGGCATATACACAGAATCCTGCACAATTTTCCGCAGAAACTTTTGAACAGTTAGCAAGAATAAAGCAAACAAAGGAAGCGGTTATTGCCGGTACTACTTATACTAACGGTGCCATTCAACTTGGTACCAGTGAAGCGCAGGGCGGACAGGTACTCACCGCTACAAAGCCAATAGTTTCTGATAACGGTAGTGTTTTTAATAACCCAAGTGTTACGCAAGTAGAACAGATTGAAAACCCTACCATTCCCGGAACATTTTCCTATCTTGCAACTTTAAAGGCACTCGGATGGTTACAACTTCCGACATGGACAGCGGCTGTGGCACCTTTACTTGGTGTTACCCTTGGCGTGGGATTATATGATTTGAACCCCGAATTTTGGGAAAAGGTAAGCCGTACTTTATTGCCGTTCTGTTATGATGATAGCGGCACTCCTAAGATGCCGATTTCTGTTGACTCTAATGGTACGGTGCATACACCGGAAGATGCTATTGAAGCGTTACGTCAATTATTTATTGAAGAAGGTGTGTACAATTCAGATTATGAAGTTGATGAAGTGCCGGAAGGCCTTACTTTACCATCTGGCGTTACATTGCCTGTACAAATTGGAAAAGGCGGTACTCTTAAACTTATTGATAATTCTAGTTATCCATACCATATATATGATTTTGACGATGATATATATTGGGCTGTTTACAAGACGAATAGTACTCCTTCAAATTACACGGTAGTAATGGCAAGTGCTAATTCACAAAGCAAATTTTTTAGTTCCACCGGAAGAAGTGATTATCCGGTGCCTGGTACTAGAGATAGTGTGCTGAATAATAATGCTACTTTTAATGGAAGTACGGTTTATTTTACATACACCAATCCATCTAGCACATATTCATCTTCTGAGACTAATGCTGTAAATAATTGTGCGCGAGATAGTTTTGGTCTTATTTTTGCACAACCTATGGCATGGTTACAAGTATATTCTGCTGTTGGAACTGAAGTAGAAGGCACTCAACTTCAGCCCGGTGCAAAATATCCTTCTGATTTAACTAAACATTTAAAAGATGAATTTCCTACATGGTATGACAACGGCATTGATGTTATGAATAATCCGGTAGCCACTCTCATTGAGGATGGTGTGGAAAGATGGCTACCCCTAACATTATCAAATACTAACTTTTCTTCCGACCCTAATATCACTTCAAGTACAGAAACACAGACAGACGCGCAGACAGGAACCAATACAGACAGCGCGCAGTTGAATCAGATTGCACAGGCATTACAGGATTTAACGGAAACACTTACCCGTGATGGTATTCTTCCGGAAAACCCAACTATTCCAACTGACCCTTCCGGTGAAACACCTACACCCACACCGCCGGTTATTACAGGCGCGGGTTCAGATTTAATAGCAATTTATAATCCGACTAAAGCACAGATACAGGCATTCAATCAGTTCCTATGGGACTTAGACCCGACTAATCTTGTGAACTGGAAAAAGGTTATTGCAAATCCTATTGATGCTGTTATTTCACTTCATATGATTTATGCAACGCCTGTTACCGGTGAAACACGGCACATTAAATGCGGATACATTGAAACAGATGTTTCTTCCGTTATCGTAACAAATCAGTATACTGAAATTGATTGCGGTACGGTGGACATTGCAGAATATTTCCATAACGTATGGGATTATATCGGTACACACATTGAAATCTATCTTCCCTTTATTGGAATCGTGCCATTACATGTAAGTGATGTAATGAACAGTACAATCAAAGTGCGCTATCGTGTTGATGTATATACCGGCGCTTGTCTTGCACAGATTATCGTGTACAAGGGAAATTCCTTTGGCACTCTCTACACCTATGCAGGAAACTGCGCTGTACCGTTACCGCTTACCAGTGGATCGTTTACAGGTGTGTTCTCTTCTCTCTTAGCTACCGCAGGAACTGCGGTATTCGGTGGAGGTCCTGCAATGGCACTTGGTGAACTTGCCGGTCACGCATTGGGTGGACATATACAACAGAACATTCAGCGTTCCGGTTCTATCGGTTCAAACGTTGGTGCGCTCGGCATCCGTACACCATATGTGATTATCACTCGGAAAATTCCGCTTGATGCTCACCTGTATCAGACGCAGTATGGTTTCCCTGCCAATAAGACAGTCACTCTTGGTTCGCTTTCCGGTTACACAAGAGTTAAAGATATTCACCTTGCCGGTATTCCCTGCACGGATGATGAACTTGAACAGATTGAAAGTCTTCTGAAGGACGGTGTAATCATCAACTGATATTTCAGGGTTCCTTTCGCCCTATGCAAAAAGAGCAGGTTGCCATGCCTGCTCTTTTATTGTGGTCTACTTAAGTAGACCTATGCTATTTTCATTATTGCGTTCACGTTGTTAAAGTCTGCGCCGGTAAGATTGTCGCTGAAACATACCTTTCCCATACGGAAGCAGTTTATAATAATTGCTTCTGCTTTTCTTTTAGTATCAAGTTTCGCAGTGGTAAATATATCGTCCGTAAACTCATTGGATATTTTTCTCAATATCTCTCTGCGCTTGGTGTGTGGATATATGTACACAATAGTACCGCCTTCCTTTGGCTCAATTAGTAACTGCATTACAAACTTGAACTTCTGATACGCCACAAGTATTTCGTAAACCATTTCATAGTCTTCATACTTCCTTGGCAGATGCGGCACTTCCTTGGTATCCCATTCACCGCTGACAATCTGTTTTTCAGACTGACCGAAGAACATTTTATTTTTATGGTTCGTAGTAGCACAACGTTCCACGGCAATATCAACTGTACCACCATCGTCTGTATGATAATGGTATACTTCAATAGTTCCTATCTTCTGTAAGAGCGTGCCATCAAGGCACCATTCAGTAAAGTAAGGACACACGCGGCTTAGAGTATTTCCTACCATAATTACATGACCGCCGTTGTTTCTGAATATGGTGGACACGAACTGTTGAAGTCTGTTAGGTTCATCAACAAGATACATTTTATCTGTTATGAACTCTTCATAAAGTATGAACTCGTAGAAGTTCTCTCCGGTCTTAGGATTTGTAAATGCCCATGACTTATAACGTTCCGCTTCATTCAAAGCGGCATACATTCCTATCTCTGGACCGCGTACTTCCCTACCGTCATCATGTTGTGCAAAGTAAAGGTTATTATGCCATGCTTTCACATGGTCATACTCACCGTGCGTAATAGTTTCAATCGGCATGTCGGCGAAATACTTTTCGACCGATGCTGCTTTAATATCGTCCTTCCATCTTCTGAGATAGACGAACTTCTTGCCATCATTATACGCTGATTCCAACGCTGTCTTTTTTGCTTGGTAAGATTTTCCGTTTGCTCGCTGTCCAAGCAATATCATATACTGCGCGTTTGTAGACATGATATTTGATATATCATAGTATTGTTTCTTTGCCATAATCCTCCTTTAAAAGGATGGTCTACTTAAGTAGACCTAGTAGAACCATCCTCGTTTTGATGTCAAAAACATGCTGTTACCATCGCTGAGATAATTTGTAAAGTAATTGATCAAATTCTTATACTCGTCTGTCATAGTAAGAACGTAACCGATGCGCCGTAAGTTTATGCCATATTGAATTGATGATACGTAGCCGTCCGGGTATGTTATAACAGGTTGCTTGTTTATATACGTAGCAAGTCTTTTCTTTACACAGTCCGCGTCCTTATCAAAATTGAAATTCTCTACAAAGTTATCAATATCATCGTCTAGTAACTCTACGGCTTCTTTGTTTATTCCACTTACTGTAAGGTGGAGTTTGCCGTCCTTCTCTCTCCGTTCCACATATCGTTTTGCACCTAGGGTTATAAACTCAGTGCAGTTATCTTCTGCGGTAAAGATTCCAAGCGGACGCTCAATGCCGTGTTTATCTTTAGGTCTTGTATCCTCGAAATTCAGTTTGTTCACTTCACAGGATACTCTTAATTTTTCTGTAACTTCATTATCATACCATGAAAAGTCATGCTCTCCAATTACAAATATGCTGTCTGTATCACAGTACACCATTTCATCATCAACGCTTTCGATGCAACGCCATAAGTTTCTTCTTGCGTATGCCGTAATCCAACAACCCCATGAATAGGAAAGGAAGTAAGTACACTTGTTTCCTTTTTCTTTTCTTAGTTCATCGAACTTTGCATTGACTTGTGCGGAAGTAAGCATTTCCATAGACCATTCATTGCCATCAAATTCTACATCCGATTGAAGTATGGCAGTAACACACATACCGAATAATGAATTGATATATTGTTTTGATTGCATGTACAGGTCTTCTTGTTCTTCAATTCCCTTCAACATGGTCTTGTTTCGATACAGTTCAAGTATGTATTCAAGAAACGGCTTCGGCAGGTATGCTTTCTTTGACCGGTAGCATTCCAAAACTTCTACCGAATCCCATTCATAGGTTTCTCGGATTGTAAGCCAATCCTGTTCAGTGACATATAACTCCAATACATCAGCACTTATCACTCTGCCATTATCAAATGTTTGATTTTCACCATAGCACTTCACTGCCTGTATGTATGTGTTGTATGTCTTACACCGAGGTCTACTCAAGTGGACTCTGAAAATGTAAGCATAGTTTTCAAAGTCTAAATCATCGGTGATTTCTGTAATAAAGTACGGATACCAAGGTGTCATAGGATACTTTTCAGCAATCATCACGGTTGGATAACTTGAAGCAAAATCATAATGTTGTATCAGACCATCCTGCGTTATGCCCGCATATTTTCTATTAGCATGGGTATAACCGCCTGCAAATATGTCTTGTAATATCTTATACTCCTTTGCGTTATGTGGAATCAATTTCTTTATATTCCTTCTATATCGCCAATCTGCTGTTAAACGTTCCTTAACTTCACGCCGAACAGTTCCTGTCTGCGTTAAAGGAATATCAAATTGATTTCCGTATCTCTGTACATATTTCTTTATTCCTGCGTATACAACAAGACAGTCACGTTCGCAATAGTCCATTTCTTTCTTTTTCATTTTTGTTTTTGGTGTCCGTATCTTCTCATAGTCCAAATCACCTTTAAGTTTATAAACCCCAAGGTTCTTACCCCATGATTCAAGTGAAAGTCTTGTGAGAAAATAAGAACATCTGAACTCAATATTGGGAAAGTCTTCCGGAACACTTTTCATCACTTTATGCGGTGAACGTGCAAACACTGACTTCCAATTAAAAAGATTACATAGAAACTGAAACTCATATGCCAGGTTGTGCACCCATATAATGTATTCAGTATCCTTCCGCAGGTCTCTGAATACATTATACAGGTCTTTAAATTCCCTGCCGTAATAAACAGTATCATTATAAGATACCTGCCATATGTAAGGTAATGATAATGGTGTTAAAGAGTTCCAATATTCAGAATCTTTTCCTTTTGTATACCCGATAACTTTTCCATTTTCTATCCATGCGCTAGTAACTTCAATATCCAGCACAAGAATATCCTTGCAATAGTATTTTGTTTGATGATGCTTTTTCTTTTTAAATACGGCAGGACGAATGAATTTGAATTGATGATCGTATCTAATCATGGTCTACTTGAGTAGACCTTCCTCAAATTATTCATCTTCATTCTCCTACTCGTCAGCGTTGAGATTACGTAAGAACGCATCGACTTCCTTAATCATTTCATAGGCGTTCATAGCTCTCTCTCTCATATCCATTTCAAGAACTCTTTTCCACGCCATGGTAATCTCCTGCACAGTGTAGCCATTTTCAAGATTATCAATAATGTTACCGGCTACATAATCACTCTCAATATTCCAACCCGCTAAATTAAGACCACCGAACACTTCACGCATTTTATTGAATGTGTCTTCGCTAATGTCCTCACCGAAACGCTCTTTAAAAGTATTGTATGCTCGGTGTATTCCTTCTTTCTTCCTTTCTTCTACACGAATCTCTTCATCAGCCTTGAAAAAATTCCTCAGTTTCCGTGCTTGTGACAATAACTGACTTTTAGTCTTTCCTCGGAACATTAACGAAATAGGATTTTTAACACCGGTACGCTTCTGCCCGGTAGCTTTCTGCATCTTTCTTATTTCTTCCGTATATTTAGGATTAGTCAATTCCCCACCAAAGACTTTTTTAACAATCTCGTTTGCCTTTTCGGTCTGCTCACGAATCCATTGTTGAATGTCCTTTACTTTCCACTTTTTGCTTGGATTCATATTCTATTCTCCTTTTCTTCTCAACTGCATTGTCCCAAAGATAATCTATATCCAAGTCCAAACACTGCACCCATTGCGTATTATATAAGAAGTTATGCAGTAATTCTTCCGGATAATTTGAATACAGATAATCCTGCACCGCCTGCCCAATTATCGCGCAAGCAAGTGCTTTATAGCATCTAATCGGAACTGTCTTCGCCATAATAAAAGGAGGAATGGCTACCATTCCTCCCGGTCTACTTGAGTAGACTTAACCTTTCAGTTCATACGCAATGGTTGCGCCACGCTTTGTTTTCACCATATCGTGAACGGAAATCGTCAGCTTTCCATCGAGTAAAGCGTTAAGCATTGCCGGTGTCTGCTCGATGGTCTTGAACTGCTCATAGGCTCTTTTTGGCATGTTCACAAGACAGGTGTCCGTGACAATGACCGTCTGCATCTCCCCGGTGAACTTGTTCACTGTGAAGAAGAACCCACGGCACGGAATGTCCGTGTTGATGAAATCCCGCAGTTTCTTAAACTCCATTCCCTCGGTGTCCACATCTTCCATGACAGTGCGCTTCTTGTTCAGACTTTCAAACATTTTTCTTTTCCTCCTTTTCTGTTTTCTTGTCTTTATCGAAGAGTAATGCTCTTACTTTTGCGGTAAATCTTGCTAGTGTGATAATTAAACTATCCATGCGATTAAGAATCTCTATAATTTCATTCCTGTTCATTCTCTTTCCATTCTCCTTTTTCCATACTATAAATTCTCGGTTGATGATAATGTCCGCTCGCTCGGCATAAGCGACATATCATAATGAATATTCTCAGTGCAAGCAACCGCTCCGCACATAGAACCTGTCTCCGTCTGAACCCCACGGAGTAACACACCTTATACAAATCCATTCCTCAGTTCCTCACTTTCCATATGTGGGAAGTGGGTTTCCCCACTCCCCGCTTACTCCTCAGAAGTATGTTTCAGTCAGCGACCGGATGAATGTTTCAAGCCGCGCTTCATCGTCTTCATCCAATACCCCAAGGCGTGCCATGCTTGCGACGATGGCAAGGGATGTCAACCGGATGTCATACAACCATGTACTGAACTCTTCTGTTGTGATGTCCTGATGTTTCCATTCTTTGTATGCCTGGACTACCTGTTCCCGTACTGCTGTTCTGATTGCTACTGCTATAACTGCTTTCATGTCTGTTCTTTCCTTTCCTGTACTGTTATGTGGTCTACTTGAGTGGACGTTGGGAAGTAAGGGAAGGGAAATTATCCCTTCCCTTGTCTTCCTTAACCGTTGTATTTTTTAGTCCATGCCTTGAACTGCTTTTCAAATACCGCTACCGGAACGGAAACCGTTTCACCGCGGAACTCAATCACAACTACTTTCACCGCGCCTTCAAGTTCGGTTTCTGCTGTCTGCGGATTTTCCGGTTCATCTTCCTTCATTGCTTTATCCTTTTTGGATGTCTTGCGACCGGAACCGAGGAACTCGCTTTTCGCTTCCTGTAATGCGCTGTCGGTGCTTGTGTCCTTTCCTGTTTCCTTTGCCCATTCACGGAACTCAATTTCACGGTCTTTCAGACTTGCGTAAATGCTAGCACGCTTTACAGACAGGTTATTGTTCTTGATGTACTCTGGAGCCTTTGCCTTGTACTCAAGTGCTTTTCTGTAAACCGATACAGACTGTTTGGAAACGCCGAGGAACTCATAGAGTTCTGTAATACCTGTGAAATCATCTTCATAACATTTAGAATCAATAATCGCAATTACATGTTCGGCAACTGTCCATCCATTTTTACTGATACCCGTCTGTGCCTTTGCCAGTGCTTGAATGTGCTTGTTGAGTTCATCGTTAGTGAAGACCTGTGTTGACTTCTCATTTACTACTGTGATACTGTTACTTGTTTTTGCCATGTTCTTTATCCTTTCCTTTCATTGGCTAGGTCTACTTGAGTAGACCTGTAAGGTGAATGCCCTTCCTTCCTTACACTTATAGTATAGCACAGGTTAGTACGGGAATTATGTGATTTCTGTGTGATTTTTGTGTGAAATTATGTGAGCCAAAAAATACGAAAAATCGGAAAGAAAACGGGTTC
>JAZNPF010000031.1:0-2872 GCA_045589495.1 Clostridia bacterium
AAATATTATACCACGCTGATTTTCGGGTGTCAATTAGCCTTCGGCAAGTTCTACATTTCAGACAAAAAATGTAATACTTGCAGTTTGACAAAATTGAACATAATCACGGTGGTTTATAGATTCTTTTATTCTCTTTCATTGGTTTTCCTTTCTTTTCGACCCAAAAAGAGAACAAAAAATGCACCCATAGTTTTCTATAGGTGCAATCCGTTATACCTATAGAATCAGCCTTTAGCACCTTACCGGTTCGGCAGGTTGCTGGACGGTCAAAGGGGCTGTCCCTCTCGTCACTCTTTATAGGTCTAATATTAAATTATATAATTTGCTTATGCCTTGCTCCAAGTGATTCCACGAGCGGTCAAACCATCTGTGCCTTCTGCATCTATAATATCACAAATGGCGTTGACTTTATTCCATATCATATGTTCATCTGCTTCGCAACTATACTGAATCTGAATGCCGTTATACTCAAAAGATACATAATCCTTTTCAATGGTTTCGGTGTCATCTCCGAAAATATTTACAGCGGTTTTCATTTTCAATTCATTTCGTTGCCAACGTGCGGGAATGGTTGTTTCTCCACGCTCTATAAATTCTGTATCATCAAAAATCTTTCTCATTGTTTGTGCCTCTCTTTATGGTTTATTTATATAACCCGACAAATTTTAACAAGCCGATTGCAATAGCACCCGCACCGAATAAAATAATCGCTTTAATAAACATTGTCCCTTCGGTTGACAGAGCCATAATAAAACCGCCGACTAATACAACTAATGCAATCAGAATAAAAACCAACTGAACGCCGATGGGAGTTGTATTGACATTGTTTTTTCTTCCTGTGGTTTCCGTTTCATTGTAAACAGTCTTTTCGGCTGGGGTCTCCGGAATAATAAAACTGCTTTTCGGCTGGGAGTCCTGCTTTGCTGCGTTTCGGTTCATTTCTTCGATATGAGCATCACGAAACGCCGTTTCAAAAGCATCCAATTTTCCATCCTTGTTTCCATCAAACATCTTGTCGGTGAATGTGGGGAAAGGATGTTTCCAACTGCTATTTTTCATTATATGCTTTCCTCGTTTTCGCCTTCGATATATTCAATTATATCTCCCGGCTGACATTGGAGCAGTTTGCATATCTTTTCGATATTCGCCCAAGAAATAGGCTTTCCACCCCTTATTGAAGTAATCACGCCTTCAGCAAGTAATTTTTCTTTTCTCAAAACATTAGTGTTATAGCCTTTTTCTTTTAAGGCTTTTAATATATCCATCTTATAAACAAGCGGCATATACAGCACCTCCATTTTTATTTATTATATTCTACCATAGAATTACACAGAAATCAATGTAAAAATGCACATATAACTACACAGATATTTGTGCAATTTACCTCTTGATATTACACAGATAACTGTGTATAATATATTTGTAAGTTGAACACAACAAATATATAGAAAAGAGGCTACATTATGAAATGGTTTACAAATCCCCAAACGCTGGAGGAACTCAAAAAGCAATACAAACGGTTAGCAATGAAGCATCACCCCGACATTGGCGGCAATGTTCGAGATATGCAGGAAATCAACGCCGAGTATGACCGCCTGTTTGAAGTGTTAAAGAACACACACCAAACCGCAGATGGCAAGACCTACACGGCAAAGACGGAGACAACCGAGACCGCCGCAGAGTTCAAAGACATTATAAACCGTATAATCAACCTGCAAAATATCACCATTGAGATTTGCGGCTCTTGGATTTGGATAACCGGCGATACATACCAACACAGAGAAGTGTTGAAGCATTTGAAATTCAGATTCAGCAAATCTAAATCGGCTTGGTATTACCATACTGAAGGCTACCGCAAAAGCCACAGCAAAATTTATTCGCTGGATGAAATCAGGGATTTGTACGGCTCTGAAACAGTGACCGGCAACCCTAAATTGCAATTACAAGTTGTTTGACCTGAAGGCGGCTGAAATACGCCGCCTTTACTTTTAAATACAGAGTATCAAAAGAAACGTATTTTAAAAAGTATCAAAAGTTACCGCAAAGAAAACCAAAAACAAATTTTCCGTCGTATCAAAACTGACGGTCGATAGATTTAATACAGGAGGAAAATAGGATGGCAATTTACGGATATTGCAGAATCAGCACCCAGAAGCAAAGCATTGAAAGACAGATAAGGAACATTCGCAGCCACTACCCCAAAGCAATCATTTTTCAAGAGGTTTACACCGGCACGAAAACGGACGGGCGCAAAAAGTGGGAACAACTACGCCGCATTGTTCAAGCGGGCGATATAATTGTATTTGATAGTGTATCAAGAATGAGCAGAAACGCCGCTGAAGGATTTGAAACATACCAAAAGTTATTTGATGCCGGGATTGAACTTGTATTTCTCAAAGAACCCCACATTAACACCGCAGTATATAAAAAGGCTTTGAATAATCACATTGCAATGACCGGAACAAAGACCGATATTATATTAAAGGCTGTCAATGAATATTTGATGGAACTTGCCAAAGAACAGATTATTATAGCATTTGAACAAGCGGAAAAAGAGGTCACAGACCTACACCAGCGAACCAGAGAGGGCATAGAGACCGCCAGACTTAACGGGAAGCAGATAGGACAGCAACCCGGCGCAAAACTCACCACAAAGAAAAGCATTGCAGCCAAAGCGGATATTATAAAATACTCAAAGGATTTTGACGGCTCTTTAAATGATTTGGAATGTATGCGAATGATAGGAATTGCCCGTAATACCTATTACAAGTACAAGCGGGAACTACTTGCACAATAACATACCGGGGGACAGTTTACATTTGTAGGCTGTCCCGCTTTCTTGTATATGTCGGTATGTACTGCTTTTCACTCT
>JAZNPF010000032.1:0-26053 GCA_045589495.1 Clostridia bacterium
CTACCTTAAAATGATAGCAAAAATAGAGGGTGTGTATGTGCCGTCTTTCTATGAAATAGACTATAATACTGACGGAACAATAAAGAAAATCGATACCAAATATGATTTTGTGCCAAAAAAGGTAAGAAAACGCATTATTACTGACCTTGACAAAGTATATTACCCCGAAAAATTCATTGTGCCTTTTATAGAAATTGTTCATGACAGGATTATGCTTGAGGTATTCAGAGGGTGCCTGAGGGGTTGCCGTTTTTGTCAGGCGGGTATGATATACCGCCCTGTTCGTGAAAAGAGCCCTGAAACTTTGCTTGAAAATGCTAAAAACCTGCTTAAGTCAACGGGATTTGAAGAAATTTCTCTTTCTTCTCTTTCCACCAGTGATTACAGAGGATTAAAAAAACTTACCGATGAACTTATAAAAATCACAGAAAGTGAATGTGTGAATTTGTCACTTCCGTCGTTGCGCCTTGATTCTTTCTCAATGGATTTGATGCAGAAAGTTCAGAAAGTACGCAAAAGCAGTCTGACTTTCGCTCCCGAGGCTGGTACTCAACGTATTCGTGATGTAATAAATAAAGGTATTACCGAAGAAGACCTTATGAACGCATCTACAATGGCGTTTGAGGGTGGTTACAGCAGTATAAAACTTTATTTTATGATTGGTCTGCCGTATGAAGAGGACGAAGATATTATCGGTATTGCTGACCTTGCAAAAAAAGTTGTTGACCGATATTTTGCCGTTGATAAGGACAAGCGTGGAAAGGGCTTGCGTGTAACAACAAGCGTATCTTCGTTTGTTCCGAAAGCATTTACACCTTTCCAATGGGCAAGGCAGAATACAATGGACGAACTTAAAGTTAAGCAGATGCTTTTAAAAGACAATATCACAGACAGAAAGATTAAATATAATTATCACGAAGCGCCTGTGAGCGTTCTTGAGGGCGTATTTGCACGTGGTGACAGACGCCTTTCAAAAGTGCTTTTAAAAGCCGTTGAACGCGGTATACGTTTAGATGGCTGGAGCGAAGTTTTTGATTACGATAAATGGATGTCTGTGTTTGACGAATGTGGAATAGATCCGTTTTTCTACACACGTGAACGCTCGTTTGACGAGGTTTTACCGTGGGACATGATAGATGTTGGTGTAAGCAAAAAATTCCTTATAAATGAGGCTAAAAAGGCGGAGCAGGCTATAGTTACCCCCAATTGCCGTGAAAAATGTGCGGCGTGCGGTGCTGCTTGTTTTAAAGGAGGGGTATGTTATGAGTAAGTACAGGATAAAATACAAACGTAGCGATGATGCTAAATTCATATCTCACCTTGACCTTATGCGCGCCATGAACAGAGCACTCCGAAGAGCGCAAGCGCCTCTTCAGTATACGCAGGGGTTTAATCCGCACTCAATTATGACAGTTGCGCTACCGCTTTCGGTTGGCATAACGAGTGAGTGCGAGTATCTGGATATCACATTTACAGACGATGTGGATACTGCGGCATTTACAAAAAAATTAAATGATACTATGCCTGACGGACTGCATATCATAGAAATCCGAAAAGCAGACGATATGCGTGCGTTTAAGTATATTGAAACGGCACTTTATACTATTTGTTTTGAAAGCAGTATTGCACCTGATTGTGATGAATTTTTGAAAATGGACAGTGCCGTTATGACAAAGCGTACAAAAAGCGGTGAGAAAGATGAAGATATTATGCCCGATATCCATACCGTTTTGTGTATTAAAAATGATAACGGATATACAATGGATATGCGTATAAATGTTGGAAGTAAGAGGAATTTGAAACCTGAACTTGTACTTGCGGCTTTTGAAAAATTTCAGGGTGTGAAAGCCGAGAATGTAAAAATTCACCGCAAAGCAATATATTTTGATGACGGTGCGGAGGTGTTTTAATGACAACCCGTGAACGCTATGAAGAACTTAAAGATTTGCTTAATGAACACAGTTATAAATATTATGTATTGGACAATCCCGATATAACGGACGAGCAGTATGACAAACTGATGCGTGAACTTACAGATATAGAAAAGGAAAATCCTGATTTTATATCTGCTGATTCCCCCAGCCAGAAAGTCGGCGGAAAGGTGTTAGAGGGTTTTGAAACAGTTACACATACCGTGCCGATGCAAAGTTTGCAGGACGCATTTTCGTTTGAAGAACTTAAAGAGTTTGATGTGCGTGTTCGTAATGTTTTGGGCGATGATGCCGAGTATTGTGTAGAGCAGAAGATTGACGGACTTTCGGTATCACTTGAATATGTAAATTCTGTATTCACACGTGGTTCAACACGTGGTGACGGTGTAACGGGCGAAGATGTTACGGAAAATTTAAAAACCGTTAAATCAATCCCGCTTAAACTGCGTGAGGATATTCCGTATTTAGAGGTGCGCGGCGAGGTGTTTATCTCCAAACCTGATTTTGCAAAGATAAATCAGCAAAGAGAAGAAAACGGCGAACCCACTTTTGCCAATCCGCGTAATGCTGCGGCAGGTTCATTAAGGCAACTTAACTCTGCAATAGCGGCAAAACGTAATCTTGATATATTTGTTTTTAATATTCAGCAGATAGAGGGAGTCGAAATTTCTTCGCATTTAGAGGGACTTGAACTTCTTCGAAGATGCGGATTTAAAGTTATATCAAACGAGGTATCTTTTAAAACAATTGAAGATGCCTTTACTGAGATTGAGCATATTGGAGAGATGCGCCGCAGTTTGTATTATGATATAGACGGGGCAGTAATCAAAGTCAACAGATTAAGCCACAGAGATGTACTCGGTTCAACTGCCAAAACACCAAGATGGGCAATAGCATACAAGTACCCTGCCGAAAAGCAGAAAACAAAAGTTAAAGATATAACTGTTGCCGTAGGCAGAACGGGTGTTTTAACCCCTGCGGCAGAACTTGAACCTGTGCTTATTGCCGGCTCTACTGTAAGCCGTGCAACGTTGCATAATATAGACTTTATACGCTCAAAAGATATCCGTATCGGCGATACGGTTGTTATACAAAAAGCAGGGGATATTATCCCTGAAGTTGTAGATGTTGTTAAAGACGAGCGTACCGGAAGTGAGATTGAGTTCAATATGCCTGAGGTGTGTCCTGCGTGCGGTTCAAAAGTGCACAGAGAAGACGGTGAGGCGGCACATCGCTGTACAGGTGTTGATTGTCCGGCGCAGGCAATACGCAACATAATTCACTTTGTTTCGCGTGATGCTATGGATATAGAGGGGCTTGGTCCGCAGATAATAGAAAAACTTGTGGAAAACAAACTCATTTCCACCGCCGCCGATCTTTATTATATGGATAAAGATGAACTTGCTGCACTTGATAAAATGGGCAACAAAAGTGCCGAAAACATTTTAAATGCATTGGAAAATTCAAAGAGTAACGGAATGGTAAAACTTCTTTACGCTTTGGGAATCCGTCATATAGGCGCAGGTGCATCAAAACTTATTTCTAAAAAATTCGGAAATATTGAGGCTCTTTTCAATGCAACGGCAGAAGAAATTTCATCAATCAGTGACATTGGTAATGTTATGGCTGAAAGTATTGTTGATTTCTTCTCTCAACCGCACACGCATGATTTTATTGACCGTCTTAAAGATGCAGGAGTTAAAATGGAGTATATATCCGATGACGGTGGTGACAACCGTTTTGACGGAAAAACGTTTGTTCTTACCGGTACTCTCCAAAAGTACGGAAGAAAAGAAGCGAGTGAGATAATTGAACGTTTTGGCGGCAAAGTATCCGGAAGCGTGTCTAAAAAAACAGATTATGTACTTGCCGGTGAAGCCGCAGGCAGTAAACTTGATAAAGCCAATGCACTTGGAGTGCCGGTTATAAGCGAAGCGGAATTTGAGCAGATGATAAAATAATCAGATATTTAATATTTTGCACATTTTTGAATTGACGGAAAATGTATAGTGTGATATAATCCACCCGATTGTATTTTATCTGTCGAGAGGAAAAACAATTATGAAAATTTATCTTACAGTTTTTTTGTATATACTTTACACTATTTTGTCGATGTTAACAACTGCTATCCTGAAGAAAACGCAGCAAGGCATTAAGATGACTTTTTTCCATGTTGTTGCAATAAATTTAATAAACAGCATATTTGGTGCCGCGTGCTTTTACATTCTTGGAAAATTTCATATATCTGTAAGTCCTGTCATACTGATATATGCTTTGATTTTTTCTTTGTTTGTTTCAGGAAATATGATTTTGCAGATAATAGTATATTCCAGAATATCCATAGCATTAAGTTCACTTCTTAACACCTGCGGTGTAATTATTCTTTCAACCGCATTCGGCATATTCGCATTTAATGAACCATTTTCACTCCGGTTGTTGCTTGCAATTGCGCTTTTGATTACAGCCGTATTTTTGCCGGGACGAAAAATGCTTTCTGCAAATGGCGGTGTGGTGACATTTTTAATTTGTGCGTTTTGGATTTGCGTAGCGGCAGGGATGTCAATTTTCAGTAAAATTTATTCTACAGATACACGTCTTACCGATACAAACAGCATGTTCTTCTTCACGAATGTATTCTCATTTATTAACTGCAGTATAATTCTTTCAATAGGAAGAATAAAAAACGGTTCCGAATATATGCGTGGTGTATCTAAAGATGTATTTTGCCCGCGTGTTTTAGCACCTATGGGAATAAATACTATCCCAACCAATGGTATAACACTGGTAGGGGTGATATTACTTCGATATATGCCGTTGTCTGTACATAGTATACTTACATCTTCAATGGTGCTTATAGGCGCAGCGTTGCTTTCGCTGATAGTGTTTAAGGAACGCCTTACCCGAGATAATTACATATCCATTGTTCTTGCTATTATCGCTATAATTCTTCGTAATTGATTTTGACCACGTATAAAAACACCGCCAAAAGCGGTGTTTTTATGTTGCAAAATGGTTAAATATAGTGTATAATAATAATGATTGCTAATTGAAAGGAAGTATACTTATGAAAGTAACTACAGAGCAGATAAAGCACGTAGCAGAACTTGCTCGTCTTAAACTGACAGACGAAGAAGTAAAATCGCTTAATATGGAGGCGGTTATTGAGTTTGCAGACAAACTTTCCGAACTTGATGCCCAAAAGATTGCGCCTACCAACCATGTGTCTGATATATATAACGTCTTTCGTGAAGATGTAGAAGTTCCTTCTTATGACAGAGATGATATTTTGAAAAATGCACCTGCCAAGGCAAGAGGCTGTGTACTCGTGCCAAAGGTAGTAGAATAAAGGGGGAGAGAGAAATGAATCTGTATTCAAAAACCATTCACGAACTTTCCTCTATGCTTAAATTGAAAGAGGTTTCAAGTGTTGAAATAACCGAGTCCGTTTTAAAACGTATTGAAGATGTTGACGGTAAAGTGGGGGGATATATAAGCGTTGCGGCAGAGTCTGCACTGGCGCAGGCAAAAGACGCTGATGCAAAAATTGCGACAGGCGAAAATGTTTCTGATATCTGCGGCATCCCTGCAGCCGTTAAAGATAATATCTGCACAAACGGAATTGCAACCACATGTGCATCTAAAATGCTTGAAACATTTGTTCCGCCTTATGATGCGTTTGTATCAAAAAAATTAAAAGAAAACGGCGGAGTTATTATCGGTAAGGCTAATATGGACGAATTTGCCATGGGTTCATCTACCGAAACATCATATTTTAAAACCACAAAAAACCCGTACGATTTGACTAAAGTTCCAGGTGGCTCATCGGGCGGAAGTGCGGCGGTTGTTGCGGCAGATGAGGCGATATTTTCTCTCGGAAGTGATACTGGCGGTTCAATCCGTCAGCCTGCATCGTTCTGCTCGGTGGTAGGCTTAAAACCTACTTACGGTCTTGTTTCACGTTTTGGACTTGTTGCATTTGCATCATCACTTGACCAGATTGGTCCTATGACAAAGGATGTTACCGACTGTGCTATTGTATTGAACGCGATTGCCGGTCATGATGCAATGGATTCAACATCTGCAAATATAAAATTACCTGATTATAAAACTGCATTAGTAAATGATGTAAAAGGTATGAAGATAGGTATTCCGTCAGAATATATTGGCGATGGTATTGCACCTGATGTTAAAGCAATTATATTAAACGCTGCTAAAAAGTATGAAAAAATGGGTGCTATAGTTGAAGAATTCAGCCTGCCTATGACGGATTATGCCTTAAGTGCGTATTACATTATATCATCAGCAGAGGCAAGTTCAAACCTCGCGCGTTTTGATGGCATAAAATACGGATATCGCACAAAAGAGTTTGAAGATTTGAATGATCTTTACGCAAAATCACGTACAGAGGGCTTTGGAAGTGAGGTTAAACGCCGTATAATGCTCGGCACCTATGCGCTCTCATCGGGTTACTACGATGCGTATTATAAAAAAGCACAGCAAGTACGTACGCTTATTAAAAAGTCATTTAATGATGCGTTTGAAAAGTATGATGTGATACTGTCACCTGCATATCCGAACACCGCTTTTGAAATCGGCGGTAAAATAAGTGATGCAGTGCAGATGTATCTTGGTGATATTTGTACTGTTTCAGTTAATATTGCAGGTCTGCCCGGTATGGTTGTTCCTGCCGGATTTGATACAAACGGTATGCCTGTTGGTGTACAGTTAATCGGTAAGGCGTTTGACGAGGCGACGCTTCTTCGTGCATCGTACACTTTTGAACAGAACACGGATTATCACACAATCCGTCCTACATTATAAGAAAGGAGGCAGGATAATATGAATTATGAATCCGTTATCGGTCTGGAAGTTCACGCAGAACTTTCCACCAACACAAAAATTTATTGCTCATGTAAAAATGAATTTGGTCTGGATGTAAATACTTCCTGCTGTCCTATATGTACAGGTATGCCCGGAACGTTGCCCGTTTTAAATAAAAAGGTTGTGGAATATGCAATTAAGGCAGGTCTTGCGCTTAACTGTACTATAACACGTGAGGGTAAGCAGGACAGAAAGAACTATTTCTATCCTGACCTTCCTAAAGCATACCAGATTTCACAGTTTGATTTGCCGCTTTGCACAGACGGATATGTGGATATTGATGTCAATGGCGAAAAGAAAAGAATTGGTATTACACGTATTCATATTGAAGAAGATGCCGGCAAACTCATTCACTCTGTAATGGGTGATGAGTCTTATGTTGACTTCAACCGTTGCGGAGTTCCGCTTATAGAAATTGTTTCCGAGCCAGACTTGCGAAGTGCTGAAGAAGCAAGAATTTACCTTGAAACATTAAAATCAATTCTTCAGTATATAGAGGTTTCCGACTGCAAGATGGAGGAGGGCTCATTGCGTTGTGACATCAACGTGTCCCTTCGCCCTGTAGGAAGCGAAAAATTTGGTACACGTTCCGAGATGAAGAATGTATCTACATTCAGCGGTACACAACGTGCTATTGAATATGAAATCGGAAGACAGAGCAAAATTCTGGATAACGGCGGAGTAATTGAGCAGGAAACACGCCGCTGGGACGATGCAAAAGGTGAGAATGTGCTTTTAAGAAGCAAAGAAGAAGCGCATGACTACAGATATTTCCCCGAACCTGACCTTATGCCGATAGTGGTGGATGATGAATGGATTGAAAGCATCCGTGAAACTTTGCCTGAAATGCCTGATGTTAAAAAAGCAAGATATACCGGTGAACTTGGTCTTGGCGATTACGAAGCAGGTATTATAGTAGGCAATAAGAGTATGGCAAGATTTTTTGATAAATGCGTGGAACTTGGCGGTAATGTAAAAGCGGTTGCAAATTGGCTTCAGGGCGATATTATGAAAGTTGTTAAAGAAAAAGACATCACGTTTGACGATATTGCGTTTGAGCCTGAAGACCTTAACGAACTTGCATCTATTGTTGATAAAGGTACTATCAGCGTAACTGCTGCAAAAAAAGTTCTGGCAAAGATGTTTGAAACTTGTGAAAAGCCGTCTAAAATCGTAGACGATTTAGGGCTTGCGCAGATAAATGACGAATCTGCCATAGAGGCTATGGTAAATGATGTTTTATATAAAAATCCCCAATCTTTTGAAGATTACAAAAACGGAAAAACCCGTGCATTAGGATTCCTTGTGGGTATGGTTATGAAAGAGTCCAAGGGCAAAGGCAATCCGCAGATTATTAACAAAATGATACTTGAAAGATTAGAAGCATATAAAAACAGTTAATAAAACTAAAAGGGCAGTCTTTGTTTTAAGAACTGTCCTTTTTCAATATATCAATTGTATGAGGAATATATAATGAAAGTAAATTATAAACTTAAAATGGATGCAGAAATTGAAAATATCAAAAAAACGGGAGCAAATCCAAAATTGCTTCTGCACGCTTGTTGTGCGCCATGCTCAAGCGCGGTACTTGAACAGTTGAAGGATTTTTTTGAAATCACATTATTTTTCTATAATCCCAATATATCACCTGAAAGCGAGTTTGTATTCCGGTTAGAAGAACTTAAACGTCTGACTTGTGAAATGGGAATGACAGATGTGGGTATTGTTTCTCCTGTTTATGATAATTCGGAATTTGAAAATATTGCAAAAGGTATGGAAGATATTGCTGAAGGCGGTTTAAGATGCTTTAACTGTTACCGACTGCGTCTTGAAAAAACAGTTGAATATGCAAAGCAAAACGGTTTTGATTATGTAACTACCACACTTTCAATAAGCCCGTATAAAAATGCGCAGTGGCTCAATGAAATCGGTCTGGAACTTGCAGATAAATATGGGGTAAAATATCTTTGTTCGGACTTTAAAAAAGACGAGGGATATAAACGGTCGTGTGCTCTTTCAACGCAGTTTAATCTATACAGACAGAACTATTGCGGTTGTATATATTCAAAACGAATATGAAGGGGAATGTACTTTGAACAAGAAAACAATCCAGAAATTTAGAATATTGAATTTTATAGGTCTTACAATAGCGGGTTTTATAAATGCATTTGGTATAACTATTTTTCTTGCGCTGGTAAAACTTTATTACAGCGGTATTTCAGGTACTTCTATGCTTTTATCACAAATTACACCGTTGCCGTTGTCGGTGTTTTTGCTATTGCTGAATATTCCGCTTTTTCTGTATGGCTTCAAAAAGCAAGGCAAAGCATTTACTGTATACTCTTTGTATACGGTTGTAATGTATTCGCTCGGTGCTTTTCTGATTACTGATGTTTTCCCGATAGATGTAAGTATCACATCGCCACTGGCAGGTCAAGATTTGCTTCTTTGTTCAATATTCCCAATGTTAAGGAGATAGCATACGAGATTGCCCCCGAGGCATTTATGACAATCACAGAATTTGCGGACGTTTATATGGGAACGAAACATTTCATTGACTGAAAAAAGGCTGAACGAAAATAATGTTCAGCCTTTAAATTTGTTGGTTATTGATAGTTGCAATATAGGTTAGTTTGACTTTAGAATATTATTGTGATATAATAATATAAATATTTTTGTGTTGTATGATAGGGGCGATAGTATTTGCAAAAGATTATACTCAGATGTAAATTATTGGTTGCTATATGCGTTGCTTTGGTCTTGAGATTTATTTTTTTCTTTATTCCGGATAAAGATTATTGGGTTATTATGGAAAGAGGGGTAGAGGCCAGAGATAACGCTTATTTTTTCTATAAATATATGAAGGATAATCATCCTGACAAAAAAGTCTATTACATAATTGATAAAAAATCGGCGGATTATCACAAGGTGAAAGAAGACGCTGTACAATTTAACAGTTTAAAATTTTTGTTCTTGGCATTTACTTGTGAAAAAATAATCTCAACTCATTATAATGATATTGTCTCAAATTTGTACAGATTTAAAAAATGTATGGGATTATACAAAAAATACTGTTTTTTACAACATGGCATTACTCACAATTTTACTCCCTTCGTTTGCGCCGACGAGTCTCCTATGCAAATTTTTGTATGTGGAGCAAAACCAGAATATGAATATATATTAAATAATTACGGTCATAGTGCTGATGTTGTTAAATATACGGGGTTTGCGCGCTTTGATAATCTTCATGATATTTGTGTGAAAAGGCAGATTGTTGTTATGCCTACGTGGAGAAAAAACTATAACGGTGAATTTAAGGAATCGGATTATTTTAAAAATTGGAATGAGTTTTTGCAAGACAAAAAACTGGCAGAATTTTTGGAAGAAACAGATATAACATTGTTTTTTTACCCGCATTTTGAGGTGCAGAAATATCTTCAACTTTTTGGAGTGAAAAGTAAAAATATCGTGATGGCATCTTTAAGTGATTATGATGTACAGACGCTTTTAAAAGAGTCTGCACTTCTTATAACTGATTATTCAAGTGTAGTTTTTGACTTTGCGTATATGAAAAAACCTGTTATTTATTTTCAGTTTGACAAGGAAGACTTTTTTAAATCACATTACGAAAAAGGATATTTTGATTATGAAAGTATGGGCTTTGGAAAAGTTTTAACCGGGGTGTCGGATTTAGTTGATGAAACGGTAAGAATTGCAAAAAACGACTTTGCCATAGACTCGCATTATTTAAAAAGAACAGAAGCGTTTTTTCCGTTATATGACACTAAAAATTGCGAAAGAATATATAATGAGATTATAAAAACTAGATAGGGAGAATCTTATGCAGGATAATATAATGGTATCAGTTTTGTGTAATACATATAACCATGAACGATATATTAAAGATGCTTTAAATGGTTTTATAATGCAGAAGACCAATTTTAAGTTTGAAGTTTTGATTCACGATGATGCTTCAACGGATAAAACGGCAGATATCATTCGTGAATATGAAGCGAAATATCCTGATATAATAAAACCTATTTATCAAACAGAGAATCAATTTTCGAAAAAAGTAAAAATTTTAAGAACATATCAATATCCTCGCGCAAAAGGGAAATATATAGCTATGTGCGAAGGTGATGATTGTTGGATTGATGAGAACAAACTTCAAAAACAGGTTGATTTTCTTGAGGCAAATCCGAACTGTGTAATGACGTGTCATAATTCCATAAAGATAAACCACCAGACCGGCGAGCAAAAAGTTGAAAATCCAATAGAAAAAAGGGGATATGCAACTGCTTATGATATAATTACAGATAAACCTCGTTTATGGATTGCGACTGCATCACTTGTTTTCGAAAAGAGGTTGCTTGATACATATCCTGAATTTTTTCGTACGTTACCTGTTGGCGATATGCCGCTTAGATGGTATTGTTTTGCAATGGGAGATGTGTATTATTTTGAAGATGTGATGAGTGTATATAATTATAAAGTTCCAGGGTCATGGTCAGCATCAAGATCAGGTCAAACAAAGAATCTTGAAAAATATCTGGAGTTTTATGATAAATACAATGAGTTTACTGATTATAAATATGCTGATTACGTTAATGATGAAGCCCTGAAACGCAAGTTTTATCATTATGCATCAAATTGTGATGTCAAAGAAATTACGAAAAAAGAGTATGCGCATCTTTATAAAAAACTGCCTTTTAAAGAAAAAGTATATATACGGCTTTATCGGTATATTCCATTTGTTTTAAAGGCTTACAGCAGTATGAAAGCAAGAATTAAAAGTATCAGATAACTTTTTAAAGACACATTTTTTACAAAACAAAAGCCCCGTTTGAAACGGGGCTTTTCAATATGTTTGAATTTTAAATTATTCGCAGTCGCAGTCTTCACAATCGCAACCGAAATCAAGTGCACCGCCGCAGTTGGGGCAGAGCAATTCATCTTCATCGAGGAAATCTTCATTGAAAACTAAAGTTTCGCCGCAGTTAGGGCAATCGATTTCATATTCAAAATCTTCGTCACAATCGCAATCGTCACAACCACAGTCGCAATCGCAGTCTTCGTCAATAAGAACATCTTCAACTGCTTCCAGATCTTCGTCGATGAGTTCGATTCTTTCGTTCATCTCATCCTGATAATCATACAAATCGTCGATAGCATCGTTCATTTCTTCTAAAACTTCTGCTATAGCGCCGAAAATTTTTGCTTCTTTAGAATCCTTGTCCAAATCAAGACCATCCATAAGGCCCTGCAGGTAAGAAAGTTTTGCAGTAATGTTTTCCATTAAAAAACACTCCTCTCATATTTGTATTATGTTCAGAATTTTAAAAATTAAACTCTTTCCATATATTCTCCGGTACGTGTGTCTACACGGATAACATCGTTCTGGTCAATAAACAGCGGAACGTTGATTGTTGCACCTGTTTCAAGTGTAGCAGGTTTAACAGCACCGGTAGAGGTATCACCTTTGAAACCGGGTTCTGTTGCAGTAACTTCAAGTTCAACAAATGTAGGCGGTTCAATACCGAACACGCTACCTTTATAAGAAAGCACTTTAACAACCATATTTTCTTTAACGAACTTGAGCGAATCGCCAAGTTGCTCTTCACTTAAAGGCATCTGCTCATAAGTTTCTGTATCCATAAAATAGAAAAGGTCACCATCGCTGTAGAGATACTCATAGTCACGTCTGTCAATGTGTGCTTTGGGCATCTTTTCGGTGGGACGGAAAGTTCTCTCAACAACGCCACCTGTGATAACGTTTTTAAGTTTTGTTCTAACGAACGCAGCACCTTTACCGGGCTTAACGTGCTGGAATTCCACAATCTGGAATACGTTGCCCTCAAGTTCAAAAGTAACGCCATTTCTGAAATCGCCGGCAGTAATCATATTATTTACCTCCAAATTTTGCATATAGTAATGAATATATTATACATTATATCTATCAGTATTTCAAGAGTTTTTTCAAATTATTATCAAATCTTTGGAAGAAGATGTTAAATTTACGTATCCGTTGTTGGTTACAACTACAACATCTTCTATTCTTACGCCGCATTTTGACGGAATATATACACCGGGTTCAACGGTTATAACTGTGTTTTCGGACAATGGATAATCACTGCGTTTTGAAAATGTGGGGTGTTCGTGAATTTCAAGCCCTACGCCGTGACCGAGTGCGTGACCGAACATACCATTATATTTTTCGTCAATTATTCCAAAAGCAGTGTTGTGTATATCGGCACAGTTTACCCCGGCTTTTATCATATCAAGTGATGTGAGTTGTGCTTTTAAAACTGTGTTGTAAGCATCGTGGAATTCATCGCACACTTCACCTATGCCTACAGTTCTTGTCATATCACTGCAGTATCCCTCGTAAACACATCCAAAGTCCATAACTACCAAATCGCCGTTTTTCAAAATGTTTTCAGTTGGTGTTGCGTGCGGCATGCTACCTCTTGCACCTGATGCCACAATCGTTTCAAAGGACAGTCTTTCAGCACCGTGGGAGAGCATATAAAAATCAATTTCGCGAGCAAGTTGTAATTCTGTCATACCTGCTTTCATAACAGATAAAGCATACGAAAAAGCATCGTCACCGATTTTTTCGGCAATACGTATGCGTTCAATCTCGTCTTTGTCCTTTATACTTCGTATTTTTAATAATGTATTGGCTAATGGCAGGAGATTTTTAAAATTGTTTTTCAAATCCAAGAATTCTTTGTATGATACTGACTCGTCCTCGAAAGCGGTATCACTGAACTTTTCGGCATATTGCTTTACATCGAATGTGGCTGAATTTTTTATTTCAAAGTATTTTGCCTGTTCAGTTGCCTGCTCGGTATAACGGAAATCCGTTATAAGAAGACGTTCATTTGCGGATATAATAAGATATCCCGCAGATCCGGTAAACCCGCTTAAATAACGAACGTTTGCTCTGTCTGTAATAACTGCACTGTCGCATCCTTTTTCGTTTAACAGTGTTAAAAGTTTATTTACTCTCATCACTTTTTTTCGCTCCTTTGAAATATTTGCATAAATGTGATATGGGACATACATCACATTGAGGTTTGCGTGCATTGCATATTGCACGTCCGTGATATACTAACTGATGGCAGAATCGCATCTGGTAATCTTCGGGCACGATTTTTTTGAGGTCAAATTCTATTTTTACGGGGTCTTTGTTTGTTGTAAGACCTATTCTGTTTGAAAGACGTATGCAATGAGTATCAACCACAACCGCACTTTTGCCGTATACGTCACCAAGTATAAGGTTTGCCGTTTTTCTGCCGACACCTGCAAGCGATGTCAGATCTTCCATTGTATCAGGAACCTTGCTGCGGTGTTTTTCGGCGATTGCTTTTGATGATGCTATTATATTTTTCGCTTTTGAATTATAAAAACCGCATGGTCGTACTATTTCGGAAAGTTCGCCTAAATCAGCATTTGCAAAATCTTCAACAGATCTATATTTTTTGAATAAGTCTTTTGTAACAATATTAACTCTGGCATCGGTGCATTGGGCAGACAATTGAACTGCCACAAGCAATTCGTGGGGCGTGGTAAAGTCAAGAGAGCATTTTGCATCTGCATAAACCACATCAAATATTTTTTGTATTTCAACGATTTTTTCTTTTTTCGTCATTTTCATTCCACCTCATAAGTGTATTATACTACATAAATCATACTTTGGGTAGATTATTTAATGAAATTGTAATTGTAATTTTTGTTTATATATGTTATTATATATCTATCAAAGTAAAGGACAGATGATATGAGAATAATAGGAATTGACTATGGCGATGCCCGTGTTGGTATTGCAGTAAGCGATCCGCTTGGGTTTACAGCACAGGGTGTTGAAACCGTGCCCAATAAAGTATATGCAAAAATGCTTGAGCGTGTAGTTGAAATTATAAAAAATTACAATGCTGAAAAAATTGTGATAGGCTTGCCTAAAAATATGAACGGCACTTTAGGCCCACGTGGTGAGATAAGCCAAAAGTTTGCAGATGAACTTAAAGGCTATTTCCCTGAGGCTGAATTCATTTTGTGGGATGAGAGGCTTTCAACAGTTCAGGCGGCTGGTGTGCTGAATGTTACAAACACACGCGGGAAAGACCGTAAAAACGTAATAGATACTGTGGCGGCATCTATAATTTTGCAAAGTTATCTGGACAGTATTTAAAAATTAAATATAGAAAGAGGTAAAATTATGAATAACGAAATGGAAAACAACATCTTAACTTTTCAGGATGAAGACGGAAATGACGTTGAACTTGAAATCATCGACGCATTTGAATTGAGCGAAACTCAGTACGTGGCACTTGTTCCTGTTGAAGAACCTGCAGAAGAGCAGGAGGAAGAAGTATTTATTATGCGTATAGAAGAAGATGAAAACGGGGATGATATTCTTATTCAGGTTACTGATGATGAAGAACTTGAAACCGCTTTTGAAACTTTTAAGGAAAGAATGGCTGACCAGTTTGATATAATAGACTGATAATTGGCTGATAAATCCACTTGAAACACAAGGCGGTTTGTGGTATTATTTTTTTACAGAGAATATGCATTTGGTATGCTGAACCCTGCTGTGTGCGTGATAGTGAGTAAGAATATTTCAACTAACAACTTTTTATATGGAATTCCGGACGCCGTCTGTGGCTGTAAACCATGTCAGGCTTTGCCTGTAACAAGGGAACGTAAAGCAGATGGGAGGAAATCCACCTGTATATACAGGTTAGAAATAACGCTCATACACGGCACGGTGGGGTATTTTATTGGAGTAATTGTTATGGATAAAGCGTTTTTCAGAACATCACTTGTCATTGGAGAGGAAAACATACATAAATTGAATAATTCAACCGTATGGGTATTTGGCGTAGGCGGTGTAGGTGGTTTTGTTGTTGAGGCATTGGCGCGTGCAGGTGTTGGGCATATACGTGCGGTTGATATGGATGTTGTTGATATTACAAATATTAACCGTCAGATTGTAGCAACAAGTTCTACAGTGGGAAATGTTAAAGTTGAAGAAATGAAAAAACGCTGTATTGATATTAACCCCTCAATCGACTTTTGTGCGATACACAAAAAATTCTGTGCTGAAAATGAAAACGAATTTGATTTTGCGGATGCAGATTATATTGTCGATGCAATTGATATGGTTACATCTAAAATATTGCTTATTGAAAAAGCCATCAGGAGCGGTGTGCCTATTATATCTTCAATGGGGACAGGAAATAAAAAAGATGCAACTAAACTGACTGTTTCAGACATATACTTAACTGAAGGTGATCCTCTTGCAAGAGTTATGCGCCGTGAACTTAAAAAGCGCGGTGTGGAAAAACTCAAAGTTGTATATTCACCGGAAAAGCCTGTTGAGCAGACTTTTTGCGAAGAAGGGAAAACACGTCCCGTTACTGCAAGCGTTCCTTGGGTTCCGCCTGTGGCAGGTTTCATTATAGCGGGCGAGGTTGTTAAGGATATATGTGAATAAAAAATACCGACACTTCAAATATTAGTAAAAAAGTATTGGGGTGTGGGTATGAAGATTAAAAAGAATTTTATTAAAACTGCCGTTATAGGTATTGCAGTTGGATTCTGCAACGGACTTTTCGGTTCCGGGGGAGGAACGGTTGTGGTGCCTGCAATGGAAAAGTTTCTTGATATGGACGAACACAAATCACACGCCACGGCAATAGCGGTTATTCTTCCGCTTACTGTGGTAAGTATGATTTTATATATTTATAAAGGCTTTTTTGATTTTACTCTTGCGTGGCAGGTGTCTGCCGGCGGTATTGTCGGCGGGGTGATAGGAGCGAAGATTCTGAAAAAAATTTCGCCGCCTCTGTTGCGTAAGATTTTTGGCGTGTTTATAATAGCCGCTGCTGTAAGGATGGTGTTTTAAATGATTATAACCGTTCTTGCAGGATTTTTCTCGGGTATTATAAGCGGTATGGGTATAGGTGGAGGTGCTGTGCTTATACCTGTTCTTACAATGTTTTTAAATATCGGACAGCAGTCTGCCCAGTGCGTAAATCTTGTGTATTTTATACCTACTGCAATCGCCGCACTTGTTATCCATATAAAAAACAAGTCTGTGGATTTTAAAGCAGCTGTGCCAATTATATGTTTTGGTGTAATCGGTGCACTTGTTGGCTCGTGGATAGCAGTATATATGTCTGCCGGTATTTTAAGAAAAATATTTGCTGTGTTTTTATTTGCAGTTGGAATAAATCAATTTTTCGGTAAAAAGGAGAAATCATCGTGACCGACAATATGAACTACACCGTTTTCAAAGAATACATCAATGGCAGAAAAGTTGCCATCGTAGGTATGGGGGTAAGTAATCTTCCACTCATAAAATTTTTTCTCAAGCACGGAGCATTTGTTATGTGCTGTGACAGAAAGCCCATTGAACAATTTGATAAAAAAACAGCGGACACATTAAAAGCATCTGTTGTGGAACTTCGTCTTGGTGAGGATTATCTTGACCATTTTAAAGGTTGCGACATTATTCTTCGTTCACCCGGCATACGTATTGACCGTCCGGAATTTGTAAAAGCACAGAAAGACGGGGCAATTCTTACAAGCGAGATGGAACTGTTTTTGTCTATGTGTCCGGCAAAGACCATAGGGGTAACGGGCAGTGACGGGAAAACAACCACTACTACACTTATTTATGAGATACTTAAAAAAGCCGGATATACCTGTTTTGTTGGTGGCAACATTGGAAATCCTCTTCTTTACAGAATAGAGGAGATAGGTGAAAAAGATGTCGTTGTAGTGGAGTTGAGCAGTTTTCAACTTCATAATATGCGTGTAAGTACAGATGTTGCGGTGATTACCAATATTTCACCCAACCATCTTGATTATCATACGGATTATCAGGAGTATATAGATGCCAAGAGCAGTATTTATGCTCATCAAACGGATAAAAACAAACTCGTTGTTAATTACGATAATGATATAACACGCAAAATAGGTGAAAACAACACTTCAAGTAAAACGGTATTCTTCAGCAAAGACAGTATCGGTGATGATAATGTATATCTGTATAAAGATGTTATATATCTTGGTGATGAACCCGTTATAAAGGTTAGCGATATTAAAATCCGCGGTATTCATAATGTAGAAAACTATATGGCGGCAATCGGTGCTGTTGGTGATATGGTAAAACGTGAAGATGTGCGTGATGTTGCAGTTAATTTCGGCGGTGTTGCTCACAGAATGGAACTTGTACGTGAACTTGACGGCATCAAGTATTACAATGATTCAATAGCAAGTTCACCGACCAGAACGGCAGCAGGACTCCGTGCCTGTGACCGTAAGGTGATACTTATTGCCGGTGGGTATGATAAGCATATTCCGTTTGACGGATTTGGCGATGTTGTGGTAGATTGTGTAAAACATCTTGTTGTACTCGGACAGACGGGACCGGCTATAAAAGAAACAACGGAAAAGGCACTTTCCGAACGAGGTTTAACTTTGCCTATAACCGAATGTAAAACATTTGAAGAGGCGGTTGATGCTGCACACAATGCGGCTGCAGAGGGCGATTATGTTATTTTGTCACCTGCTAGTGCAAGTTTTGATATGTTCAAAAATTTTGAAGAGCGCGGAAATTTATTTAAAGAACTTGTGAATAAACTTTGATTTGAGGAGTGATATTTTGAATATTGCTGACAACATAAAACTTCTTTCCAATCTTCACGGTGTTTCGGGGCACGAGCACTCGGTTGCGGAGGAAATCAAAAAGATATTTCTTCAGTACTGTGACGAGTGCAGCACAGATGCCATGGGCAATGTGATCGGAATTAAAAAAAGTAAAAAACATCAGGGGAAAGTAATGATAGAGGCTCATATTGACGAGGTTGGGCTTATCATTACAGATATTGACGATAACGGATTTTTATATTTTTCAACAATTGGCGGTATTGATGCACGTATTATGCTTGCTCAGGAGGTTGTTATTCACGGTAAAAGCCGCCTGACAGGTGTTATCGGCGCAAAACCTCCACATATACTTTCTGCCGAAGAACGCAAAAAGACAGTTCCGAAGGACAAACTGTATATCGATACGGGCTTTAGTGCAGATGAAATTAAAAAACTTGTAAAAGTTGGCGATACTGCCACTATGAAAAACAAAACACTTTTTATGCTTGATGGCACTATAAGTACGAAAGCACAGGATGACAGAACAAGTGTTGCTGCCATAGTTGATGTTCTTGAGCAGTTGAAAAACACGGAGTTGCCGTTTGACCTTTATGCAGTTGCTGCCGTTCAGGAGGAAGTAGGGCTTCGTGGTGCCGGATGTGCGGCATATAACATCAACCCTGATTTTGCCGTTGCAATTGATGTGTGCCATGCATCGTCACCTGATGCAAAAGAAAACACATTCCCTGCCGGAAGCGGTACTGTAATCAGTAAAGGACCTAATATCCATCCGGTTTTGGTGGAGGCTGTAATAAACGTAATGAAAATAAAAGGAATAGATTATTCTGTTGATATAGACGGCGGTGATACCGGTACAGACGCTGCTGCTATACAGATAGCAAACAATGGGATACCCACAGTTTTGTTTTCTTTGCCGCTTAAATATATGCATACTCCGGTTGAAACTGTTTCTGAAAAGGACGTACAAAGTACAGCAAATGCCATTGCTCAATTTTTGAAATCTGTAAAAAGGGTAGGTGACGTGATATGTTATTAAAAGAACTTACCCGTTTAAACGGTGTTTCAGGGTGTGAGGGTGCAGTCCGTGATTATATAATGGAAAAAATCGCTATGTATACTGATGATATAACCGTTGATACTATGGGAAACCTTATAGCATATAAAAAAGGTAACGGACAGAGCAACAAAAAAATCGCTTTGTGTGCACATATTGATGAGGTTGGTTTTATAGTTTCAGGCATAACGGATGATGGGTATATAAAATTTAAAACTGTTGGCGGTATTGATGAACGTATACTTCTTTCAAAACGTGTTGTCATTGGTAAAGATAAAATTTCGGGTGTAATCGGTATAAAAGCAGTCCATCTTTCAACTGCTGAAGAACGTGAGGCAGTTGTAAAACAGAAAGATATGTATATTGATATCGGTGCCAGGGATAAGGAAAGTGCGGAAAAAGTTGTTTCTTTGGGTGATTATATAGCGTTTGATTCCGATTATCTGGAGTTTGGTAACGGAAAGATAAAAGCAAAAGCAATAGACGACAGAGCAGGTTGTGCAATTTTAATTGAGTGCATAAAAAAAGATTATGAAAATGATATGTATTTCTGCTTTACCGTTCAGGAGGAAACAGGGTTAAAAGGTTCGGCAATAGCGGCACACCGTCTTGAACTTGATGCGGCATTTATAGTTGAGTCTACCACTGCGGCCGATGTACCCGGACTGGAGGAACATGAATATGCCACTTCGTTAGGGTATGGTCCTGCTATAACTGTTATGGACGGAGCATCAAACTCAAACAAGGCACTCAATAATTATATTTTTGATTTGGCAAAAGAGAATAATATAAAATACCAACTTAAAAGGACGGTTTTCGGAGGTAACGACGCAAGAGCATTCGCAACACGCGGCGGTGCCTGTGCAACGGCGGTGATATCACTTCCTTGCAGATATATTCATTCGCCCGTTTGCGTTGCTGATATGACAGACTATGAAAGTACACTTTCACTCGTTAAGGTGATTGCCGAAAATTCGTGGAAACTTGGAGGTATAATCTGATGGAACTTTTAAAAAAACTTACACAAACTTGCTCACCTTCCGGAAACGAAGAAGGTATACGTGAAATAATAAAATCTGAAGTCGAAAAATTTGCAGATGATGTTTTTACAGATGCACTCGGCAGTTTGGTTGTGCATATAAAGGGTAACGGAAAACGTGCTATGATATGTGCTCATGCCGACGAGATAGGCGTTATGGTAACATTTATTGACGAAAAAGGTTTTCTGCGTTTTTCGCCTGTCGGCGGACTGGATAAATATTGTTGTCTTTATCAGCGCGTGCGTTTTTCAAACGGTGCTGTGGGTGTAGTGGGTTATGAAGAAGCCATAGACGATATGAAAGAACTTAAACTTTCAAATATGTATATAGACATCGGCGCAAAATCAAAAGAAGAAGCAGAAAAAATCGTGTCAGTAGGAGATATGGCTGTTTTTGAAGGTGACCTTGAAACTGCGGGCGATAATATAATTTCAAAAGCACTCGATAACAGAATAGGTGTGTATATTCTGATTGATGTTATCAAGCATATAAAAAATTCACCGTACGACTTGTATTTTGTGTTTTCATCACAGGAAGAAGTTGGACTTCGCGGAGCAAAAGGTGCGGCTTTTGATGTTAATCCAGATGTTGCACTTGCAGTGGACGTTACCGATACCGGCGACACACCAAACTGCAAACGAATGGCAGTGAAAATGGGCGAGGGTGCATGTATAAAAGTTATGGATAAATCTGTTATATGCTCTAAATCCGTTCGGGATTGCCTTACCGATGTTGCAGAACAAAAGGATATCAAAGTTCAGTATGAGGTTCTTGATTGCGGCGGAACTGATGCCGGTGCAATGCAACTTAACCGAGGCGGTGTGCTTACGGGGGCAGTTTCCGTGCCGACAAGATATATTCACACCCCGTCTGAAATGGTTAATATAAATGATGTAAACGAGTGCATAAGACTTATAAATGCATTTTTAGAAAAAGATATGTTTGGAGAACAGTTATGACAGAAACAACAGCAAATATATTAAAAGCCGAATATGGTATATCTCAGCAGATTATTGATCTGGCATCCCGTGCAGAAGAAAAGTGTGCACTGCAACTTAAAAAGATGGATGAGATAGCCGAATATAACGGCATTAAGATTTTAAAAAGTTTTAAAAAACATAATATTTCTGCAGAACATCTCGGCTCTACCACAGGCTACGGATATGACGATATCGGTAGAGATACGCTTGACAAAGTGTATGCTGATGTGTTTGGTGCAGAAGATGCTATTGTCCGTCACAGTTTTGTGAACGGAACACATGCAATTGCCACGTGTCTTTTTGCTGTACTTCGTCCGGGAGATACTCTTGTTGCCGCTACTGGTAAGCCGTACGATACGCTGGAGGAAGTTATCGGTATACGTGACCAGAAGGGCTCGCTTAAAGAGTTCGGTGTAAATTACCGTCAGGTAGATCTTATAAATTCCGAAGTGGATTTTGAGGGGCTCAAAAATGCTATTGACGATACATGCAAAGCGGTTGCAATTCAGCGTTCAAAAGGGTATGCGTGGAGAGAGTCGCTCTCTGTTGAAAAAATAGGCGAGATTATATCGTTTGTGAAATCCATACGTAAAGATATTATATGTATAGTAGATAACTGCTACGGTGAGTTTGTCGAAACAATTGAGCCCACGCAGGTCGGAGCAGATATGATAGTCGGCTCGCTTATTAAAAATCCCGGCGGCGGACTTGCACAGTCCGGCGGATACATAGCAGGAACAAAAGAATGTATAGAACTGGCATCTTATGCAATGACATGTCCGGGTATAGGAAGAGAGTGCGGAAGTACACTCGGGAACAATGCTCTTATGTATCAGGGATTTTTTATGGCTCCGCATACGGTTGCACAGAGTGTAAAAGCATCAATCTTCTGCAGTGCGTTGCTTGATGAGATGGGGTACGACGTAATGCCATCATACGATTCCAAGCGTACAGATATAATTACTGCTGTTAAACTCTGTGATGCGGACAAACTGATAAAATTCTGTCAGGGTATACAAAAAGGTGCACCGATAGACAGTTTTGTAATGCCGATGCCTTGGGATATGCCGGGATATGAAAGTCAGGTTATTATGGCGGCAGGAGCGTTTACGCAAGGTTCGTCCATAGAGATTTCTGCTGACGGACCTTTGAAAGAACCGTATATTGCGTACTATCAGGGCGGTCTGACGTATGAAAGTGCAAAGGTTGCCATTATGGCAGCAGCACAAAATATATTGTAAGAGGTATTGATATGGACAGATACTTTTGTATATTGGAAGATAATAAAATTTGCGACAGATGCGGCGAATGTGAAATGTGCGATTTAAATCCTGATAAAGTTTGTGACAATTGCGGCAAATGTATTGAGATTGACAAAGAATTTGAAGTTATCGAAATAGATGAAGTTATTGAATAAGGGAGATACATTATGATAAAATGCAGAGATATTGCAAATCATATAGAAAAACTTGCTCCGTGCAATCTTGCGTGCGAATGGGATAATGTTGGTCTGCTCGTTGGCGATATGGATAAAGTAATCAAAAAAGTGCTTATCTGCCTTGATAATGATGAACACGTTGTAAATGAGGCAGAACAAATCGGTGCAGATATGATTATATCGCATCATCCTATAATGTTTTCGCCAATAAACCGTATGACAGAATCATCACCTGAGCAGAGAATGATCCGCCGTATGTGTAAACTTGATATATGTCATTATGCGGCACATACCAATATGGATTGTGCAAGAGGCGGTTTAAACGATTATCTTGCCCGGAAATTGAAATTTGGATATGCAAGTATTGTGGAACAGACTTCTGACAATGCCGGATTTGGCAGATATGCTGAATTTGACCAGGAGATACCTTTGGTTTTGTTGATTGAAGCATGTGAACAGTTTTTAGGTCTTGAGTGTGTAAAATATGTCGGTGATCTGGACAGAATGATAAAGAAAGTTGTGCTCAACAGCGGAAGCGGAAGTGACATTTTAGATGAGTGCATTTTAAAAGGTGTTGACGTGCTTGTCACCGGTGATGTCAAATACAGTGTGGCACGAAAAGCATACGAAAACGGAGTTGCCATTATAGATGCAGGGCATTATGGCACAGAATTCATTTTTACCGGACTTATGAAAGATTATCTTGAAAAAGAATTTGCTGATATTGAATTTGTTATAAGCAAGGCAAACGTTTCTGTTCTTAAAAATCATATAAGATGATTGACAAAATAAAAGGTAGATGATAATATATTTTTTGAGTAAGCCGGACAGCCGCGTGCAAAATGCCGAAAGGCTTTGTATGAGGAAAGTCCGGGCATCGCAGTGCAGGGTGCCGGGTAACTCCCGGTGGAGGCGACTCTAAGGAAAGTGCAACAGAAAAAAACCGCCACGCAAGTGGTAAGGGTGAAAAGGTGAGGTAAGAGCTCACCGTGGGGCGGGAGATCGTCCTGACGTGTAAACCCCATCCGATGCAACACCGCAGTGAGGTAAACGACTTGCACGGTCAATCTCGAAAAGGTGGCTTGATCTGCACAGAAATGTGCAGGGTAGATAGATGGCTGTCATATACAGAACCCGGCTTACAGGCTTGCTCATTATTTTAATAAAGAAAAAGCATCTTCGAAAGAAGATGCTTTTTTGTATGATTAAAGATACTGACCTTCATAAGACATTGCATCAGTTGCAAAAATTGCTTTTACGGGTTCGCCTTCGCTTTCGGCGGCGCCTATAATATAGAGAGTATAGAATTTTCGTGCCTGAAGATTCTGGTTACCTGTATTTAAAATAACATTGTCCGTATCTTCACTTAAAACTTTGAACATATACATATTGGGTTTTAGCATAATATAGTCACTGACGTCTAAAAATTCAACATCTTCTAAAATAGGAAATCCGTTAGCGTAGATATCAAATCCGTCATAATCAGACACAAGATTTGCAACTCTCAAATTTGCAACATTGAAATTGTTTTTATCGTCAATATCATCAATACGCAAAAGTGTACGTCTGGACTGTTCTCCTGCAAGAGCAAGTGTTAAAACATCACCGTTTTCAATATTTGCTTTAAGTGTATATATAATATTTTCTCCGCCATTATTCCATACGGCACGGAAAGTAACTTCGCCATCCGGTATTTGCTTGTATCCGCTTATCTGTCCGAATGGAAATTCCACAAAAAATTCTTTGTCATTAACGTAAAAATTTACTCTGCCTTTATCGGGTGAGGCGTTTAAGAATCTTACGTAAGGATATAAAAACTGATTTGGCATAATATTCTCCTTTTAAAATGTTGTCGGATTATCAAATTCCACATTGTCAATATCGGTGTTTTTAAACAATTCATAATTTTCTGTATTTATTTCTCCAAGTTTGTTTTCGTCAAGTTTTTGAGGCAGAGGCTCACAAGATGCAATACCGTTTTTTGTGAGATTGCTGATTTTATCAGATAATGTATTGACTATAGCATTTAAACGGATAAGTTCTTTTTCGTTTTCGTGTATTTTAGACTTAAGCATTTTTATATCATCTGAAAAAGCCCCGTCTATAATATTATAGTCAGTTTCTTTTTCTTTGTGATTTTTGCCGGTTGTGTTAACAGGTTTTAGTAAGCCGACACACTTTTCGGCACTGAGTATATCTATTGTATTGTTACCCGTCAACGCAATGCATCTGTCAATTTTTGAAGATGACGCACTGCTTTTTAAACGTATACGTATTGATTCGGGGTGCTTTGATTTGCTTTCGGGAATAAATGCAGGTTTTTTAAATGAGTGCCCACCGTCATCGGACATACATTGATAATACCGTGTACGTTCACGCCATTGTATGTATATACTGTTCTCATGTGTGTATATGCATGTAGAAGATATATTGTTGTCGCCAAAACTTATGATTTTACGCTCGTTATTTTTGATGTTATAGTATATGAGTGTGTAATATGATTTCATTCTGGCGGTATATAAAAGGTGAATGCCGTTACCTGAAATAGACGATATACTTTTAATTTCGTCTTCTGTCGGCAATGTGCACTCTGAATATTTGTCCGACGAAAAAATTTTGTACCGGAAAACGGAATTCTCGTCAAAATAAAATATATGTATATCTCCGTTTTCGGCTATACAACAACTGAAATCTTTTCCGGGTGCGGTATATGAAATTACTTCCGGTGTGACGGACGGATTACTTGCAGTGAATATATGGTGCACCAACATAATCTTCCCGTTTGAATTCAGATGATAAAAGCAATGCATTTCTCCGTTTAAATAAAATAGTTTGAATCCGGTCATGCTGATATGTTCAGATCTGCTCCGAAGCACAGTGTATTTTTTCCAGTTTTCAAAATCATAAATAAGGTATATAAGATTTCCGTCCTGTGTTTGAATAATAAGATGAAAAATTCCGTCGTTGTCAGTTATAATATCAAAATCCTGCTTTGCGTTGTTGATCAATATCTGTTCGTTTTCACCGTTTTTGCTGTAGCACAGTCT
>JAZNPF010000033.1:0-36563 GCA_045589495.1 Clostridia bacterium
CGGTGTGCGCCCGTATTGGTGGTATGCTCGACAGAGTAGGCAAAAGCCGAAATCAATGCACCACATCAAAAGAATGTATAACCTTTCTGAAAAGATAAACAAAAAGGGATTGTGTTGTATGACCGACTTTGAAAAAGTAATTGATTTTGAAAATATGTACAAGGCTTACAGGAAATCAAAGCGAGGAAAAGGTTTTAAAAAAAGCGCTGCCAAATTCAATGTAATGGCACTTGATGGAGTTCATCAGTTAATAGAACAGTTGAAAACAAAAACGTATTCTATTTCACCATACAATGAATTTATGGTTTATGAGCCAAAGGAACGTGTAATCAAAACAACATCTTTCAAAGATAAGGTCGTACAACACAGTTTATGCGATAATGTGATACTTCCGCATCTGCAGGAAGTATTTATATATGATAATTGTGCCGGACAGACAGGCAAAGGCACATCACTGGGCCGTGCAAGGCTGAAAGAACAGATGCAGATGTTCTATAATAAATACCATTTTGACGGATATTTTCTTAAATGTGATATATCCAAGTTTTTCTACAGTATTCCGCATGAGCAGTTAAAGGATATTGTTAATTATCATTTTTCGCACGATAAAGATATTTGTTGGCTCTGCAATCTTTTCATTGACAGTACAGACGGAGTTGGAATTCCTCTTGGAAATCAAATAAATCAAGGCTTTGCTCTTCTTTATCCTGACGGAATGGACAAACTTATAACTGGTGAGTTGGGAATTCAGTATTATGGCAGATATATGGATGATTTTTATTTAATTCATCAAAGCAAAGAGTATTTGAAATACTGTCTTGAGGTTATAACTGAATTTTTAAAAACTCTTGGTCTGTCGTTAAATGGTAAAACGCAGATATCACCTTTTAAGAATGGTATTGATTTTCTTGGCTTTCATTTTTATGTTACGGAAAACGGTAAAGTGATAATGAAAGTGAAGAATCAGAACAAACGCAATGCTCAAAAGAAGTATTTGAAAATGGCAAAGATGGTTGTGGCCGGCAGATTGTCTGAAGACAAGTTTTATGCTTCATACAATGCGTGGAAAAACCATATATCACATGGTAATTGTTATAAACTTGCACGTGCTATGGATGAAAAGATATCCGGAATATTGAGCGAAAGGAAGATAGATTGTGAACAAAGTAATCCTGATGGGCAGACTTACACGTAATCCGGAACTGAAAACTACACCAAATGGTGTAAGCGTATGTTCATTTACGTTAGCGGTAAACAGACGTTTTAAAAATGCCAATGGCGATTATGATGCTGACTTTATAAATTGTATTGCGTGGCGCCAAACGGCTGAATTTATAAGCAAAAATTTTGTCAAAGGCAGAATGATTGCTATTGCAGGCTCTCTGCAGACAAGAAATTACGAAAAAGACGGTCAAAAACATTTTATTACAGAGGTTAGTATAGAAGAAGTTGCTTTCACAGGCGACAGAGGAAGCGATAATTCAACTGCAGTACAAACTGCATCTGCTCCGTCCTCTGCATCACAGCCATTTGATTTCAGCAATATGCCACTGCCTGATAATGCAGACGATTTGCCGTTCTAATGGGTGATGCAGTATGAGATATTACAGAAAAAGCAAGTATCAGAATAAAAAGGTTACATACAACGGACAAACCTTTGATTCTAAAAGAGAAGCAAAACGGCATCAGGAATTACTTCTTCTTGAACGTGCCGGTGTAATAAGCGACCTTCAGACACAAGTTGCATTTGAACTGCTTCCTGCTTTCTTTGAGGAAGTGCCGACAGGTGAAATATATAAACGAGGTCCTAAAAAGGGCCAACCAAAAATGAAAAAGGTATGTGTTGAGCAATCTGTCAAATATGTTGCCGATTTTGTCTACTATGAGAACGGCAAAAAGATAGTTGAGGACGCAAAAGGCTTCAGAACGGACGATTATATTATAAAACGCAAACTGATGCTGCACTTTCACGGAATACGAATAAAGGAAGTGTGAAGAAATGTTTAAAACAAGGAGTGATTCGATGAAAGTTAAAGTGGGTGACAAAGTATATATCCCAACAGATAAAAGACCTTATACAGTAAAAGCAAGGGACGAGAGATATATCATTTGTACAAAACCATTTGCTGCAAGACATACGGTGCTTTATTTCATTATTGATTTGGTTGATAAGTGGAGAGCACCTGATAATATGATTTTTTGTCACGGATATGAAACCACAGAAGATTGCATTGAAAGATTAAAGGAATTACAAAACGGAACAATTGAGTTGAGCCGCAGGCGGGGGATTCCTTTGGATATTGATATTGAATAGGGGTGATACATAATGGCTGAAAACGTTTTCACCAAAAAAGACCTTGTTGAAATGTGGAAACGACCAGTTGAAAGACAGTATAATGTTGCGATATCCAAAATTCTTGAATGCATCAGAGATACAAAAGGTGATATAACATTGTGTTTTTCTGGCGGCAAAGATAGTGCTTTGATGGCTGATATGTATTGTGACCTTATTTCTCAAAGTTCATATGCAGATATGCCGGTAAATTTGGCATTTGCAAATACAACTAATGAAACCTCATCTATATTGAAATTCAATAAAGAATTTAAAGACTACTTGGTTAAAAAATATGGAGTGAAAATTGAATTTAATGAATTTTATCCACCAAACAAATTGACGTGGGCAAGGTTTATTTTAGAAAACGGAATTCCTCTGATTAGCAAAGCACAAGCAAAGGCGATTAGATATATAAAAAGAGATATGCTGAAAACCGGTTGTGACTATGAAACAGTATTAAAACTTGCAAATCAGGATCTTCATTCGGTCAACACTCTAAAAGATATTGGATTTAGTGATAGCGGCGTATTATCCTTGACCGGATATGTTACCAGCAAAGATAAATTTGGAAAGTGCTTTATGATATCGAAAAAGTGGCTGCCAATGATAAATTGCGATGAGAATTTGACAGAACTGTGCTGTGTCAAAATTAAGGAAGCAGCAATGACAAATTTGCCAAGCAAAAACATAATGACCGGCGAACAAGCATCTGAAAGTAAAATGAGAGCAGCACACTATTTAAAAACAGGTTGTAATGTGCGCTTACCAAACGGCGAGTATAAATCAAAACCGTTTGGCTCTATGACAAAAGACGGAGTGCTTTTTGCTTTACAATACAGAAAAACACCGATGTGTACTGATTATGGCGAAATTGTAAAAGATGAAAAGGGTTATCGTTGCACCAAAGCACAAAGAACGGGGTGCGCTTTATGTGGATTTGGTTGCCAATATGATACAGAAAGATTTGTAAGGCTTCAGGAAACAGAACCAGCCAAAGTTAAGTTTGCGTTTAAACCTAAAAACGAGGGCGGTGCCGGATTTAAAGAAGCGATAGAGTATATGAATGAATATTGCGGTACAAAAGTAAAAATTCCGCAAATCAAATGACAAAAAGAGAGGGGGGCAAACCAATAACAAGACCGCCCCAAAGTTGGTGCTATGTAGAGGAGATTAAAAATGCGTGAAAAATTGATTGAGTTGATAGAAAATGCCAATGTTCAAATCAACGGGAATATATTACCTTATAGAGATTATGGGATAGAAACACTTGCTGACCATCTCATTTCAAACGGTGTATTTGCACCGCCTTGTGAAATTGGCGATACTGTATTCGCATTATGGGATGTGCCAACTGAAGCAAAGTATGTTGTATATTATGCTGATGTTGTGGAAATCCGCATTTCAAAGAAAAATGGTAAAAAAACGATTACGTATTTACTAGAACCTTTGGGTTTTAGAGGTCGCAGAAAAGAATATAGGATTGACGATTTTGGCAAAACAGTATTCCTTACGAGGGAAGAAGCAGAAAAAGCATTGAAAGGAAGTGCAAAGGAATGACAGACTGTGAAATGTACACGCGGTTTAGAACAGAAATAGATAGCATGTATGCGCCGCAGATATTGAAACAATGTCAGGTAATTAGAATTGCAGACGGAGAAACCGAAATAGGTATGATGTGTGTAAATGACGGATATATAGATTGCTTGTATGTATTGCCCGAGCACAGAAAACAAGGACACGGCAGAAAAACAGTTTTAGCGTACATCGAAAAATATGGTGTGTTAAGAGATTTGCATATCCTTAATACAAACCCGGTAGCAAAAGCCTTTTGGGAAAGCATATTTGAACTTGAACCAATAGAAGAAAATATCATAGACACATATTACAAAATTAAAGCATTGAAAGGCGGTGGAGAGGAATGAGGATAACCGAAAACATAGACTTGCGTTGTCCGAATGGATTTTACTGCAAGAAAGGGAAAAGCAAATGTTGCCGAATTGGAACGCAAAGTGGCAGACCATATTGTGAAGTGTTTTATCCATTTTTAGAAACGGACAGCAAGGGAAACATCTTGAAAGACGAAAAATGCTTGTTGGCTGAAAGAAAAGCAAGAATTAAAGAGTAAAGGCGGTGCGGAGTGATGGCTTATTTAGACAAAGAAAAAACGATTGAAGCAATAAGAAAATATGCAGATGTAAAACATAGCAATGGTGAACAAATAGAGTATGTCAATGGCATTCTTAAATCAATAAGTATAATAAACGAGCAACCTATTGCAGATGTTTATGAAGAAGTACACGGTTGTTGGATTGATACAGATAAATTTGATAACTTCAAAACACCCATATATCAATGTTCTGTTTGTATAAAAGAGGTTGCAGATAATTACATACATTTACACAAATATTGTTTGCATTGTGGCGCAAAATTGGACGGAGGAAAGAATGATGAGTAAATTAAAAGCATATACACATTACATTAACGGAGCAGTGGGACACGATTTCAAATTGACTTTATTGGAAAAAATTAAAATTTTGTTTAGCAAAAAATTATCTGTAGTCTTTGTAAGTGCAAATAAAAAAAGTTATTCGATAGGCAACGTTGACAATATAAAAGAAGCAATTATTGGATTAACACGATTTTCTCATTCTTATTGTATGAATTGCAAAGAAACAGAAGAAAAGGGTGAGCCTATGTTTAGATGCAGTGAGTGCCCTTTTACCGATGAAACGAAAACTTGCTATGTAAAAAAGTTTGTAAACAAATACGGAACTGAAGAAGAAAAAGAAAGGGCATCTTGTATGTCGAGGTGAAACCAAATGAATGAACCTATAAAAGATTTTCTTGGCCACGAACTCAGCATTGGTGACAGATGCGCATACATAATGAACGAACGTACCGGAAGCAGTACGGTGCGTAAAATCTTACACGTGGGAGTCATTACTGATGTTGGAAAGTCAACTATAACCTTTCAGGATATTATCACTCTAAACGGCAAAATTAAGGTTTTTAACGGCAACGATATTGTTAAATTGGGTGAATCAAAAACGGAATTTGTACCTGTTGAGGTCGTGCATGGCGAGTGGGCACGGCAAAAAAACGGTTTTTACTTTTTGTGTTCTGTTTGTGGTAAGGCTGCAGCAAACAAAGGCAATTATTGTCACAACTGCGGCGCAAAAATGGATATAAAAAGGGGATAAAACAATGTGTGAATATCAGAGGTTTAATCCTAATAATGAAAAAGCACTTCCCGTGTGTTCTGCAAACAATACACTTTGCACATTTTGTGTTTTAGGTAACGGCAAAACATATAGGTTTGCAAAAGAAAAAGAGTGCGCAAAAATGGACATAAGGCAGGTGGAAACAAATGATACCTAATTTACGTATTACCATAACCACACCCGAATATATGGCAAATATGTGCAGACCGGGTGAACTGTACGGAAGAAAGAAGGTGAAAAAGGTGAACAAAATTAAACTATATTTTTTTGTTATGTGGTGGCTTTTTAAAAACCGAAACTGGAAAGACTGTCGGCATAAATGGAAAGCGTTGGACAGAGAAATTGCGAAAAGAGGGTTTTAGGAATGGCTGATGTAAAGTGGATAAAGATTTCAACTGATATTTTTGAAAATGAAAAAATCCTTTTTATAGAAAAACTTCCGAAGAAAGATACATTGCTTATTATATGGTTTAAATTACTTTCTTTCGCAGGACAACAAAATAATGGCGGAGTTTTTTTGTTTAATAATTCAACACCTTACACAAGTAAAATGCTTGCTACTGTGTTTAAAAGAAGCGAAAAAACGGTTAAGGATGCTTTGAAGATATTTGAAGAATACGGGATGATTGAAACTGTTGACGGAGTTATCACAATACCGAATTGGAACAAATATCAGACACTTGACAGTTACGAAAAAAAGAAAGAACGCGACAGAGAATATCAGGCAAAAAGACGTGCCGACCAAAAACGATTAATCGCGAAAAAATCGTCTGACAAGTCGTCCGACGTCGCCTTTTCAGATAAAGATATAGATAAAGATAATATAGAAAAAGAAAATATAAAAAGAAAAAGCGACGAAATCGTAAAGGGGGAAAGCGACTATGGAAAAAATCTCTGATGTGATAAATGCACAGACCATTAATACTGATACTGAGGACCCGTATATTAAACTCATGAAAGCACGTTGTGATGGGTTTAATAACCAAGAAGGAACTTTAAGTGATTATGATTGCCCTATTTGCAAAAACAAAGGACAGGTTATGGAAATTCATGACGGTTATGAAAGTTTAATAGAGTGCAAGTGCATGCAAGTAAGAAGAACCATATCACGTATTAAAAAATCAGGATTAGCAAATCTTATAAAAAAATATACGTTCAATCAATTCAAAGTGACTTCTTCTTGGCAAAAAAACGCACTTGATATATCACAGGACTTTCTTGCTAACCATAGGGGAAAATGGTTTTACATAGGCGGTCAGGTCGGAGCAGGTAAAACGCATCTTTGCACAGCACTTGTTAATGAGTTTATAAAAGCAGGTAACGAAGCGTACTATATGCTGTGGCGTGATACGGTTGTTTCGCTTAAATCGGTTGTAACAGATGCCGAATCTTACGAAAAGGCAATTCGTCCTCTTAAAGAGGTGAAAGTTCTTTACATAGACGATTTCTTCAAGACTGAGCAAAATAAAAAGCCAACTACTGCAGATATTAATATTGCATTTGAAATCTTGAATTACAGATATAATAATCACGAACTTATAACCATTATTTCAAGCGAAATGATGATGAAAGAGATTATTGATATTGATGAAGCAGTTGGAAGCAGAATTTATGAAAGAGCACGTCAGCACTGCATTAACATAACACGTGATATTCAAAAAAATTATAGATTACGAGAGGAGAAATAATCGAGGGAAAATGATAGCGGACATAAAAAACAATTAGTTAAATTACGTAGAACGTAATTTGTGGTGACTGCAAATTATAGGTGAAAGGGTGAAAACATGGAGTTGTCATATGATACCAAATGGATTATATGTATGTGGGACATCAGAGGAGAGCCTATAAAAGAAACTGCAATGTGCTTAAAATTAACTATTGACAAAGTTGTGGAAACAATATCTGAATGTAAGTCTGATGGGTTTTATGACAAAGTTCGCAGGCACATAGAACAGTTTGATATCGAAAATGCTCAAAAGGCCATGAAAGGATTTGCGAGTATGTTGGTAAATCGAGATAACGAGGTTGGGAGCATTCGTGTAGTGGATAATGGAATCGCAAAGGGGATGAATTGATAAAATGGGTCTTAAATTATCAGCAAAGCAATATTTAGGCCAAATACAAATGCTTAGAATAAATATTGACCAAAACTTGGAAAGGTTGGAAGAAATGAAATCTGACTTAGGGGATATAGGTGGTGCAAATTGCGATGGTGAACGTGTACAATCAACTTTAATTGGAAACAAAACTTGCAACGATGTGACCAGATATATAGCATTTGAAGAAAGTGTCCAAAAAGAGATTGAGCACTTTGTTAATGCTGAAAATCAAATCATTTCTGAAATAAGAAATTTGCATAATAAAAACTATGTTCAAGTGCTATACAAGGTTTATGTGCAAGGAAAAGCAGTTAAGGCGGCTGCGAATGAAATGAACTTATCCTATGCTTATGTTCTTAGTTTACATCGTGATGCGCTTGCTGAGTTTGAAAATACATACAAGAATTTAAAATTTTATTAATTGAGTTTAGTTTTACCCTCACTTTACCCTTACTGAGTTTAGTTTTACCCTATATAATCCTAGTTGACTTTATCTGCTAAAGTCAATATAATGTATAATGTGTATAAATATAAAGCAGTCAACTTATTCGCCGCAAGTTGGCTGTTTTTTTATTTGTGCACCCTCCTAATCCCCCCTGAAATTTTTTGAGCGCTCCTTGTTTCAGGGGGGGATTTTGTTTGTTTTGAAAGGTGGGTGAAATCCCTATGGCAAAAGGAAAATATGAATACTGGTTAACGGAAGAAGGATTGTTGAAACTTCAATCGTGGGCACGGTGTGGATTGACAGATGAGCAGATTGCGCACAATATGGGAATTTCACGTAGCACGTTGAATGAATGGAAAAATAAATATCCGGACATTTCGGACACCTTAAAAAAGGAAAAAGAAATTGTTGATATTCAAGTTGAAAACGCTTTACTAAAACGTGCATTAGGATATGATGTTGTAGAGGAAACAGAAGAGTTAATTGACGGCAGACTGGTTGTAACCAAACGTGTTAAAAAACATATATCCGCTGATACAACTGCACAAATTTTCTGGTTGAAAAACCGCAAACCGAAAGAATGGCCGGATAAACGTGACTTATCAGTTGAAGGTAATATCAAAACGAATAATCCGTTTGAAGGGTTGTCTACGGATGAACTGCGGAAGTTGATAGACAGTGAATGATTTAATAAGACGTGCAGCACGGTGTGAGTTATCTAAAAGAGACTTTTTCACTTATTGCAATACCAAATCACCTGACTTTTACAAAAAAGACAGGTGTTTTTTGCGTGAATTTTGTGATGACCTTCAAGAATTCCTTACCACAGACAAACATGAAATCTTGGTTGTTAATCTGCCACCACGTCACGGGAAATCACGGACCATAGGAAATTTTGTTGAGTGGGTGCTTGGAAATGACCAATCACAAAAGGTTATGACGGGGTCATACAATGAAACTTTATCAACAACATTTTCAAAAGGTGTTAGAAACACTATTCAAGAAACAAAAGCGGATGAAAATAAAATTGTATATTCTGATATATTCCCAGGGGTAAAGATTAAACGTGGTGATGGGGCAATGAATATGTGGTCATTGGAGAATGGCTATAATAATTATTTAGCCACATCACCAACGGGTACTGCTACGGGTTTCGGTGCGACATTAATGATTATTGATGACCTTATTAAATCGTCTTTAGAAGCAAATAATGCAGACACATTAGAAAAACACTGGGATTGGTTTACGAATACAATGCTTTCTCGTTTAGAAGAAGGCGGGAAAATCATCATAGTAATGACACGTTGGCATAGTTTAGACCTTGCAGGCAGAATTATTGAGCAATACGCTGATAAGGTAAAAGTAGTTCAGTATAAAGCAGTTCAGGATGATGGCTCAATGCTGTGTCCTGAAATTCTTTCTAAAGAATCATATGAAACAAAAAGAAAAGCAATGGGGGTTGAGATTGCAGAAGCAAACTATCAGCAGAATCCCATTGACATCAAAGGGCGATTATACTCTAAATTCAAAACATATACTGAACTTCCAAAAGACCAGTATGGTAATGCGCTTTATTCTGCAGTTAAGAATTACACAGATACTGCAGATACTGGCAATGACTATTTGTGTAGCATAAATTATGTTGAATATAACAAAGAAGCATATATTATCAACGTTATTTACACAAAGGAAGGTATGGAAATTACAGAGCCGGCTGTTGCAGAAATGTTATACAAAGACAGTGTAAATGTAGCAGATATTGAATCTAATAATGGTGGAAGAGGATTTGCAAGAAATGTTTCTGCTATTTTAATGAATAAATATAAAAGCAATAAAACAGTGGTGCATCCTTTCTTCCAGTCAAAGAATAAACAGTCAAGGATTCTATCAAATAGTACATGGGTTATGGAACATATATACTTTCCTCTAAACTGGGCAGATAAATTTCCAGAATACTATACTGCCATGAGCAGGTATCAAAAAGAAGGAAAGAACGCACATGATGATGCACCGGATGCAACAACAGGTATTGCAGAACAAATTGGTGCAGGCGATGCATTTAGTTTTGATTGATGAAATAAGAAAGGTGGTAATTGTTTGAACAGTTTTGGAAAACTAATTGACCGATTGTCGCATTTTATTTTGTATGGTATGAATGGTGATATGTCAAACAAAGAATTTCTTGAACAGTCTATTATCAGGTGGAAAGGTTCACCGGAAAGAAAGATGCAAATAAAAGGTCATTTGTATTATGACGATGAGCACGACATACTGATGCGAAAAAGGACAATGATTGGAAAAGACGGGCAACTGCAAGTTGTGGAAAATCTTCCAAACAATAAAGTGATTGACAACCAGTACGCAAAACTTGTAAATCAAAAAACAAATTATTTGCTTGGGAAACCTTTTGTTATAGAGGGTGAAAATAAACAATATGTGGAATTGTTGAAAAACATATTCAACAAGAACTTTAAACGCACCTTGAAAAGAGGTGGCAAATATTCGTTTAATGGTGGTGTAGGTTGGTTATACCCACATTATGATGAAGAAGGTAAACTTGCATTCAGATTATTTCCAGCATATGAAATTTTACCTTTTTGGAAGGATGCAGAACATACACGTCTGCAAGGCGCTGTTAGATTGTATTTAGTTTCGGGATATGAAAAGAATGTTCCTGTTGTTATTGAAAAGGTTGAAGTGTTTGACATGAATGGGATTCACCGTTATATCTTGGATGGTGCAACACTTATTCCTGATATGACTGCTGAAGAACAAGATTCATATTATGTAACTATGACAGATGCTAATTCAAATGTTCGAAAAGGCTTGAATTGGTCACGTATTCCATTGATTCCGTTAAAATATAATGATTTGGAAACTCCGCTTTTAAAGAGGGTAAAGTCATTACAAGATGGCATCAATGTTATGCTATCTGACTTTGAAAACAATATGCAAGAGGATGCAAGAAACACAATATTGGTGTTAAAAAACTATGATGGTACCGATTTGGGTGAGTTCAGAAAGAACCTTGCAACCTATGGTGCTGTAAAAGTCAGATATGATGGTGAAACCAAAGGCGGCGTTGAAACTCTTGAAATCACGGTCAATGCAGAGAACTACAAAACCATTATAGAAATCTTTAAAAAGGCATTGATGGAAAATGGTATGGGTTATGATGCTAAAGATGACCGAATGTCAGGTAATCCAAATCAGATGAATATTCAGTCTATGTATTCTGACATTGACATTGATGCAGATGATATGGAAACGGAATATCAGGCAGCCTTTGAAGATATTTTGTGGTTTGTGAATGCGCATCTTGCAAATACTGGTCAAGGTAACTTTGAGGGGGAAGAAGTCAAAATCATATTTAATCGTGATATTTTGATAAATGAATCAGAAGCCATTGATAATTGTATGAAATCTATGGACATCCTGTCTGATGAAACTATTATAGGGCAACATCCTTGGATTGATAATCCGCAGGAAGAAATGGAACGATTGAAAAAGCAAAGAGAAAAGGAAAGTGCAGAGCAGCAAGCAGAAATAGATGCTCAGTACAATCCCTTTGGTAAACATGGCAGTAAAAAAAATCCGCAAAACCAAGGCGGTGATATGAATAATGGCTCAAAGGAATAAGAGTTCAGAATATTGGGCAAAGCGTTTTGAATTACTTGAGGAATCTCAACACGAAATTGGTGTTCAGTGTTTTGCCGACATTGAAGGACAGTACAGACTGGCACAAAAAGAAATTGAAAAAGAAATTGCCAAATGGTACACACGTTTTGCAGAAAACAACAGTATTACAATGCAACAGGCACGTAAATTGCTGACAGATAAACAACTGGAAGAATTTAAGTGGGATGTGAATGAATACATACGTTATGGTGAAGAAAATGCAATTAGTGGTACATGGGCGAAACAACTTGAAAATGCATCTGCAAGATATCATATCAGCAGATTAGAAGCGTTAAAAATTCACACTCAACATCACCTTGAAGTTTTATTTGGTAATCAATTAGACTATATTGATGCTGCTATGCGTGATGCTTATGTACACAGTTATAATCATACTGCGTATGAAATTCAAAAGGGTATTGGTGTTGGTTGGGATTTTGCCAAACTCGACGAAAACAAAATCAGTAAGGTTATCAATAGGCCTTGGGCAGTTGATGGGAAAAATTTCTCTGAAAGAATTTGGGGTAATGGACAACGGTTGGTAAAACAACTGCATTCTGAACTTACAAGTAATATTGTTTTGGGAAAAGACCCGCAGAAATCAATTTTATCCATTGCTAAAAAGATGGAAACATCAAAGGCTGCTGCAGGCAAACTAATTATGACTGAAAGTGCATTTTTCAGTACTGCAGGACAAAAAGATTGTTTCACAGAACTTGATGTTGAGGAATTTGAAGTTATTGAAACATTAGATTCACATACATGTTCTCAATGTGGCGATATGGATGGAAAACACTTTCCTATGGCTGAGTGGATTGTAGGAGTTACTGTTCCGCCGTTTCATCCTTGGTGCAGAGGAACTACAGCACCATACTTTGAAGATGATTTTGACGTTGTTGGTGAACGTGCCGCAAGGGATGCAGACGGTAAAACATATTATGTGCCTGCAGATATGACGTATGAACAGTGGAAAAAACAATATGTTGATAGTCCGGTTAAGGTTGACCAAACACAGTGGGTGACAAAGAAACAGTATGATACCAGTTTCAATGGATATCCGGTTAATAGAAAATTGGTCAATAGTAAAGAATATCATGATAAATTTGAAGCGTTGACACAACATAAGTCGGCAAATGAATCCTTGTATCAACAGGCAATGCAAATATTAGAACACCGGGATGGCACTGAACTTGAAGACATTGTTGCATTAGATGCGAGAACGGGAAAAATCATCACAAAAAATATATTATCAGTTCAGCCTGGAAAAACTGGGTTCACTAAAGAACAATATAAGGTATTTGAAAAACATAGCGGTGACATAATAATATTACATAATCACCCTAATGGAAGTAGACCTTCAGCAACTGATATAAAAACGTTATTTAATAATGAATCAGTTGTTGCGACTATTGCAGTTGGTCATGATGGTTCAGTACATATAATATCTAAACCAAACAGAAAAATAAATGTTGACAGAAAATGGGATAAATTATATAATGAATATGTCGAGGTTGTAAATAATAAAGATTTAGCAGAACATTATGCAACTGATGTATTATATAAAGCAAAAATATTTGATTATGAAAGTAGGTGACGGGGATGTCAAAAGAAACTGAATATGCGTTGATTATTGACGATACTTTAGATATAGGTAAAGAACCGTTACCTATTGATGATGAAAAAATACAAGAACTTATGAAAAAGCATATCAAAGAAATAAATGACGAATTGAAAGCACCTTAATAGGTGCTTTTTTAATACCCTAAAGGTGGTGACTATTATGAAAAAGTTACTTGCATAAATCAAAAAATATTGAAAAGCATCCGTTCCGGGTGCTTTTTTCTATTTGTGGGGCAGTCAACACGTAAAACCGTGCAAACCTAACAATCATGTGTGAGTGAACACGTACAAAACGTAATTGAAAGTGAGGAAGAAAAAATGAAAAGAACAGAACTTGAAGCAATGGGCTTAACAAAGGAACAGATTGACGCAATAATGAAAATCAATGGTGATGATATCGAAAATGCTAAATCTGTTCAGGCTGCGGAAATCACTAATTTGCAGACAGAGAATGACGCTTTGTCTAAAAACATCAAAGAGCGTGATAAGCAGATTGAAACATTAAAGGCTTCTGTTGGTGACAATGAAGAATTGAAAAAACAGATTGAGTCTTTACAGGCCGATAATAAAGCCAAGGATGATGCCCATGCAAAAGAACTGAACCAGTTGAAAATTAATACTGCGATTGAAAAAGCCTTGACTGACAGTGGTGCTAAGAACATCAAAGCGGTCAAAGCATTACTTGAACTTGATGATGCACAATTGAATAAAGATGGAATAATCGAAGGCTTGTCAGAACAGATTGATAAGTTAAAAGCAGATGAGAGTTCAAAATTCTTATTCAATATTGAGCAGAATCCACCAAATCAGCAGATATTCACAGGTTTTCAGCCGGGAACTTCAACTACTGTCCCTGATTCTAAACAGGCAGGGTATGAAGCACGTCTTGCGGAAGCAAGAAAAAACAATAATCAGTTAGAGGTCATCAAGATTAAACAGGAAGCGTTTAATGATGACGGTATTGTACTGATGTAATCAAAAAACTTTAAAAAGAAAGGTTAAAAAGGTGAAAAACTATGGCACAGGTAACTGGTGTTGGTACAACTTGGAATTTACCAAACTATGCGGGTGATTTGTTTACCGCAGACCCCACACAGACCCCGTTTCTTTCAATGATTGGTGGTCTTAGTGGTGGAAAACAGACAGATAATTTTGAATTTGCTACGGGTGTGGTATATGACCATCCTGAAGCAAGTCAGCCGGATATTTCAGAAAGTGCATCTGTTACTGCACCGGCAGCATCTATGATTGCAAGAGAACAGGAAACAAACGTTGTTCAGATTCATCAGGAAGTTATTTATTTGACATATGCAAAACAGTCAAACAGTGGCAGATTGTCAGGTCTTAACACTGCAGGTGCTTCTGCAAATCCTAATGATGAAAAAGCATGGCAGATTCAGCAGAAACTTGTGAAAATCGCACGTGACGTTGAACATTCATTCTTAAACGGTACTTATCAGAAAGCAACTGATGGTTCTGTGGCAAACAAAACCCGTGGTATGCTTGAACTTTGTACTTCTGACAGTGGTACTTCTATTGCTGCAGGTGATACAAAATTAACAAAGGATATTCTTAATCAGTTATACAGAGAAATGGCTGACAATGGTGCTGCATTTAATAATATGGTTATGTTGTGCGGTGCTTATCAGAAGCAGGCAATATCTGAAATTTATGCAAACCAACTTGGTGCAAATCTTCCTGCAACACGCAACGTAGGTGGTTTCAATATTACTGAAATCGAAACAGACTTCTTTAAGATGGGGGTTTGTTGGGACCCGTTCATGCCTAAAGACGGAATTCTTGTTGCTGATATTGCACACATTGCACCTGTATTTCAGCCTGTTCCCGGTAAGGGTAACTTCTTTGAAGAGGAACTTGCAAAAGAGGGCGCAGCTGATAGAATTCAGATTTATGGTCAGGTTGGTCTTGCGCATGCTCCTGCATTCTTGCATGGCGCAATTACTGGCTTAGCGACTGCGTAAGAAAAGGATAGGTGATGACTATGCTGACAATTAAGAAAAAACCACTGACGCCAAATATAATTTGGGATGTAGAGAATAACAGACCGCTTTGCAAATTCAACAACAAGGGTATCATTGAAACTGATGATAAAATACTTGCTGAGAAATTAAAAGCACTGGGGCATGAAGTGACTGGCGAAGTTGATGCAATACCCCTTGATAAAATGAAAATTGACGAATTGAAATCATACGCTGCAGAAAACGGCATTGATTTAGGGGAAGCCACAACAAAAGCCGACATTTTGAAAGTCATTAAAGATACAGAAGACAACAGGTGATGTTAAATGTTTTCTATTGATGCAATAATAAAGCGATTGGATTCATTGGGGTATGAAATGAAATCAAATGACACGAGCGCCGTGGAGTTTTGTTTTGAAAAAGTAACAAACACCATCAGAAATGAAATTAATTGTAATGAAGTGCCGGAAGGCTTAGAAAATGTTGCAATTGAAATGGCAACGGGTGAATTTCTTCTTGCTAAAAGGACCTTTGCACCTGATGACCTTGATAATCTTGATTTGGATTATGCGGTTAAACAGATTCAAGCAGGTGATACTAATACTGTTTTTGCAACAGACGGTGTTACACCGGAACAAAAACTCAACGCATTCATCAATTATCTTTTATCTTATGGAAAGGCTGAATTTAACGCATTCAGACGTGTACGGTGGTAAATATGCTTAGTAAGGCTAAATGTGCTGCAAAGAAAGCCATTGAAAGTACGTATGATGGTGTTGTAACTGTCGAAGAATTTAAAAAGATAAAAGATGAATCAACTAAATTGACCGCCAGTAAAGCAGTGGTTGTATTGGAAAATAAGCCATGCAGATTGTCTTTTGAGGGGTTACAGGCTGCGAATCAGTCAAAATCGGCAGCATCAGTCACACAGACCACAAAATTATTCATATCGCCTGATGTTACAATCAAAGCAGGTTCAAAAATGACCGTAACTCAAGCGGGTAAAACCACAGTGTATACATATAGTGGAATCCCGGCAGTGTATGACACACATCAGGAAATCATTCTTGAATTGTTCGAGGATTGGGCATAGTGTCACGATATGGAAAAATGGACATCAGGGAACTGAAAGAACTTCAAAATAATCTGAAAAAACTTCAGTCCCCTGATGTGTTTGTAGAAGCCTGTGCAAAAGAACTTGCTGCACGATTATTAGCAATGGTAATTAAAAGAACCCCTGTAGGAGATTATCCCGGAAGTTCCGGAAAAAAAGGTGGAACTTTAAGACGTGGATGGACGGGTGAAAAGACATCATCTGCAAAAGCATATGCCAATTCATTGACTGTCAACCATTTTGGCGATACGTATGTTATCGAAATCATAAATCCGGTTGAATATGCATCATATGTTGAATTTGGTCATAGAACATCCAATCACAAGGGATGGGTTAAAGGTCAATTTATGATGACAATTTCAGAACAGGAACTTCAAAGAATTGCCCCAAAGGTGCTTGAAGCAAAAATCAAAAAGTATTTAGGGGGATGTATAAAATGATAAATTCAATAATTGAAGCAATCAGCATTGCCTTAAATGCTGAGTTTACAGAAAAAGAATATGAATTCCATATGGAAGAAATCAAACAAGACTTGAAAGAGCCTTGTTTTTTTATTTTCTGCTTAGAGCCAACCAATGAATTATTCCTTGGATATAGGTATTACGGAAACAATGGTTTTGTCATTCAGTATTTTCCTGAATCTGATGAAGTACAGAGAGAATGTAACAGTGTTGCAGAACGCATGACCGTATGTTTGGAATATATCACATGTCAAGGTGATGATAAACCCATTAGGGGTAATGATATGCGGTGGAAAGTCGTTGATGGTGTGCTGAATTTCTGTATCAATTATAACTTGTTTACATTAAGGAAGGTTACAGATGACAGTGAACCTATGGAAACTCTTACTTCAGGTATTGGAGTGGAAGAAGGTGAATAAATGGCTGCAAAAAAGAAAACAACAGTTCCTAAAACAGTGACTGATGAGCCTATAGTCGAACAGACTGTTGAAAAGACGGAACACAAATTCAGCAAAACGCAGATTATTATGTCTGCAAGATTTGCAAACCGAAGGGATTTGGTGGACTCCCTTCTTGAAGATAAAGATTACACCATAAAAGAAGTCGATACGCTAATCGACAAATATATGAAAGGTAAGGTGAAATAAGAATGGCTTTAGGTGGCGGTAGTTATACTACGCAGAATAAAGAATTACCGGGTGCATATATGAACTTTATATCTGCATCCAATGCGACACCTGAATTGTCAGAGAGAGGTATTGCAACAATGCCCCTTGAACTGGACTGGGGTGTTGAAGGCGAAGTTTTTGAAGTCACAAACGCAGATTTTCAGAAGAACAGTATGAAAATTTTTGGTTATGCGTTTGACCATGACAAGATGAAAGGTCTGCGCGACTTGTTCATTGGTACAAAAACTTTATACGCATACCGTCTGAACGGTGGTGGTACAAAAGCATCAAATGACTTTGCGACTGCCATTTATGGTGGTATACGTGGTAATGACCTGAAAATTGTCATTCAGGCAAACGCAGATGATGAATCCATGTTTGATGTAATGACATACCTGGGAACAGTTGAAGTTGACAGTCAGACTGTTGCAAAGGCTGCAGACCTGGTTGCAAATGATTATGTGACATTTAAAACAGATGCAGCACTTACAATCACGGCATCAACCCCACTTACAGGCGGTACAAATAAAGATGTTGACGGTTCTGCTTATCAGACATACCTTGATAAAATTGAATCCTACGGTTACAACGCAATGGGTGTTGTTACTACTGATGAAACAACCATCAAATTATTCACTGCGTTCAACAAAAGATTGCGTGATGAACTGGGTATCAAATTCCAGTTGGTTGTTTATAAATACCCTGCTGCAGACTTTATGGGTACAATTAGTGTCAAAAACAAGGTCAAGGATGCAGATTATTCAGAAGCAAGTATTGTTTACTGGGTGACCGGTATTCAGGCAGGTTGTGCAGTTCATAAGTCATGTCAGAATAAGAAATATGATGGTGAATTTACTGTTGATGTTTCTTATACACAGACCGAACTGAAAGCAGCAATCAAAGCGGGTGAATTTGTCCTTCATAATGTGAACGGTGAAGTTCGTGTTTTAGAGGACATCAACACAATGGTGACAACCACTGACACTTGCGGTGATGTGTTTAAAGACAATCAGACAATCCGTGTGATTGACCAGTTGGCAAATGATGAAGCAGTCCTGTTCAACACCAAATATCTTGGTGCGGTTCCCAACAAAGCATCTGGTAGAACTTCACTGTGGTCTGACATTGTGAAAATTCGTCAGCAGATGCAGGATGCCGGTGCTATCGAAAACTTTACTGATAAAGATGTTACCGTTGAGCAGGGTAACACCAAAAAATCAGTAGTTGTGACTGGTAAAATCGAAGTGGTTAATGCTATGGGTAAACTGTACATGACCACAACTGTTGCATAAGAAAGGACGGTGAATCACTATGGTAAATAATGTTACTATGAAAGCACGTGATACAATCGCTGCAAAACTGGCGGAATGTTTCATTACCATCGGAACACGCAGATACAATTTCATGCAGATGATTGACATGGAAGCAAAAGTTGATAAAACAAAATCCAAAGTGCCTCGATTGGGGGCGCTTATGACTGGTCATAAGTCTTGTGGTATGGAAGGTACTTTCAGTGGTACTGCACACTACAATCAGTCAATAATGCGTCAGGCATTACTGGACTATAAAAATACTGGTGAAGATACTTATTTTGAAATGCAAATCACCAATGATGACCCCACATCAAGGGCAGGTAGACAGACACTTGTTTTCTATGATTGCAATACTGATGGTGGTATTCTTTCAAAATTTGATGCAGACGGTGAATACCTGGATGAAGAAATTTCAGGAACATTTGAGGACTTCTCAATGCCTGAATCCTTTAAAGAACTTACCGGATTTCTTACCAATTAAATGATTAAACCCCTTGTGTGACTTTAAAAAATGGTCATATAAGGGGTTTTTGTTTTAAACTAATAAGAATTTGAAAGGAAATGATAAAATGTCAAAATTCAGTAAATTTATGAAAGCAAATAAAATTGTAAAGGAAAATACAACATTTTCCGCAACAAAATCACTTGTTGATGAAGAAGGCAAACCTTTAGAGTGGACAATCAAACCTTTGACTACAACTGAAAATGAGAATATTAGAGAAAGTTGTATGATGGAAGTTCCGGTCACTGGGAAACCGAATATGTTTAGACCAAAACTGGACACTTCCAAATATATTTCAAAGATGGCCGCTTCTTCTGTTGTTGAGCCAGACCTTTATGATAAAGACCTTCAAGATTCATATGGAGTGATGACGCCGGAAGACCTTCTGAAAGAAATGATTGATGACCCTGGCGAATACAATGATTTCGTTGCATTTATTCAGAATTTCAATGGGTTTAATACTACTTTTGAGGAAAAGGTGGATGAAGCAAAAAACTAATAGAGGAAGGGGATGCTGAAGCGAATTATGCACATTATGCATTGCATAGACTTCACATCTTACCTTCTGTATTTTTGGAAATGGAAGAACAAGCAAAAGCGTTTTTGATTGCTTCCATTAAAATCATGATTGAAAAAGAAAAGAAAGCAAACAGTAAAATTAAATAAGGAAGGGTGGTGAATCATATTGGCAAGTATATCTTCATCAATTGCATTATATGATAGAGTTTCGGCACCAGTTAATAGAATTATTGGTGCTTTGGGCAATATGATTGGTGTATTCCAATCCGTTGATTCAGCAATGGATAACGGATTTGACCCATCCGCTATTGATGATACAAGAAGGGCAATTGACCTTGCACAACAAGAAATGAACCAACTTGGCGAGGAAATCAGGCGAAATGAACGGAATCAAGAAAGATTCAACGATGAAGTTGGCGAGGGTACAAACAAAATCATGCAAATGGTTGGTGCTTATGCTTCGATGCAAGGTTTGAAAAAACTTGTAAATTTATCCGATGAATATGTTCAAACCAACGCAAGATTGAACATGATAAATGATGGCCTTCAGACTACAGATGAACTGCAACAAAAGATATTTGCATCCGCACAACGTGCAAGAGCATCTTATACTGCGACAGCAGATACAGTTGCAAAACTGTCATTGAATGCGGGTGATGCATTTGGTTCTAACGATGAAACAATCAAATTTGCCGAAAATTTAAACAAATTATATGCGATTGCGGGAACTGAACAAGCATCGATTGCAAGTTCATCATTGCAGTTGACACAAGCACTTGGTTCAGGTGTTCTTCGTGGTGAAGAATTCAACGCAGTGTTTGAAGCAGCACCAAATATCATGCAGACTGTAGCAGATTACATGGATGTTCCTATTGGAAAACTTCGTGGAATGGCAGCGGATGGAAAGATTACCGCTGATATTGTTAAAAATGCAATGCTTGGTGCAACTGATGAAATCAACGCACAGTTTGAATCAATGCCGATGACCTGGTCGCAAGTGTGGACTGGTATCATGAACAGATTGTATATGGCATCACAACCAGTTCTTCAATTGATAAGTTTTATGGCTCAAAACTGGTCAATCCTTGAACCGATTGTTCTTGGTTTAGCAACTGCGGTTGGATTATATACAGGCGCTTTGCTTATTCACAAAGGGGTTCAGGTGGCTTCTAATATTGCTAAAACAATGAGCACTATTGCATCAGTTGCGCATGGTGCTGCTATAACAGCAGAAATGACCGCAACAACTGGAATGACTGCTGCACAGTTGTCATTTAATGCTGCACTATATGCTTGTCCTCTGACTTGGGTTTTATTACTCATAATTGGGATTATTGCTGCGGTATATGCAGTTATAGCAGTCATCAACAAAGTTACCGGAAAAAGCATAAGTGCTATTGGTGTGATTGTTGGTGCGTTGGCAGTAGCCGGTGCATTTATTTTGAATATTGTTGTTGGTGTTATAAATTCCATTTTTCAACTTATATGGGGATTGTTCATTGAACCATTCCTTGGAATAATAGAGTGGATTTTGAATGCTTGTGATGGTGGCTTTGACAGTTTCGGTGATGCTGTTGCAAACTTGATTGGAAACATTATCAGTTGGTTCTTATCACTTGGCCAAGTGGTAACAAGAATAATAGATGCAATTTTTGGAACAAACTGGACTGGTGGGTTGGAATCACTTAAAAAAACAGTCACCGCATGGGGGAAAAATGATAATGCAATAACAATAGACAGAAGTGCTTCTCAAGGATTATTTTCGAGAATTGAGTATGGTACAGCATGGTCGGCGGGATATAATTTTGGTGCTGATATAGTTGATTCAACGTCAGGTAATGTGGAAGCACTGCTTGCAAATACCACAGCAATAGCAGAGAACACTGGAAAGGGTGCAGAAGCGCTTGAAATCACCAATGAAGATTTGAAGTATTTACGTGACATTGCTGAACGAGAAGCGGTCAACAGATTTACAACTGCAGAAATTAAAATTGAACAGACAAACCACAATAACATTTCATCTGGTATGGATTTGGATGGTGTTGTTTCGGGACTTACAGATGCCGTAAATGAAGCGGTTGACAGTATTGCGGAAGGAGTGCATGAATAATGGCAAAAAGCGGATATGAATTATACCTTGGAAACTATTTGATGCCGGTCACTCCTGACAAGTTTCAAACCAAGATTAACAATACCAACAAAACAATAACACTTATCAATGATGGTGAAGTTAGCATTTTGAAAACACCGGGATTGACTGAAATGGAATTTAAAGTTCAGATTCCCCAAGTAAAACACCCATATGCAATATATAAATCAGGGTTTCGTGGTGCTGATTATTTTCTGGACTATTTTGAACAATTGAAAACCACAAAAAAGCCGTTTCCGCTTATTCTTTGCAGAAAATTACCCAGTGGTAAAGGTCTTTTTAATACTGACATCATGGTGTCAATGGAAGATTATAAAATTGTAGAGGAAGCAAAGAACGGGTTCGACCTTGTAGTTGATATTAAAGTGAAACAGTGGCGTGACTATGGTACAAAAACTATGAGCATTGCAACATCTGATGATGGAACTGGTACAATGGTTGCAAGTGTTGAACCATCACGCGAAACAACGAATTCACCTAAACCTACTAAGGTCAATATACACACCGTATCTGAACACGAAAGTCTTTCTGGTATTGCAAAGTATTATTATGGTGACAGTTCAAAATATATCGTCATATATGAAGCCAACAAGCAACTGATTGGCGGAAATCCAAATATGATTACTGCAGGTATGGCATTGGCCATCCCGATAATATGAAAGGGGTGGTATAGTGGGTATTGAACTTTTCATTAGTGACCCATCAGGCACGAAAATGCAGCAACCTATAGTTGAAGAAAATATTGAATGGTCAACCGAAAGGGCAGGAGCGCCCGGAAAGTTGACCTTTAAAGTCTTAAAGGATGACGTTCTTAATTTTGCAGAAGGTGCTCAAGTCAGATTGCGTAAGGATGGAAAAGACGTGTTCTTTGGTTATGTGTTCAAGAAAGGACGTAGCAAAGAACCCTCAATCAGTGTTACTGCATATGACCAGTTAAGATATTTTAAAAACAAAGACACGATTGTGTATGAGGATAAAACTGCATCACAATTTGTAAAAATGCTCGCCAACGACTATAAATTAACTGTTGGCACACTGGAAGATACCGTATATATTATTGAATCAAGGATTGAAGAAAATGCAGCATTGTTTGATATGGTGCAGAGCGCCCTTGATTTGACACTAACAAACACAGGCAAAATGTTTGTTCTGTATGACGATTTTGGAAAACTGACCCTGAAAAATCTTTCTTCAATGTATGTGGGTGAACCCGGTGCATACCTTATGATTGATGAAGAAACTGGTGAAAACTTTGACTATACTTCATCAATCGACGATAATACATACAATAAAATCAAATTAACATATGACAATGAAGAAACCGGGAAACGTGATATTTATATTGCTCAGGACGGTTCCAATATGAACAATTGGGGTATTTTGCAGTATTTTGACACGCTGAAAGACGGTGAAAATGGTCAGGCAAAAGCAGATGCACTTCTAAAACTGTACAATCAAAAGACCCGTAATCTGAAAATTTCAAAAGCCGTTGGCGATATGAGGGTCAGAGCAGGGTCAATGGTTATTGTCAATCTGTATTTAGGTGATATGTATGCAAAGAACTTCATGCTTGTGGAAAAAGCCATTCACACATTCAATCATGGTGAACATTGGATGGATTTGACACTTAGAGGGGGTGAGTTTGTTGCGTGATGCAAACGAACTTGTAAGAGTATTAAAAAAAGCAGCACTGGATGCAGTTGTAGCATCAAAACCAATGGATGTACGTTTTGGGAAAGTTCAATCCGTTCATCCTTTGGAAATCTATGTTGACCAAAAACTTCAACTAAAAGAAAAGCAACTGGTGCTTACAAGAAATGTGACAGACTATGATGTGGATATCACTGTCAACACTGTTACTGAAAATCAAAGTGGCGGAAGCGGGGATTCTTCTTTTGCTTCCCATAACCACACTATTGCCGGAAAACAAAAAATCACCGTACATAATGGCTTGGTTGTCGGTGATAAGGTCCTTTTGTTGAGATTGCCCGGTGGTCAAAAATATATTGTATGGGATAGGTGCGGAACATGATACCTTCAACTAATGGTTTCTTAGCACAAGACTTTGAAATCAAAGAACAACCAAGCCGTAACTACAAAATGGATTTAGATGGTGATTCTGTGCGTGGATTTGTGGACGAACAGGAAGCAATGAAACAGACTATTTTCAGAATATTGCAAACTGAACGATATAAGTATGTGATATATCCTTGGTATTATGGAATAGAAACGCTGGATTTATATGGTGAACCTGTTACATATGTTTGCCCTGAATTGGAACGCAGAATCACAGAAGCGCTTTTGATAGACACAAGGATTTTGAGTGTGTCAGACTTTGAACATGACCTAAGTGTTAAAGGGGAAATCCATACTAAATTTACAGTACACACAATTTATGGTGATGTTGATGCACAGAAAGGGGTGAATATCTAATGTATGAAGGAATGACAGATACAGTTTTGCTTGAGCGCTTACTGTCCAGAGTATCAAACAAGATGGATAAAAGACCAAGTTCATTGATATATGATACACATAGTTCTGCTGCAATTGAGTTTCAGACGTTATATATTGAATTGGAATATTTAATTCAAAACTCATACGGTGACACTGCTGCAAGAGAATTTTTGATTTTGTTATGCAAGGATAGGGGGATTACACCTGAACCTGCTACAAAAGCGATTTTAAAAGGCGAATTCACTCCTGCTAACATTGATGTGACCGGAGAACGATTCAATGTCGGAGAATTGAACTATATTGTCACCGAAAAAACAGCAGACGGTCAGTACCATGTCGAATGTGAAACTACGGGTGAAATCGGCAATCAGTACCTTGGTAATATGATTCCTATGGGGTACATTGCCGGTCTTGAAACTGCTGCTTTAACAGAAGTTCTGATTCCCGGTGAAGATGAAGAAGATACTGAGGTGTTAAGACAAAGGTATTTTGACAGTTTCAATGAACAGACCTTTGGCGGAAACCGTTCTGATTATCTTTCAAAAGTTAAAGGTATTGAAGGTGTTGGTGCGGTCAAGGTTACACGTGTTTGGAATGGTGATATTCGCCCGGCTGATATGATTCCCAGTGATGCGGTGACTGCATGGTACGAATCTGTGATTAGTACACTTAATGAAGAAGTTGCACTATGGCTTACAACCGTTTATATGGCTGCAGTTGAAAAGAAACTGACAGTTGGCGGTACAGTTCTAATAACAATTGTGGATTCTGATAACTATGGTGAAGCATCTGCTGCATTGGTTGACTTAGTTCAGGAACAGATTGACCCGGAACAGAATGCCGGCGAAGGTTACGGCCTTGCACCGATTGGTCACGTTGTAAATGTAAAATCTGCAGAACCTGTTGAAATAAATGTAACTACTGAGATTTCTTTTAATGATGGCTATAGTTGGTCCAACATGACGGGTATTATTTCAGAAGCAATTGAATCATATTTGCTTGAACTGCGCAAAGAATGGTCAAACAACACAAATACGGTGGTCAGAATCAGTCAAATCGAATCTCGTATACTTTCAATCAACGGTGTTGCAGATATTACCGGCACTAAAATTAACGGAAGCGAAAACAATCTTATACTTGGTAATTACGAAATACCAATTATAGGGGGTGTTTCTGCGTGATAAGAAATGTAAACCTTGTTTCGTATTTGCCACCGTTTATGCAAAACTACAAAGAGCCGGTAGCGGCATTGGAAGCAGAAAACGCAGAATTTGCAATTGTGTGGGATGCGGTCAATCGTATTTTATATAACCGGTTTATATCTACTGCAGATGAATATGGTATATCAAGGTACGAAAAAATGCTCGGTATTTATCCAAGTGCAGAAGATACACTTGAATCAAGACGTGCAAGAGTACAAAGTAAATGGTTTCAGCAAATTCCATATACGATACGTGTGTTTTTGGATAAACTGACGATATTAAGCAGGGACAATTCATTTACTTTGACACACAATTTCAAAGAAGGATATACACTAACACTTACTACGAATTTAGAGATGTTTGGTCAGGTTGATGCTTTAAAAGAACTTTTAAATTCGGTATTACCATGTAATATAGTTGTTGAATCGACAAATGAGATTTATTGTATTGCAGAAGGTGATATAAGTGTTGCATCATGCGTTACAATGCTGGATATCTATGAAATATCTTAAAGAAAGGAATAAAGAAAATGGCTGAATTTTCAAAATTAACAATAACTGATAAAGGTCAGGCACTTATAGCCAAAGTTGTAGCGGGAACGGCTGAAACGCAGTTTACAAAAGTATGTACTTCTTCTTTTCAGTACGAAAATGAAACGCTTGAATCTTTAACTGAAATCAGTGACATTAAGCAGACCAGTTTGATATCAAATGTGAAACGAACAAGTGATTCACAAATAACGGTAGAAGTTGGTTTCACTAATGTTGAATTGACATCAGGATATTACATACGTGCGTTGGGGTTATATGCTCTTGACCCTGATGAGGGCGAAATTTTATACGGTGTAACTCTTGAAACATCCGGAGAATGTCATATGCCTGCATACAACGGCGTCACAGTCGGCGGTGCAATCATGAGGTTTTCTACTGTTGTGGGAAATGCAGAAAGAGTGTCACTTGAAGTTGACCCTGGAGCATTCGTAACAATGAGCCAATTTGAGGGGCACACTCATACGGCTGCAGATATTAATTCCGGAACGCTTGGAGTTCCCCGTGGAGGTACTGGAAAAAGCACCATAACAACAGATAGTTTTCTTGTGGGCAATGGCACAGATGCTATGCAGGAGAAAACACCTGAAGAAGTACGTACCCTTATTAATGCACCCAAAACGGAGCACAAACATTCTGCTGCAGATGTCAATGACGGAGTTATTACGATAGAACACGGCGGAACAGGCGCAGATACTTTAGAAAATTCGGGATTAGTACCTATTGTTAATGCTACATCAAGTGATGGCATAACGTACACCGCAGAAGTAGACGGCTTAACAGAATTGAAAAATGGAATGTTGATTTGCTTTATTACGTCAAAAAGTAATACAGGCTCACCAAAATTAAATATCAATGGTTTAGGTGATGTTACTATTTCCAAACAAGCAACTTCAAATTTAGGGGGGAGGACACAAATAAATTCGGGGTTTTTTATTGCAAATACCCCAATTTTATTGCAGAAATTCGGTAGCGCGTGGCTAACTGTCAATATGTTTCCGTTTATGGGCGCAAAAATTGAAATGGTTGATTACACAGGAACAGGCAAACACGGGGTAGAGAACAAAAACACAATAACATTTAACAACAAACCTTACTTCGTTATAATTATGTCTAAAGTGTCACTTGGAGGAGAAACTTATATCCCGCCCTTAATTTTAATTAGGAATAGTACATCCACCCATTGCTGGTTTAATAATGGGAAACATGTTATCTATTATAGCATGAGTGGTAATACAATTTCGTGGTATTCAGAAACACACGACTACCCGCAACAGAACGCAGTAAACATATCTTATGTCGCACTTGGAATAACCGCAGAGGAATAAGGTTGGAGGAATATACAATGAAACTAATTGAAATAAAACCATTAAGCAATGGAGCGCACAGAAACCAAACAGGCGATTTTGTGGCAATTCCAGAGGGTTACGCAGTTATTCCCGAGGAAATGGAAACACCAAACTTTCCTTTTGGCACAATAACCACAGAGGAAATAGACGGCATTATGACCGTTACAAGTTGGATTGCAGGGGAAATACTCGAAATTGAACAACCGCCGCAACCAATAAGCGACATTGAACAATTAAGGGCAGATGTTGACTATATCGCAGTTATGACGGGGGTGGAATTATAATATGACAGTATTTGAAATGGCAAAGAAATATTACCCCCGATTATGGGATATTAACAGAATTAACGCACTCTATGAGGCAGGCAAACTCACAAAAGAACAGTATGCCGAAATAGTTGGTGAAGATTAATATAATAAAAAAGGGACCCGTTTATGAAAATATAAACGGGTTCTTCAGTTGTGAAAGGAGCAAAAACTATGAAGATAAAAATTTTAATGGGACTTGGTGTATTTGGTGGCTTTATTTCTTCACTTTTTGGTGGATGGGATGCTGCTTTATCAACATTGATTATTTTTATGGCTATTGATTACATAACCGGCTTAATTGTTGCAGGAGTTTTTCATAAAAGTCCAAAAACAGAAAGCGGTTCATTGGAATCAAAAGCCGGATGGAAAGGTTTATGTAGAAAAGGTATGACAATATTTGTTGTCCTTATCGCATGTAGACTTGATTTATTAATAGGTACAAATTTTGTAAGAGATACAGTGATTATTGCTTATGTTGTTAATGAAACTATTAGCATTATTGAAAATGCAGGTCTGATGGGATTGCCTATTCCTGAAGCCATTATAAAAGCAATTGATGTGTTGAAAAAGAAAGAGGGAAATCAGAATGAAGATTTGCATTGATGCAGGGCACAATTATTCCGGGTATGATACCGGAGTGGTTGGTGTTGGTGGTATAAAAGAACAAGATATTAATTTTGACATTGCCAACAAATTAAAAAACCTGCTTTTAAGCACAGGTAATAATGTGGTAATGACAAGAAATTCAAAAGAAGAAAATCTTGGTGCAGACGTAAATTCTTCGCTCAAGAAAAGAGCAGATATATGCAATAAAAATAACTGTGACCTTTTTATCAGCATACACTGTAATAGCGGAAGCACTAAAGCAAATGGTACAGAAGTTTTGATTCCCGGTAGAGGTGGTAAGGCTGAAGAATATGCTACAAAAGTTGCTGATTCCATTTGCAGAGGTCTTGATACAACAAACAGAGGAGTGCGTGTAGACACGGAATATCTTGGATATAAATTATACGTTCTTCACAATACGGAGTGTCCCGCTATATTGATAGAGGTTGGCTTTTTAACTAATTCTGAAGATGCGGACAAACTTCTGAATAGAACTGATGACTTTGCAGAAGCGATAGCAAAAAGCATTATAGATGGATATGATATATCCGCAGAATCAAATGCACAGTCACTTCTTACATCTGCAAACGACATTACATGGGAATTAAACCATGCTTATTTCCCTATAACGGACATGGCAAACTTTGTAAAAGTGCTTGATGAAGCAAAGAAAGCAAACTCGCCGTTATACTGGGGATATTATAAACTGGTAAATAGAATAAAATAAAGTTTGCCTTGTATTGCCAAAAGTGAAAAGAACGTGCTAAAATGTAATAACTTCTAATAGGTATGCTTAACATATTGCTGAGGAATAATTTTATTCAAAAAAGACGGGAATCATATTTTTTGATTCCCGTCTTTTTTATGGCTTGAAATTATAAGCCAATAAGGATATAATAATATGTACAATAAAATTGAAAATTTGTTTGAGGTTGGTGTAAAAAGTTCAAAACACATGATAATTGAACTTCTTACACGTTGCTTACAAATAGAGAAAAACCTCTTGAATTTAAAAGGATTGGAATTATGCAAACGTTAATTTTATTTTGTACTTTCAAAAAGCCTCTGTTTTCAGAGGCTTTTTATGTTGTTAATAATTTTATGTTGAATATATTTAAAATGTAGTATATAATATAACAAAAACTTTTTTCACAAAAGAGGGAACAAAATCGGCGCTGCGTCCGTCTATATATGTAGGAGGCAGCAACGGAGAGGAGTGCATACATTGACCGGGGAGGATTTGAACTTACTTATCCAGAAGGCTCAAAAAGGCGATTTGCGTGCTTTTGAGCAGTTGACAGAGCAGTATCATACAAAAATATATAATATTGCCCTCGGTATGATGAGCAACCCTCACGATGCCGAAGATGCCGCACAGAACGTACTTATTAAAATTTACCGTGCAATTGGTGATTTTAAATTCCAGTCAAAGTTCTCCACGTGGGTTTACAGGATAACCGTAAATGTGTGTACGGACGAATTGAGAAAGCGTAACCGTACGTCAGCCATCAGCAGTGACGAACTTGCCGAAGATGCGCTCGGTGTTGACTATGTAACCCCTGAATCGCACGCGTTGACATCAGAGGCGGTGTCAGATTTGAAAACCGCCATAAGCCGACTGAAAGACGACCATAAAAAGATGATTGTTCTGCGTGACATCAACGGATTTTCCTATGAAGAGATTGCCCGTATAACAAAATGCTCCGTAGGTACGGTTAAATCACGTATCAGCAGAGCGAGAGGGGCACTTAAAGACATTTTGATTTCCACCGGATATTTTCAAAGGTGAAAGGTTGTGAAAAAATGATTGATTGCAATAAAGCACGTGAATTTTCCAATGCATACATAGACGGTGAGTTGGACGAAGAATCCGCTTGTCTGTATGAAGAGCATATATCGTGTTGTGAGGTGTGCCATGACGAGTACGATATGTTGAAGCGTATATCTGCCGAATTGCCATTGACGGCAGCATCTGTTCCTGATGGGTTTGCCAGACGTGTGCATACTGCCCTTGTGAACGAGCAGTTTAAAAAAGAAAAATCCAGAAAGGTGTTTGCGTTTCCTTATTATAAATCAGCGTCTGTCATGGCGGCAGCACTTGTGATAGCGGTTGTCGGCAAATACGGAATATATGATACGTATAAAAATGTCACCGGCGAAACCTCACGCATAGCGACGGAAATGACGGGTAAAGTGTCGGAAGCATTGATTGATGTTCCTGAAATTGAAGTTTCGGAAGAAAAAGAAATTAAGAATATAAAACCCGAACATATCTATACAACGAAAACCGTAGTTGAGCAAGAACCGGTTGTTGAAGAAATTCAGGTTACACAGACTGAAGAAGATGCGCCAATAGTGGATATTGCACCTGTGGCTGAAACTGTAACACCTGACGTTCCTGTTTATACTCCCGAAGTTGAGCAGACAGAAGTTGCGGAAAAATCAGTTGCAGAAGAAGTACCAACGACGGACAATGCGGCAATGTTGAGAATGGCAGAGCCAACATCGTCAGCAGAAGTTACCGAAGTTAATGAAGAAGCGCAAACAGAAACCGTTACAGACGAACTTGCATCGGGCGGCGGTTCAGATGCGGCATTTGAGCCAAAAGAACTTATTCCTGCGCAAGTTATCATATATAATAACGGCGATGCTGCAATGATGATGTTTAAAAAATTTCTTCTCACCATACTCAACAGCAGCCAGATAACGGACAACAACGGCGAGATAACTGTCAATATAAATGCGGATGAGTACGAAAGTGTTATGCAGCATATCCGTGCAAATGAATATGTAAAAACAGTAACAGAGGGAACTCCGTTTGACGGAAAAGCAATTATAAATATAAAATAAAAAGCAAAAATCAGTATTTTAACAGAATACTGATTTTTTATGTATAAAAAACCTGTTTTGGACGAATAATCTATATACAGAAAAAAGAACAGTACAAAACAGGGGAGATAAAAAATGGAAAAAACAATCTGGCTGCGTCATATATGTATTTCACTTTGCGTTGGTGTTATTATAACATTTGCGTTTTCTGTTTATGCAGATAAAACGGAGCAGGCAATTTCGGACAGCCTGATACGTTTGCACGTAATCGCCAACAGCGATTCCGAATCAGACCAGAAACTCAAACTTGCCGTTCGTGATGCAGTAATTGAAGCAGTTGGATTTTGCTTTGCCGATAACCGTGAAAAAAATGTTGCGGAAAATGATATAATTATGCGTATGGACGAAATAAAGTGTATAGCAGAGAATGTTATTGCGAATTGGGGTGAGAATTACCCCGTTTCAATCTCTCTTGGAAAAAGCGATTTTCCCACAAAGACTTACGGAAATATCACTTTGCCCGCAGGTACGTATGATGCACTTAAAATAATCATAGGCGACGGTGCAGGTCAAAACTGGTGGTGCGTGCTTTTCCCACCGTTGTGTTTTGTGGATGCCGCAACTGCCGAACTCCCCGAAGAAAGCGACGCAATCTTAAAAGCGTCACTTTCTGAAGACGAATATGCCATGATAACGGCAAACGGAAAACTTCCGGTTCAGGTTAAATTCAAAACGTACGAAATGTGGCAGAACAGTAAATTGAAACTTAAAAATATGATAGCAGAGCGATAGTATTCGGAATAAACCGCATATCTTTATGGTATGCAGGGAATTTTTTAAACTAACCCAAAGGGTTCTTAGGGGCGAACCCCTAAGCGGTTTTAGGGGTCCGGAGCAATCCACCCCCGGGACTTTTGGTACTTTTGGTCACAAAAGTACGTATGAAAATGTTTTTAATTTTATTTTATCCAAGGGGGATTCCCCCTTGGTAACCCCCTTGTCGACTGATTCCGGAATTGGACAAATTAAACACTCTGCGTTCCTGCTTTTAACCGCCGCACAAAACGGAAACTTATTCCTGATTGTGCTAAAACGGCGCTATACTTGTAATAAGAAAATAAACCGCGCCGTTTTACTTTTAAGCAGTCACGCCTTCGCTGTAATTTGTTTTCCAATTCCTCCATAGGTCGACGTTTAAAACCGCACACCATATAGGTTTGTAATAAAAACAGGGAAGGATTTCATTTATAGAAATCCTTCCCTGTTTTCAGTTTATACACAGTGGCTTTAACTTCTTCATCAACAACTGTACAAATTCTTCTTTTTATTCGTTCTTTCATTTTTGCCAATTCCAAACGTTCAATATCCGTTACTTTGCAACCGTATTGTTCTTCGTCGATATCGTCGTAAAAGGCTTTTGCAGTTATTGGGCGGCAATAAGCATCGTTTGTTGTACTCATATCATTCACTCCTTTTGTATAATTTACGCATTAAAAAAGTGCGCTCCATCAGGAACGCACCGAAAAAGCGTTCCTTGATATTGTCACACATCGAATTCCACGCAAAGGGAATAAGGAAACGCCTTTTGCCATAGCATTTCCCTTTACGTAGAAATTATTCGATTGTGTGACACACAAATTATACCATATTATATTTTTAAGGTCAAGTATTGTTTCCCTTGAAAAAATCCTCTTCATAATATATAATAAGTATATAATGTTTCGGGGGGTGACAGTATGGAAACCGTAAGCGGAGAGATTAAAACAATTATATTTGAAAACGAAGACAACGGATACAAGGTTGTAGAAATCGAAAGCGAAGACGATCTCTTTGTTGCCGTTGGTTATATGCACGGCGCTGCCGAGGGTGAAACTGTCAAACTCACGGGCAAGTGGGTTTCACACCACACTTATGGTGAACAGTTTTCTGTAGAAATGTATGAAAAGCAGATTCCCACATCAAAAGCATCTATTGCAAAGTATCTTGGTTCGGGAATCATTAAAGGTGTGCGTGCCGCAACGGCACAGAAAATTGTGGACACCTTTGGGGAGGACTCTTTAAACGTTATAGAAAAAGAACCTCTGCGTCTTACACAGATACGTGGAATAAGCGCCCAAAAGGCAATGGATATCAATATTTCGTATATAACTCAGATTGGCGCATCGTCACTTATGATATTTTTGCAGCAGTATGATATTTCTGTCAAACTCTGTGCAAAGATTTACAAACGTTTTGGCGGCGGTGCTGTGGAACTTATCAAATCCAATCCGTATATACTTTGTGATGAAATTGATGGTATCGGCTTTAAAACTGCTGATAAAATGGCTGTTGCTATGGGTATCAACATCGACGATGCCAACCGCATACGTTCAGGCGTTCTCTATACACATCTAAACAACACTCTTTTCGGGCATACGTATCTTCCGAGAGAAACTCTGGCTCAACTTGCATCCGATTTGCTAGGCGTTTCTGTCCCTGTCGTAAATGAGGCAATCTGCTCTCTTGTGGTTCAAAGACGTTTTATAAGCGAAGACTCGCCCGATGGTGAGCGTATATACTATTTTACTCACTATCACGCAGAAAAATATTGTGCACGCAGAATCAACGAAATAAATGCAATCAAATATAAAGTGGACGGTGAGGAAATACTTCGTGAAATCGGCATTATAGAGGCGCATCGCGGCATAAAACTTGCTGATATGCAGAAAACCGCAGTACATAGTGCAATGGAAAACAGCGCACTTGTAATTACCGGTGGTCCCGGTACTGGAAAAACCACGATTATAAATACTATTATTGACATAATGTACGCAAACGGACTCAAAGTTGTACTGACAGCCCCCACGGGCAGAGCTGCAAAACGAATGAGCCAGGTGTGCGGAAAAGAAGCAAAAACAATTCACCGTCTGCTTGAAGCAGGTTATAGTGACGACGATACCGACCTCTCATTTCAGGTTGACGAATCCAACCCGATAGATGCAGACGTAATTATCGTAGACGAAATGTCTATGGTCGATATCTTACTTATGAGTGCACTTCTGCGTGCCGTTTCCGACGGCACACGCATCATTATGGTTGGTGACGTTGACCAGTTGCCGTCCGTTGGTGCGGGCGATGTTCTGCGTCATGTTATAGAAAGCGGTGTTGTTCCTGTTATCCGCCTTACAGAAATTTTCCGTCAGGCAGAAGAAAGTATGATTGTTGTAAACGCACATAAAATCAACGGCGGAGATTATCCGGTATGTAATGGCGAAAATACTGACTTTTTCTTTGCTAATCTTCCGTCACCGTCTGACGGTGCTGAATATATAACTTCGTTGTGCCTTGAAAAATTGCCCGAAAAATACGGGATTTCATCTGCTGATATTCAGGTGCTCTCTCCGTCGAAAAAAGGTATTGCAGGGGTGATTAACCTTAACACACTTTTGCAGGACGCCCTCAATCCTCAAGAAGACGGAAAGCCCGAGAAAAGCAACGGCAATGTAACTTTCCGTGTTGGTGACAGGGTTATGCAGACAAAAAATAATTACGACCTTGAGTGGTATGATGTTAAAACTTTAGAAGAGGGCACAGGAGTATTTAATGGTGACGTGGGTTATATAAACGATATAAACATAATGCTTAAAACTATGGCGGTCGTTTTTGAGGACAGACGGGTTACATATAATTTCAAAGACCTTGATGAACTAGAACTTGCCTATGCCGCAACAGTCCATAAAAGTCAAGGAAGCGAATTCCCTGTTGTTATCGTCCCTGTATATGATGCTCCGTATATGCTCGTCAGCCGTAATCTTCTCTATACTGCCGTTACACGTGCAAAAAGCCTTGTCGTTCTTGTCGGCAGGGAAGATATTATACGTAAAATGGTTGACAACAACCGCACCGTATTGCGTTACTCATCTTTGAAAGAAAAATTGGCGGAGGGTGTTGCCAATGAGTAATTTCACACGTCGTTTTCTGAATGTTTTATATGTCCGTCCTTGTGTCATCTGCGGAAAACCCGTGAAAATAATTGACAACATAAATCTATGTCGCAAGTGTAAAGCGGTTGCTACTCGTTCCGGACAAACAGTAGAGGCAAATGGCAGAATAACCGTATCTGTTCTTCCGTATACTAAGTTTACACGCAGAGCGATGAACAGATTCAAATTCAGCAACAAAAAGTATTACGGATTTACATTTGCCGATATTATTTGTAATCACATACGCAACTTCAAATGGAGCACAAACATCGAATGTGTCGTATGTGTGCCAATGGGCAACAGAAACAGACTATATAATCAATCTGAAGTAATTGCTGAACAAGTTGCAGAAAGACTTGGTGTTCCCTTTTTAAAAGATGCAATGATAAAAGTCAAAGACAATCCGCCTTTTTATAAATTAAAATATGATGAACGAAGACGCATTATAAAAGGCACGTTTGATATCGGCAGTGATATTTCGTTTGCATATAAAAATGTTTTACTGATTGATGATATCTATACCACGGGCACCACAAGTAGTGAATGTAGCCGTGTTCTCCTTTTGAACGGCGCCAAAAAAGTATACTGCGCCACGGCGTGCTACAGACCTAATGAGAATAAAAAATCAATATTTGCAAATAATACCTTCGAAAGATAAAATCTTTTCGGAGGTATTATAATATGAAGAAAAATTATCGCAAAGGAATTATGAAAATTGATACCGTTGACGATGAAGCCACAAAATATAAACGTGAATGTATAGAGGAAATAAGTTTGCTGCCGTATTTTGAAAGCGACGGAGAAAACGCTGACAATATATCATCTGCCGAAAATGATGGCGTAGAAAACAGCCAAAATGACAAATAGTTCAAGAAATTGTATAACTCGACATAAAAAATGGGCATTTGTTTTATGTATTTTGCTACAATTTAATTTTTTTTAAAAAAGCAGTTGACAGAACTATCTTATTATGATATATTAAATAAGCACTCTGCGAACGGGGTAAAAATTTTTTGAAAAATTTCAAAAAAGGTGTTGACAACGGTGCGCAGACGTGTTATAATAATCAAGTCGCTCGGGGAAAGCGAGTGACAGAATCGATCTTTGAAAAATGAACAGCATAAAAAAAGCGGGACTTTTTAAAAGTCCAAAGAGTTTTAAAAATGCACTTTATAATTAGTAAAGTCAGACAGAATTTTGAG
>JAZNPF010000034.1:0-6061 GCA_045589495.1 Clostridia bacterium
CGTGGCAGCAGTCTGAAAGTGATTCACTTGCCCGTGATAGAGAAAACAAGGAGTTTTTACCCGGAATACATCTTGGTGACAACATTTCATACACGAGTGATATTTCCTGCGTTGAGGGCAAGAAAATCATTGTTCTGGTAACACCGTCATCTGTTATACGTTCTACAGCCAAATCAATGAGCAAATATGTAAGCAACAATTCAATAATAGTAATCCTTTCAAAAGGACTTGAAGACGGGACATTGAAAACTTTGTCCGAAGTTGTTGAAGAAGAAATTCCGCAGTGCAGAGTTGTTGTTATGTCAGGACCTTCGCATGCTGAAGAAGTTGCACGTTTTATCCCTACGGCAAACGTTGCCGCATCAATACACAAAGACGCTATTTCAACTGTACAGAACACATTTATGTGTGATACATTCAGAGTGTATTCGGGTGATGATGTGCTGGGGGTTCAACTGGGTGGAGCACTTAAAAATGTAATGGCGCTTTGTGCTGGTATAATAGATGGTGTCGGTTTTGGTGATAATACAAAAGCAGCACTTATGACTAGAGGAATTAAAGAAATTTCACGTCTTGGAATAAAAATGGGCGCCAAACCGGAAACTTTCTACGGTCTGTCAGGTATAGGTGACCTGATTGTAACGTGTACCAGTATGCATTCAAGGAACAGACGTGCAGGTATATTGATAGGTCAGGGTAACAGCCTTAAAGACACACTTGATAAAGTTCATATGGTTGTTGAAGGTGTACATTGTGCCAGCGCAGCGTATGAACTTGGTAAAAAGTACGATGTCGAAATGCCTATTATAAACGAGGCGTATGAAGTGCTCTATAACGGCAAATCACCTAAACTTGCAATATCTGATCTGATGGGGCGTGATAAAAAAGATGAAATCAAGTAAAAAACACTTGTAAAAATAGGAAAATGGTAGTATAATATATATGTTTGATTATTAGCAATCTAATAACGATTGAAAGGAACAGGTGAAATATGGTATCTTTGGATTTATCAAAAATAAGTAATTACGTTTCTGAACGTGAAATTGCCAATATGAAGGAATTGACTTTGACCGCAGCAGATATCCTCGAAAGCGGAAAAGGCGCAGGAAATGATTTTTTGGGTTGGGTTGATCTTCCTGTGAATTATGACAAAGATGAATTTGACCGCATTAAAAAAGCAGCTGAAAAAATCAAAAAAGATTCAGAAGTTCTTATTGTTATAGGTATAGGCGGTTCATATCTTGGCGCCAAGGCTGCTCTTGATATGCTTACAGATACTTTTTACAATCTTAAATGTAAAGATACACCGCAGATTTTCTTTGCCGGAAACTCCATCAGTTCAACATATCTTAATGATTTGATTGAACTTGTTGGTGACAGAGATTTCAGTGTTAACATAATTTCCAAATCCGGAACCACCACAGAGCCTGCGATTGCTTTCAGAGTATTTCGTGATATGCTCATCAATAAATACGGTGTTGAAGGTGCTAAAAGCAGAATTTACGCTACTACTGACAAAGCGCGCGGTGCACTTAAAAATTCTGCTGATAAAGAGGGATATGAAACTTTTGTTATTCCTGACGATGTTGGCGGACGTTTTTCAGTTTTAACAGCTGTGGGATTACTTCCGATAGCGGCAGCAGGTATTGATATCGACGAAATTATGCGTGGTGCACAGGAAGCAAGAGAGGCATATAAAGCAGATTTTGAAAATAACGATTGTTACAAATATGCAGCAGTAAGAAACATATTGAACCGTAAAGGTAAAGATATTGAAATGCTTATAAGTTATGAACCTGCTCTTCAGTATTTTGCAGAGTGGTGGAAACAACTTTACGGTGAGAGTGAGGGAAAAGATCAAAGAGGAATTTTCCCTGCATCAGCAAACTTTTCAACCGACCTTCATTCTATGGGACAGTACATTCAGGATGGCAGAAGGATTTTATTTGAAACTGTTTTGAATGTTGAAACGCCTAAAAAAGATATCGAAATTTTAAGTGATGCTGAAAATATTGACGGACTTAATTTCCTTGCTGGAAAAACAGTAAGTTATGTAAACGGCAAAGCGTTCCTTGGAACTGTACTCGCTCATAATGATGGCGGAGTTCCTAATTTGATTTTGAATATCCCTGCACTTGATGCATATCATTTTGGTAATCTTGTGTATTTCTTTGAAAAGGCTTGTGCAGTAAGCGGATATATGCTTGGAATTAACCCGTTTGACCAACCTGGCGTAGAAGCATATAAGAAGAATATGTTTGCGCTTTTGGGCAAACCCGGTTATGAAGAAGAAAAAGCAGAACTTGAAAAAAGATTATAATATACGTTTGCGGAGGTAATTATTATGAAAGACACAACATTAGTTGTAATGGCGGCGGGTATGGGCAGCCGTTTTGGTGGACTTAAACAGATGGAACCCATCGGACCTAATGGCGAAGCGTTGCTCGATTTCTCTGTTTATGATGCTAAAAAATCAGGCTTTAATAAAGTTGTATTTATTATAAAAGAAAGCATTGAGGCTGATTTCAAAAGATTAGTTGGTAAAAAAATTGAAGAAAAGATTGACGTTGAATATGTTTTCCAGACAGTTGACAATCTTCCTGAGGGCAGAGTTAAACCCTGGGGTACAGCACATGCTATTTTATGCTGCAAAGATGTTATTGACGGTCCTTTTGCTGTTTTGAATGCTGACGACTATTATGGCAGCAACGCTTTTGAGGAACTTAATAAGTTTATGCAGACTGCAGGTGAATTTGAATTTGCTATGGTTTGTTATGATCTTAAAAATACTGTTAGTGATAATGGTTCTGTTGCACGTGGTGTATGTGTTATAGAAGACGGATATATGGTTGACATCAATGAACGTACTGATATTGAAAACTTTAAATGCACAGGCGATAATGGTGAACAGATTACGCTTGACGAAGATTCAAAAGTTTCAATGAACCTCTGGTCATTCGGCCCAGAAATTTTCCCTGTATTAGAGGAAGAATACAAAAAATTCCTTCAGGGTGACAACCTTTTGAAAGCAGAGTTTTTGATTCCTACCGTTGTTGGTGATTTAGTTAAATCGGGCAAAGCAACTGTAAAAGCAATTCCTAACAAAGACAAATGGTACGGTATTACATATAAAGAGGATAAAGAAACAGTACAAAAAGCAATGAAAAAACTTGTAGAGGACGGACTGTACGATGGAATTTAATTTAAAAAATATTGCTGAATCATTTCAGATAGAAGGCGAATACGTAGAAGCCACTCCGTATGGTGAAGGACATATAAATTCCACTTTTTTACTTAAAACCACTTCTAATGAAAAGTACATATTGCAGAAAATCAATAACACGGTATTTTCTTCGCCTGAAGAACTTATGAATAACGTTGTTATGGTAACAGAGTTTTTAAAGAAAAAAATTGATGCTGCAGGCGGAAATTCCAAAAGAGAAACTCTTACTGTTATTCCTGCAAAAGATGGTAAAAGTTATGTTAAAACCGATGAAGGTGATTACTACAGAGTGTATATCTTCATTGATGATGCTATAAGTTATCAGGTTGTGGAAGATCCGAAAGACTTTTATAATGCTGCAGCGGCATTTGGTAAATTTCAGAGAATGCTTTCTGATTTTGAAGCAGATAAATTGTTTGAAACAATTAAAGATTTTCACAACACCAAAATAAGATATAATGATTTTGAAAAGGCTGTTGCTGATAATAAATCCGGAAAAGCAAAAGACGTTCAGGCTGAAATTGATTTTGCGATGGCAAGAAAATGCGATGCGGGTATAATTGTTGACGGTATAGCAGACGGAAAAATCCCGTTAAGAGTAACACATAACGATACGAAACTTAATAATGTATTGGTAGATGCTGAAAGTGGTAAAGGTATCTGCGTAATTGACCTTGATACAGTTATGCCAGGTTCTTTGCTTTATGATTTTGGTGATTCTATCCGTTTTGGCACTAACCCTGCTGCTGAGGATGAAAAAGATCTCTCTAAAGTATATTGTGACCTTAATCTTTTTGAACATTATGTTAAAGGTTTCTTAAGTGAAGTGGGCGACAGCATTACTAAAGAAGAAATTGAACTTCTTCCTATGTCTGCAAAACTTATGACACTTGAGTGTGGCATCAGATTTTTAGGTGACCACTTAAATGGTGACGTTTACTTTAAAATTCATAGAGAAAACCATAATTTAGACCGTGCACGTACACAGTTTAAAATGGTTGCTGATATGGAAGAGAAAATGGAGCAAATGAAAGAAATCGTTGCTAAATGCGCTCGATAATATCTAAGTTTAAACGGGAGATGTATAAATCTCCCGTTTTCTTTAAAAAAATTTAAAAAAAGACTTGAAATATTTAAAAAGATGTTGTATACTGTTATAGTAAGTTTTCGCCGATGTGATGGAATTGGCAGACGTAGCGGACTCAAAATCCGCCGGTAGCGATACCGTGCCGGTTCGACTCCGGCCAGCGGCACCAAAAATCCTCGTTCGTAAGAGCGGGGATTTTTACTTATTTGTCAAAATGAATCGAAGACAATATAGGGGAACGACAAGTATTTATTTTGATAAAAAGTAAACAACCGTCAGGAAATCTTGATCGTTTCCTGACGGTTTTTCTCTTATTTTTATAAGATAGGAAGATATGCTGACAGCCAAACAATTAAAATGATGAGGGGAAGAATGTATTTGACATAAACTCTCATCCAGGAAGGGAATTTGGGACCTTTATCCCCTGTGTTTGCTTCGGTGATAAAGTTCGACCAACCCCAACCAATTTTATTGTAGGAACAAAAAACAATATAAGCCAGAGCACCCAGAGGAAGCAGATTATTGCTGATGATAAAATCTTCTAAATCCATAATTCCTTTGCCACCGATTTGCACAAAATCCCAAACAGAGAATCCCAAAATAGCAGGCAGGGTGAGAAGAATCATCAGAACTATATTGACTGCCGCAATGGTTTTTCGGTTCATTTTGGTCAGCTCCAGCCAAAAGCTTGTAATGTTTTCAAAAACGGCAATGACCGTTGAAAAAGCGGCAAATATCATAAAGAGGAAAAACAGAGTGCCAATAATTCTGCCAAAGGGCATGGCATTAAAAATACCAGAAAGAGTGGTAAACAGGAAGCTTGCGCCAACGCTTCCTGCATCTGCAGTTTGTCCTCCGTTAAAGGTAAAGCAAGCAGGAAAAACGATAAAACCGGATAACAGAGCAACGGAGGTATCCAAGCTGATAATGGTAGCTGCTTCTCCCAGCAAACGACGGTCTTTGTTAATATAGCTTCCAAAAATTGCAATGGAACCGATTCCCACACTTAAGGTAAAGAACGCCTGACCCATAGCGGCAGAAACGACTGTTCCGATACCGGCTTCTTTCAGCTTTGTCAAAGAAGGAACAAGGTAAAATCGAATTCCGTCCAGCGCACCGTCAAGAGTACAGCAGTAGATACCCAAAGCCAGCATGAGGGCAAAAAGAACGACCATCATTATTTTTGTAATTTTTTCAACGCCCTGTTGCAATCCCAGCGAACAAATGCCAAAGCAAATCACAATAACTGCCAAAGTGGTGCAGAAAACCAAAGGAAGATTGGTGACAATACTTCCGAAATGGGCACTCAATTGTTCTGCGGCAACTGCGGTGTCGGTGATTCCTATTGTAACATCAAAAATCGAGCCTGTCAGATATTGAATGAAATAAATTATCATCCATCCTGAAATAATGGTGTAAAACATCATCAGCAGGTAGTTACCCGAAATTCCCAAATATTTCATCCAATGCCATTTTTGACCCGGTTTTTCCAACGCTTCAAAGGAAGAAGCAATACTTCTTTGGCTTGCCCTTCCTACTGAAAGTTCTGCCGTCATTGCAGGAAGTCCCAGCAAAATCAAAAACAGTAAGTAAATCAAAACAAAAAATCCTCCGCCGTAGGTTCCTGTGATAATCGGGAAACGATACACGTTACCCAATCCGATGGCGCAACCTGCCGAAATCAGCAAAAACCCCAATCGTGATCCGAATTTTTCTCTTTGCATTTTTATTTCCACCTTCCAATCATACTT